>LJNS01000094.1 GCA_001303245.1 Gammaproteobacteria bacterium SG8_30
GGCAGGTGGGTCGTCCCGGCACGATTCGTCTCCCTGGACTCGTGCGGCCCGGGACCGGTCGTCGCCAGCGTGAGCGACGGTACCGGGCTGTGGGCCTCTCCCCGGGGCTGGATCGTTCAACCCGGGGAGTTCGACTCGGTCCTGAAGTTGTGGTCGGGCGTCTACGGGCTGCAGTCGCAGGATGGATGGAGGCTCCATCGACTCGATCGCAAGGCAGGCCGGCTGCAGCCGATCGAAGGGGGGCCCTACGAGGAGCCGCAAGGCCTGGTGGGCGGCCTGGCCGCGGTCGCAAGAGCAGGCCGACTGGCGCTGATCGGCGCCACGCACCCGGTGGCAGGGGGCGTGGGGTGTCGTCGATGCATCAGGCGAGCGCCGCATCCCGGTGCAGTTCGACGCGATCGGCGAGACCTACGACGGCATGGTAGAGGTCGAGCGCGACGGCCGTCGCGGTCTCATGGACCTCGATGGAGCGTGGCTCTTCCCCGCGCGTTTCGATGACCTCGTGCCGTTCAACCGTAAAGTGGCGGCCTTCCGGCGGGGCGATCGATGGGGCCTTGCCCGAGGCGGCGACGGCGAGGAGATCCTCTCCCCGGCGTTGGTCCGCGTGCAGCGCGACGGCGAGCACCTGGCCATCTGGGCGGCACGTGCGTCCGGGCCGGATGCAGTGGACGAGGTGATACTCGAGGGGCGAATCGACGGCCGCGGGCGCATCCTGGTCGAGCCGCGCTACGAGTCGATCCGCGAGTTCGGGCCGCGGTACTGGATTGCCCGGTCCGGATCCGGCTCGGTCCTGCTGAGCAAGGCGAGCGGACGTCCGGTGCGCGAGCTGCCCCGGGTCGTCGAGGCCGGGCCGCTGCAGGAAGAGCGCTCCGCCGCGAAGTTCCGCATTGGCGACGAGGGAAGTACGGCGCTCGGCTATCTCGACGAACAGGGTCGCGTAATCATCGCGCCCGCCTTCGACGCGGCCGGGCCGTTCGAGGCCGGCCTCGCCATCGTCGCCAGGCAAGGCAAGTGCGGTGCCGTCGGTCGCGACGGACGGACGCTGCTCCCGGTCGAGTCGGACCACTGCACCCGGTTGTCGGACGGCCGTGTCGCCGCGGGCGTCGAGTCGGCCTTCGATGCCGGCAAGTGGGCCAGTGCCCTCGAGGCGGCGCGCGGCCGTACCGACGGCAAGCGGACGGGCGGCCTGGACTGACCCGTCCGGCCGCCGCGCGGTGGCCGTCAGTCGGTGGGAACCTCCGGCTCAATGCAGCCCAGCGCCGCCAGGGTGGCTCGCATCGCCTCGTCGAGCGGCGTGTGCGGCTCACGACCGAGCAAGGCGACCAGCCTGGAATTGTCGAGCCGCACGGCCTCGTACCAGAGATAGCGCATCTCGAGCAGTTCGCGCAGGAACGGTGCAACGGGAGAGGCCAGGCGCATCAGCCACCACGGCATGCGTCGTACTCGCAGGTCGGGCCGTCCGAGCACGCGTCGCACCGACTCGACGATCTCGATGCCCGGTTCCAGCCACTGCCCGCCGAAGTGGAATCGCCCGAAGTCTGGCAGGCCCTTCTCCAGGTCGGCGACGCGGGCAAACGTTTCGCCGAGATCGGGAAGGTAGGCCCAGGCATGGCCGACCTCCGGCGCGCCTGGATAGGTCACGGCCCGCAACGGCTTGCCGGGCTTCACCATCGCCGCGCCGAACCACGAGCCTTCGCCGCCACCGCCGAAGAAGTCGCCGGCCCGGATCACGATCGAACGCGCCCCCGAGTCCGCGGCTTGCTCGAGCATCCGTTCCATCTCGACCCGCACGGCGCCCTTGCGGGTGGTGGGATGCTGGGGCGAGTCCTCGCGCAGCAGCGGCCAGGCGTCCGGTCCGAAGTTGTACACGTTGCCGGGGAACAGGATGCGCGCCCCGCTCTGGCGAGCTGCCTCGATCGAGCTGGCCAGCATGGGAACGGCCAGCTCCTGCCACTTCCGATAGCCGGGCGGGTTGACGGCGTGGACGATCACGTCGACGCCTCCGGCCGCGCGCAAGACGTCCCGGGGGGAACGGGCATCGCCTTCGCGCCAGTCGACTCCGCTGAGGTCGCGGGCCTGGTGGCGCGCACGGGACGGGTCCCTGTGCAGGGCGCGGACCTGCCACCCGTGCTCTAGCAGCGCGCGGGCCACGGCGCCGCCCGCGCCGCCGGTGATGCCCAGCACCAGCGCGGCGTTGGTCACCTGTGACGGGGGCGAATGCTCCACGGTGTTCCCGCTCGGTGCGGCGACGAAGGCCTCACTCGGTGGCCCGAACCGGCACGCCGCCTGGCGGCGAGGCCGCGAGAGAATGTTCCGCGATGACGGCCACCGGCGCAATCTTGCGGGCACGCAGCGGCGGGGTGCGGACCGCGGCAATGGCGGGCGACCGGGGAGACCATGAGTTGCGTCCGAGCCGCCTCGCGACGATCACGAGCCCCGGGAGACCGCCGGGAACCGGGAAGGTCGCGCTGCGAGACGCGCCGCCCGGCCCCCGGAGGCCAATCGCTCGATGTAGGCGCTCTCAACGCTCGTAGGCAACCCTCACGCGGTCCTCACCCGTGGAGTCGCGATGTAGGGTTCCGAGGGTGGCCGAGCCGATGGTCTCGACCGCCCGCGCGACCGCGTCGGCGCGGCAGCGGTTGACTTCCTGCATCGCGTTCAAGTCGCGCAGGTCGGCGTCGCCGCAGGCGAATCGCGCCGCGGTGCGGATCCGTGCGTACAGCTCGCGCGCCGCCGCCGGGTCGGCGAGGGTCGCGCGGTCGAAGTGAATGCTCACGCTCTTCGCGCGGGCTGCGTCGCCGGCATGGGAGGCGGGCGCGGCGGCGGCGATGGCTAGCGCCGCGACAAGCGCGGCCACCGACCGTTGCAGACGGATGGAAGGAAGTGTCGAAGTCCGTGTGCGGGTCATGGAGGTGTCCTCGATGTGGATGGCTGACATGGCTTGGATGGATCGACTGCGACGAGGGTTGAAACACTGTTTCGGCCCTTGCCGGAATGCACCGGCTCGTCGGCGTCATCTCAGCACGCGTGACGGCCGGCGGGTGCTCGTGCCGTCGCAGCGGGCGGGCACCTCGTCGCGGCGGCCTGCGGTAGACGATCAGGGCGCAGCCGGTCTGCGACGAGCGGTGGGTCAGGTGCGATGAGACGTCGGAACCGGGCGTCCAGTTGGCCTATGCTTGAACGGTTTCGGGACCGCCGGTAGGAGCCGATGCGCTTAGTCGAACGACTCGTCGCCAGCCGCAACGGCGTCTTCTGGACCCTGCACACGCTGGGCTGGGGCGCGTACGGCCTCGTGCAGTACTTCGGCGCGCTGCTCTGGGAGAAGCCCGTGGGCTACCTGCAGGTGGTGGCGTCCGCCGCGGTGGCAGGCTTCCTGCTGAGCGCGCCGCTCAGGTGGTTCTACCGCCACCTCTGGCAGCGGCCGCCGTGGCTCATGGTCACCGGAGCCCTCGGAGCCTGCTACGGCCTGGCCCTGCTGTGGCGGCTCGTGATCGAGACCGCGTACGTGCGTTTCATGCCGCCCATGGAGGAAGAGCACTCGCCATTCGCGATCTTCTTCGCGGCGGTCAATTCCAGCTTCATCCTGCTGACCTGGACGGGCCTGTACTTCGGCATCAAGTACTACGCGATGCTGCGCGAGGAGCGCGAAAGGGTGCTCAAGGCGTCGGCGCTCGCCCAGGAAGCCCAGGTCAAGATGCTCCGCTATCAACTGAATCCGCACTTCCTGTTCAATACGCTCAACGCCATCTCGACGCTGATACTCGACAAGCAGAACCAGCTGGCCAACCAGGCGGTGACGAGGCTGTCGGAGTTCCTGCGCTACACGCTCGACCAGGACCCGATGAAGAAGGTGACGTTGAGGCAGGAAATCGACGCGCTCAACCTCTACCTGACCACCGAGCGGCTGCGCTTCGGCGAGCGGCTGCGGCTGGAGTTCGCCGTGGAGGACCCCGCGCTCGCTGCGCTGCTGCCGAGCCTGCTGCTGCAGCCGCTGATCGAGAACGCGGTCAAGTACGCCGTCGCGCCCCGCGAGGCGGGCGGCACGATCCGCATCGAGGGCCGCGTCCGGGAACGGGAGCTCGAGATCGTCGTGCTCGACGACGGCCCCGGCCTGCGCTCCGGGGCCGAGGCCGGAAACGGCCGCGGCGTCGGCCTGCGCAACACGCGCGAGCGTCTCGCAGTGCTGTACGGGGATCGCCACCGCTTCGCGGTCCTGAATGCACAGCCGGGCCTGCGCATCGAGATCGCCGTTCCTTTCGAGCAAGGACCGCAGCCGTGAGCGGGAAGATCCGCGCGCTGATCGTGGACGACGAGGCACTGTCGCGCCGCGGCCTGACGCTGCGCCTGCAGGCGGCCACCGACTTCGAGGTGGTCGGGGAAGCCTGCAACGGCCGCACGGCGCTCGAGGCCATACGCGAGCACCAGCCCGACCTCGTGTTTCTCGACATCGAGATGCCCGGACTCACGGGCTTCGACGTCGTGGAGCGGCTGCCCACCGAGTCGATGCCCATGATCGTGTTCGTCACGGCATTCGACCGCTACGCGATCCAGGCCTTCGAGGCACGCGCCGTCGACTACCTGCTCAAGCCCGTCGACGAGGCACGCCTCGCCGATGCGCTCGAGCACATCCGGGAGCAGCTCGGCCAGCGCCAAGCCGCAGGGCAGCGGGACCGCCTCGTGCAGCTGCTTGCCGACCTGAAGGGCTCGGAGGAGTGGCCGGGCGACGGCGCGGAGACGCTCGTCCAGGAGCTCGCCGGCGATGGCCGGCAGCGCGCATTGCCGATCCGCCACGGCCGGGACATCGTGCGCGTCCCCGAGGGCGACATCGAGTGGGTTGACGCCGCCGGCGACTACATGTGCATCCACGCGGGCGGCGAGACGTACATCCTGCGGGGGACGATGAAGAGCCTCGAGGACCAGCTCGACCCGAGGCTGTTCCAGCGGGTGCACCGGTCCACGATCGTCAACCTCGAGCGGGTGACGCGCCTGCGTCCGCACATCAACGGCGAGTTCTTCCTCGTGCTCGACGGTGGGCACGAGATCAAGCTGTCGCGTACCTACCGGGACAAGGTCGAGCACTTCCTGAAGGGCGGCCGCATCAACTGATGGATCCCGGAGTCGTCGCGACGGTGTCACAATCCGGTTCACTGCGTCCCTCGGGAGGGGAGCCGTACCGGTGCTGACGTTCCTGATCTGGCTCGTGCTGCTCTTGCTGTGCTGGCCGCTGGCGCTCGCCGCCCTGCTGCTCTATCCGCTGGTCTGGCTGCTGTTGCTGCCGTTTCGTCTGCTTGGAGTGGCGGTGGAGGGAATCTTCGAGTTCCTGCGTGCTCTAATCCTGCTACCGGCCAGGATCTTGCGGGGTAGACCATGAATGCGGAAGTGACGGGGAGCGACGCGGCCATCGGCAAGTGGTTCCTCGGCCTCGTCGCCGTGGTGGCGATAGCGGCCGGGATCTACCTGTGGACGCAGGAGGAGGCGGATACCGGGGCGCCGGCGCCGGCCGGGACCGAGCCGGAGCAGCCCGCGCCGACCGGGGCGGCCGATACGGTCGAGCACCCGATCGAGACGGTCGAGGCCGAGCCTCTGCCGCCGCTGTCCGACAGCGACCCGGCCGTCGCGACGTCGCTCGCCGGCCTCTTCCCCGGGGATCAGTTTGCACGGCTGTTCGTGGACGAGGACCTCGTCCGGCGCATCACCGTGACCATCGACAACCTGCCGAGGGAAAAGGTCGCCATGCGCCTGCGGCCGGTCGAGCCGATGCCGGATGCCTTCCTCGCCGTCGGTCCCGAGGAAGGCCCGATGCTCGAAGCGTCCAACTACGCCCGCTACCGGCCGTACGTCGACGTCGTGGCGGCGATCGACGCTGCGCAGGCCGCGGCCGTGTACCGCCGGCTGTACCCGCTCTTCCAGGAAGCCTATGAGGAGCTGGGCAATCCGTCGTCTTACTTCAACGATCGCCTGATCGAGGTGATCGACCACCTGCTGGCCGCGCCGGAGGTGCGAGGCCCGATCCCGCTCGCCCGCCCCAACGTGCTCTACGAGTTCGCGGATCCCGAGCTCGAGCGGCGCTCGGCCGGCCAGAAGTTCCTCATCAGGATCGGCCCGGAGAACGCCGCGCGCGTCAAGGCCAAGCTTCGCGAATTCCGCGCGGAACTGATGGCCGGCTGAGCCGGCGGACAGCCCCGTCCCGGCGCCGCCGGGCCGGGTCGCCGTCGCCGTGAATCAGTCGCCGCGCAGCTTGCTGCGCACCAGCGCGCCGGCTTCCTGGTAGGTCTCGGGCAGCTTCTCCAGGAAGTTGTTGGGACCGAACAAGGGCTCGTACCCGGCCAGGACCGGGCGATACAGTGCGACCGGAATCTCCGGGAATCGCCGGGTCTTGCGGAAGTCGGCGATCGGGATCCGCGTGCTGGCGATGTCCTCGTGGTGGTTGCTGGTCCGCGCCAGGTAGTTGCCGCGCGGATCGCAGATCACCGTGCCCTCGTCCTCGGCGCCGGCGGATTCCGTGAAGCCGATGTTGTCCGGCGAGACGGAGTTGCCGACGCCGACCGTGTAGATGCGGTTGTAGCGTGCAGTCATCTTCGCGGACTCGGCATTGCTGCCGCCGGTCACGGTCATGATCAGGATCTCGGCGCCCTTGAGCGCGAGGCACTGGTACAGCAGCGGCTCGATTCCCACGGCCGTCATGGCGATGTTGCCGATGTCGGTGCGGGCCACCGGGAGCGTCGCGTCCCAGCCGTACATCTCGACGTAGCGGTCGAGGACGTCGTAGACGGTGGTGCCGATCAGCGCGAACTCGCCGAACAGACCCAGGATGTTACGGGCCTTCCAGTGCTTCGCGACGATCTCGCCCGTCGGGCCGACGATCACCGACATGTTGATCACGTGCCGCGGCCAGTCCTTGTCCTTCGCATAACAGCCGAAGGCGATGTAGCAGCCGTAGTGCTTCGCCCGCTCACCGATCGCCTCGGTCTCTGGCCCCGGCAGCTCGAGTGCCACGCGGTTGAGCTCGGCGCGCGTCCAGGGCTGGAAGCCCTGGATCGGAAACTCGTGCATGCAGATGAGGTCCTGCTTGCCGCCCCAGCGGCGCTCGCCGCCCCACTCTTCCACCGAGCCTTGCGCGATGTCGATCAGCTTGAGGACGTGATCGACGTTGGCCTTCATCGTCCTGTCGAGATCGCGCAGGTCGACCGATCGTACGCGCGACTGGATCGCGGAAACGCTGATCGACTCCTGGCGCAGGGGCACCGTCTCGTAGGAGCCCTTGGTCGCCACCGACACCGCCGCCGCCCCGGCGGAAGGCGCAGCTGCGCTGGCGCGCGCGGTCGGGCCGAGCAGCGTTGCCACGCCGGCAGCCCCGGCGCCCGCGAGCAGTTCGCGACGCGAGAACCGGTTCTTCGTATCGTCGGACATGATCCGTCTCCCACTGAGTGGACGGCGGGATCACACACGAGCAGCGTCCCGCGGTCAACCTGGGGCGGGCCGCGAAGGTGAGCGGCGATCGATCAGCGATAGAGCAGGAAGGGCTCACGCAGGTCGCGCCAGGCCGCCTCGTCGGCCGACGCGGCGGCCTCGTACTCGTAGGGAAAGTCGCGCCAGAGTGGATAGTCGGGCCGCAGGGTGCGCAGCCCCTTCAGCGCGAGGGCCAGCAGTCGCCACGGGCGGAACCGGTCGTGGACGTAGCAGGGACCCTCGACGTGCACCTGCAGCCCCGCGCACAGCTGCCCGGCGTGCTTGTGGAACGTCGGCTCGAACCAGCAGGGACGCAGCGCGCAACCGGCGAGCCAGTCCGGCGCCAGTGCTTCCATGGTGGCCAGCCAGGCCCGCGCGTCGAGCTCGGGGGCGCCGAGCAACTCGAGCGGTCGGGTTGTGCCGCGCCCCTCGGAGAGCGTCGTGCCCTCGAGCATCACCGTCCCCGGGTAGCAGCGCGCCATCCACAGGTTCGGCGCGTTGGGGCTCGGGTTGACCCACGCGCGCTCGCCGAGCGGCCAGCCGAAGCCCGGGCCGTCGTGCGGCGCCCAGCCTTGCATCGGGATCACCCGATAGTCCACGTCGAGGCCGAGCGTCGCGACGTACCAGCCGCCGAGCTCGCCGAGTGTCAGCCCGTGCCGCATCGGCAGGGCTCCTGCGCCGACGAAGCTCTCCCAGCCGGACTCGAGCAGGCAGCCCTCGACCGGGCGGCCTGCGGGATTCGGGCGGTCGAGCACCCACACCGACTTGCCGCCGGCCGCCGCGTCCTCCAGCGCGTAGCGCAGCGTGGTGATGAACGTGTAGACGCGGCAACCGAGGTCCTGCAGGTCGACGAGTAGCACGTCGAAAGTATCGAGCATGGCCGCGGTCGGGCGGCGGACCTCGCCGTAGAGGCTGAAGACGGGAATCTCGTGCACCGGGTCGATGTAGTCCTCGGACTCGACCATGTTGTCCTGCTTGTCGCCGCGCAAGCCGTGCTGCGGGCCGAACGCGGCCGTGAGCCGGATGCCGTCGAGGCCGGCGAGCGCATCGAGCGAGTGCCCGAGCTGCGTGGTGACGGACGCGGGGTGCGCCAGCAGTGCGATGCGACGGCCCGAGAGGGGCCTGCGCAAGTCACGGTCGCCGACCAGGCGGTCGATCCCGAAGATCATGGCGGAGCGTCCCGGGCCGCGAGGAGCGGCGGCAAGGGGAGCGCAAACGAGGCCGGGTCGTGGAAGTCCGGTGCGCCTGCGCCGTGGCGAAGCGCCCAGTAGGACAGCCTCCCCCCGGTATCCTCGATCACCGCGGCGAGCCCTGCGCGTCCCGGCGTACCGGCCGTTTCGCCGAGAAGCAGTCCCAGGTCGAGCGTCACGTTCACCTCGAGCCGGTCGCGGGCGCTGGCGCAGCGGATCTCCGGGTCGGCAACTTCCGCGACCGGCTGCATGCCGGTACGGCGCCCCCGGAACCGGTATGCGGCCCACGCACCGGCGGGAGAGAAGTTGAACTCCAGGTAGCCATCCGCGCCGTCCGGCATCAGGAACGCCTCGAGACAGGTATGTTGCCAGAGCCCGTCCGAGCGCCCCACCCGTCCGCCCGCGGGAATCCGCAGTCCTGCCATCGAGCCTTCCAGGACGTAGTGGAATTCGAACGTTCGCCCTCCGTTGCGTCGCGCCAAGCCGGCGCCGAGGCGCAACCCGGCCGGTGCGGGCGCGTCCGGGTGGGGGAGCAGATCGGCCGTCGCGAGGCTCGCGGCGGAATCTGGCAGACTCGTCTCACGGCGCATGGAGCAATTATGGGGGCCCGGTCGATGAAAGGCGCGCAAGCGATCTTCGAGACGCTGCATCGCGGCGGCGTGGACACGATGTTCGCAAATCCGGGTACCTCCGAGATGGCGCTCGTCCGGGCCCTCGACGACGCCGGGACGGTTCGCGGTGTCCTGTGCCTGTTCGAGGGCGTCGTGACCGGTGCGGCCGACGGCTACGCCCGCACCGCCGGCAAGCCCGCGGCCACGCTGCTGCACCTCGGTCCCGGCCTGGCCAACGGGGCGGCCAACCTGCACAACGCCCGGCGCTCGCGTTCGCCGATCGTGAACGTGGTCGGCGAGCATGCCCGCGACCACGTGGCCCTGGACGCGCCGCTGACCACCGATCTCGAGGCCGTGGCGAGGCCCTTCTCGCGCTGGGTGCGCACGGTAGACGCGCCCGCGCACGCGGGCGCCGATGCCGCGGCCGCGCTCGAGGCAGCCTGCTCGCTCTCCGGTCCCGTGACGCTCGCGGTGCCCGCCGACGTCGCCTGGAGCGAGGGCGCCGCGCCGGGGCAGCCGGCCCCGCCCGCCGGTCCGAGTCGTCCGGCCGGCCAGCGAATCGATGCCGCGGCGGCGCTGCTGCGCCGGCACGGCTCAACGGCGATGATCCTGCTCGGCGGGCGGGCGCTGGATGCCGAGGGTGTCGCTGCGGCGGCACGTCTGGCCGCGGTCACGGGCGCACGGCTGGCGAGCGAGACCTTCAATGCCAGCGCCGCCCGCGGCGCCGGCCGCCCGTTCGTCCCGAAAGTGCCCTACTTCGGCGAACAGGCCGAGCAGTTCCTGCACGGCGTGTCGCTGTTGCTGCTCGTCGAGGCGCGTCGACCGGTGAACTTCTTCGGCTATCCGGGGCGCCACGGCAGCCCGGTCGCAGCGGCGACGCAGGTGATGCGGGTCGCCGACCCGGGCGAGGACGGTGTCTACGCGCTCGCGTCGCTGTGCGACGCGCTCGGCGCCGGCCGGACCGCCGCGGCGACGGAGCGCTCCGTCGCGGACCGGCCGAGCGGCGGCATCAACCCCGCCACGCTGGCGGCCGCGATCGCGAGGCAGCTTCCGGACGAAGCCGTCCTCTGCGACGAGGCGATCACCGCGAGCCTCGCGATACCCGAGGCGCTCGCAGGCGCAGCACCGCACCATCATCTCGATCTCTGTGGAGGAGCGATCGGCGGCGCGCTGCCGCTCGCCACCGGTGCGGCCCTCGGTGCGCCCGGCTGCAAGGTGCTCTGCGTGTCGGGGGACGGCAGCGCGCTCTACACGATCCAGGCGCTGTGGACCCAGGCACGCGAGCAGCTCGACGTGACCACCGTCATCTGCGCCAATCGCAGCTACGCGATCCTCGCCTACGAGCACCTGCAGATCGAGGGCAGGCTGCCCGGCCCTCGCGCCGTTCCCCTGCTGTCGCTCGACCGGCCGGTGCTGGGATTCGCCGACCTCGCGCGGGGCTTCGGCGTCGAGGCGACGACCGTCGGGACCGCGGAGGCGCTCGACGAGGCGCTCGCATCCGCCGCGACGCGACGCGGCCCGTTCCTGGTCGAGGCCGTGATGGAGCCTATGCAGCTGCCGCCGAAAGCGCCCTGAGCTCCCGCAGCTGCCCCGTGAAAGGTTGCCACGGCGTTTCGCGCGCGCCGCGCGATCGAAGCCGCAACGGTGGCCAGGTGGCGAGGCCGGATACACCGGGCTGCCGCAGGAGCGCCGGTCAGGCGAGATAGGGCTCGATGAGCCGCCGGACGTCGATGCGCGCGTGCAGCATCGCGCAGAGCATGAAGCTGCCGACCAGCTTGCGGTGCAGGAACATGGTCGACGCCGGAGGGGTCGGCAGGCCCCGCCTGAAGGCGACCTCGAGCCCGAGGTCCCGGGCCTTGAGCGGCAGCTGCGAGGCTGCGAAGTCGTAGGCACCTCGGTGCCGGAGCGGCTCGCAGACCAGGCGGATGATCTCGATCACGCCGGCGGCGGACTCCTCGCCGGTCTCCGGTCGCAGGTAGCCGAGCCGCAACGCCTCGCTGCGGATCGCTCCGACGTCGTCGGCGAGGATTGCGCGGCACATGTCGCGGTAGCCCTCGACGCGCTCCGCGGGAAGCGCCATGGTCGCCCCGAAGTCCAGCAGCACCAGCCTGTGATCCGCCCGCCGGTACAGGAAGTTGGCGGGGTTCGGATCCGTCTGCATGTACCGGAACTCGAACAGTTCGCGGAACAGCAGGCTCTCGACCTTGCGGGCGACCAAGTCGCGCGTGCGCTGCGGTACGTCGGGACGGGCAAGCGCCTCGATCGGCTCCGCCTCGACGTAGTCGAGTGCCAGGATCCGGCGCGTCGTCAGGTCGTCGTGCACCGCCGGTACCAGGACGTCCCGGGACGGGCCCACGAGGCGCGCGTAGCGCGCAGCGTGACGCGCCTCCTCGAGGTAGTCCGCTTCCTCGCGGAGCTGCCGCTTCGCCTCTGCCGCCAGCCCTTCCACGTCGAGCCCCACCGGCAGGAAGTCGAGCCAGCGCAGCAGCGTGGCCATGTTGTCGACGTCGCTGTCGATGCTGCGCGCCACGCCCGGGTACTGGATCTTGAGCACCAGGTCTCGTCCGTCCCGGGTACGCGCGCGGTGCACCTGGCCGATCGACGCAGCGGCGAGCGGTTCCTCGTCGAAGTCCGCGAACCGGGACTGCCAGCCCTTGCCGTACTCGCGCCCGAGCACGCGATGCAGCTGGGCGGCAGGCATGGCGTACGCCTGCGACCGCAGGATCGACAGCGCCTGCCTGAACTCCATCGGCAGGAGCTCGTCGCCGTGCATGGACAACATCTGCCCGAGCTTCATGGCCGCGCCACGCAGCGTCGACAGGCGCCTGGCGAGGACCTCGGCGTTGCGCCCGGAGAGCAGCGACATCGTCCCTTCGGGCCTGCGGCCGCTCGCCAGCGCGCGCGCGCTGCTCAGCACGCCGCCGATCGCCACTTCGCCCGCCATCAGGCCGATGCGGACCGCCCGGCCGAGGCGGGAGGAGGGCACGGCGCTGCGTCGGCGGGTCTGAGGGGATCGCGGCAATGACGGGCTTCCAGGTCTGCGCACGCCAGCATATTCGCAATCCGGCGGCAGTTGGATGACTTGCTTCAGGAAGAAGGCTTGCGACCGTAGAGACTGCGCAGCTCGTCTTTCGCCTGCTCGAGCACCTCGCGCTGCCCGTCGTCGAGGTGGCTGCCGGCGCGATTGATGTAGAAGGTGAGCATCGACATCGCGGATCTGAAGGGCCCGGCCTTGCGCCGCCTGCTGCGCTCGGCGGAGCGCTTGAGGGACCGGGCGATCCGGCGCGGATCCTTCCAGGTGAACACGCCCTCCTCGAGATCGAGGGCGTCGCTCTCGCGAGTGACGCGTCCCGACCACCTGGATGCCGCCTTGCCGCGTCCCGCCATGCGTAGTCTCAGCCCGGCGAAGCGCTCTCCGCGAGCAGGGCGTCGAGCCGGTCGTCCTTCTCGCCCCACCACAGCGCCAGCGTCTCCTGGAAGCGCCCCCGGAACCCAGGATCGCCCTCGTAGTCGCCCGAGGTCATCCACGGCTCGATGGCGCGATGCCGGACGTCGATCAGGACGCGGCGTAGCCGCCCGCAGCAGAGGTCCCAGAGCGTCGGCGTCCTGAGCCCGTAGGCGATGGTCACGTCGAGCGTCGAGTGCAGGATGTCGCCCATCGCGGCGAGCACGAAGGCGACGCCCCCGGCGCGGGGCGGAAGCAGGTGCCGGTAGTGCGCGCCGGTCGCGGCGTGCTTGTCCGGAGTGAAGCGAGTGCCCTCCACGAAGTTGATGACCGTCGTCGGGATGCGACGGAACTTGCCGCAGGCGCGTCGCGTCGCGTCCAGGTCGCGGCCGCGCGCCTCCGGGTGCTGCTCGAGGTACGCCCGGGAGTGGCGCTTCATGAACGGCATGTCGAGCGCCCACCACGCCAGCCCGAGGAAGGGGACCCACTTGAGCTGGTCCTTGATGAAGAACTTCAGGAACGGGATCTGCCTGTTGAACGCGGCCTGCAGCACCAGGATGTCCACCCACGAACGGTGGTTGGCCACCATCAGGTACCACTCCTGACGACTCAGCGACTCGTCCACGCGCAGGTCCACGCTGCCGGCGCCGGAGAGGCCGAGAAGCACGTTGTTGGTGCTGATCCAGTTCTCGGCCATGGCGATGAGGCCCCGGCTCATCAGGTCGCGCCAGGGCCGCCACGGCACGCCATGGAGAAAAGCGGGATGGCCCAGAAGATGGTGTTGAGCGAGATCAGCACCAGTACCGCCGCACCCCGGATCGCCACGAGCGTCGACATCTTCATTCCTCTCCCCGGTCAGCGTTCCGCGGCGCCGCTCACTCGCGGCGCCAGGTGATCAGCTGGTTGTTTGCCGGCATCGGCTGGTCGGACAGCAGCGTCAGGCCTCGAGTGCGCGCAAGCGCATCGACCGCCTCGAAGTCGCGGATACCGCTCGCCGGGTCGCGCTCGTGGAGCCCCAGGTCGAACTGCTCGTTGCTCGCTGAGGGACATGATGTGCAGCGTATTGGCGCTGAACACCGCGTCCGCACCGTCGAAGGACCAGTACGCCTGCGTGACGTCGAGTTCCAGCGGGGATCGAAGGTTGTCGCCGCCCTCGAGCGCGATCCTGGCCGCGAGTCCCGGCAGGTACTCGGCACGGTCCGTTGGTTGCCAGACGAGGTGCGGCAGGTGGCGCGCGAAGTGCACGGCGTGCTGACCGGTGCCGCTGCCGATCTCGAGGACCTCACCGGCGTGTGCGAATGCTCCGCGCAGCACGTCGAGGATCGGATGCTTGTTGCGCTCGCAGGCTTCGGAGAAGGGCAGCACGCCGTGTCGCCTTCGCTCGTCGATTGCGGGATGACGCTTGCAGGCACTAGCCGGCGAGGGTTCGCGCCCGATGCCGAATGAGTCTAACATCGCGAGGCCGGGCCGCCGCAGCCCGTGCCCCGACAAGCAATGATCCACGTGAGGTTGACGCCATGAGCCAAGTTGCGTGGGGACTGGTCACCGGTCTGCTGTTGCTTCCATGGTCCGCCACCGGAGCGCCGCAGTCTCCCTCGGCCGTCTCCACGTTCACGCTCGACCAGGCAGCCCGGGGGCGCACCTCCTACGGCGAGCACTGCGCGAGCTGCCACGGAGTCAACCTGGAAGGCGATTCGGGGCCGGCGCTGGTCGGGGAGGCCTTTGCATCCAGCTGGAGCCAGGCGACCCGCACCGTCGACGACCTGTTCTACATCATCAGGACGGCCATGCCGCGGCCGAAGGTCGGCTCGCTGCAGGTCCCGGAGTACCTCGACATCCTGGCCTTCGTGCTCTCGCGCAATGGCGTGGCAGCAAGTGGCCGGCCGCTCACCGCGGACGCCGAGGTGCTGACTTCGATCCGGCTGGCGCCGGCGAAGACCGACGGAAGCGAGGCAGCGGTCTCCAAGCGTCCTTTCATTCCCGGGGAGCGCTCGCGACCCGGCGGTAAGGGCCCTTCTGCGGCCGAGCTGCGCGAAGCCGCGACGGGCACGGACTGGCTCTATCACACGGGCAACTTCCGCGGCACGCGGTACTCGCCGCTCGGGCAGATCGACAAGGGCAACGTCGCCCGCATGCAGGTCGCCTGCCTCTACCAGCTCGGCTCGACCGAGAACTTCCTCACGGGCCCCATCGTGCACGCGGGAGTCATGTACGTCACGACCGCGAGGCTGACGGCGGCCATCGATGCGGCCACCTGTCGCGAGAAGTGGCGCCACCGCTGGGAGCCGCAGGACATCGAGGTCTGGACGAACAACCGCGGAGTCGCGATCCAGGACGGCTATGTCGTGCGCGGCACGGCCGACGGCTACCTGTTCGCGCTCGACTCGGCCGACGGCGAGCTGCTCTGGGCACGCCAGGTCGCCCGACCGGCCGCGGGGGAGACGATCACCATGCCGCCGCTGGTCTATGAGGACCTGGTGATCATCGGCCCGGCGGGCAGCGAGAACAACGTGCAGGGCTGGATAGGCGCGTTCAGTCTCGCCGACGGTTCGCCTGTCTGGCGTTTCAATACCGTGCCGCGCGCCGGCGAGCCGGGCTTCGACACCTGGAAGAACGATCCGGACCTTCCGGTCGGTGGTGGTGCGATCTGGACGCCGCTCTCGCTCGACACCGAGCGGCGCGAGCTGTACGTGCCGGTTACCAATCCCTCGCCGGACTTCCCCGCGCACTTGCGGCCCGGCAAGAACCTCTACACCAACTCGCTCGTGGCACTCGACCTGCGCACCGGGCGCCTCAACTGGTACGCACAGCTCGTGCCGAACGACGACAAGGACTGGGACCTCACGCAGGTCAGCCCGATCATCGACGGCAAGGTGCAGGGCAAGAACCGCAAGCTGATCGTGGCGTCGGGGAAGGACGGCATCGTGCGCCTTCTCGATCGCGATACCCACGAGGTGCTGCATCAGACGAAGATCGGCACGCGACTCAACGAGGACGAGCCCATCACGCGCGAGGGCACGACGTACTGCCCGGGCGTGCTCGGCGGCGTCCAGTGGAACGGCCCGGCCTGGCACCCGGACACCAACCTGCTGTACGTGCCGACGGTCGACTGGTGCTGGACCGCGATCCTCGACGAGGAAGTGCGCCACGTCCCGGGTGAGCTGTACCTGGGCGGGGCGATCGAAGGTTCCGCCCAGTCCCAGGGCTTCCTCACGGCGATCGATGCCGCGACCGGCGGGATCCGCTGGCAGTACCGCTCCGTCGAGCCCATGGTCGGCGCCGTCACCGCGACCGGGGGCGGGCTCCTGTTCGCAGCCGAGACGGCCGGGGACCTGCTGGCTTTCGACGCGACAACCGGCGAGGAGCTCTATCGCTTCAATACCGGCGGGTCGATGACCGCGGGCCTCGTAACGTACGCGGTGAAGGGTCGCCAGTTCGTGGCAGCGGCTTCCGGCAAGGGCTCGTTCTGGCTGGGCGGACGCGGCGCGCCGACGATCGTCGTCTTCGCGCTGCCGCCGGAGACCTGATGTCCGGGCACGCGAGCGCGGGTCCCGGCCGTCGCCTCCGTCACGATCGTCTGGTTCGTCGAGGGCACCCGGCCACGCTGAGTCTGCCGTGAAGATCAGGATCAATCGCGCGCCCGTACTGACCCTCTGGGCCACGATCGTCGCCGAGCGGCTCGGCTTCGAGCACGAGGAGGCGCTGACGCTGGGCAAGGCCCTGGCGGGCCTGAACGCCTACTCCAAGGGCAAGGCGCTCGGGCTATTCAAGCCGACGCCCGAGTCGGTCCGGGCCGAAAGGCGCAAGAAGGCGAAGGCGGCGGGCGTCTTCGAGGTCGCGCTGATGCACCGCGCCGTGCCGGTACAGCGCACGGCAGACGGTCTGCGCGCCGTGGCGAAGGGCAAGCCGGTCGACCCGGCCGGGGTGCAGCGCTACCTGCAGGGGAAGTTCGGCGAGGCGCTCGGCGACCTGTCGGAGGCGATGATCGATCTCGCCGCCTCACACGAGCCGGAGGAGCTCGCATCGGAGGCCTTCGCGCTCTACGAGAAGTTCAGGCCGCCGATCCCGGCCGGCGAAGCGGGCTGGGGCGCGAAGGGTGAGCTCGACACGGCCACGATCACCGCGCTCGCGAAGCGCTGACGACGAACTGCCCGGACCCGGGCTCATCCGCCAGCCTTGCCGGCGCGTAGCTCGTTCTTGAGCACTTTGCCGCCGGCGTTGCGCGGCAGCGCGCCGATGAAGCGGAACGACTTCGGTATCTTGTAGCCCGCGAGCGACCCGCGGCAGTGCGCCTCGAGCTCGACCGGGCTGACGTTCGTGCCCGGGCGCGCCACGATGACGGCGCTGAGCGCCTCGCCCCACTTCTCGTCCGGCACGCCGATCACCGCGGCCTCGAGCACGGCGGGATGCCCGTGCAGTACCTCCTCCACTTCCCGCGGGTACACGTTGAACCCCCCGGTGACGACCATGTCCTTCTTGCGGTCTACGATGTAAAAGTAGCCGTCCGCATCGCGGCGCGCGAGGTCGCCGGCCGTGACCCAGCCGTCGCGCAGCGCAGCCGCCGTTTCCTCGGGCCGGTTGAAGTAGCCGTTGAAGATGTACGGCGAGAGCGAGTACAGCTCGCCGACCTCGCCTTCGCCGACTTCCCGGCCGTCGTCGTCGAGCAGCCGGACGTCGGTCACGGCGAAAGGCCGGCCGACGCTCTGCTTGCGTACCAGCTGGTCCTGCGGGCGAAGGTTCGTCACGACGCCCGCCTCGGTCGAGCCGTAGGTCTCGTGCAATAGCCCCGCGCCGAAGTAGTCGACGATCTTCTCCTTCACGGCCTGCGGCAGCGCGGCCGCGTTCGACATGATGGTCCGCAACGCAGGCATCCTGCCGCGCCAGCTCCCGAGCGCCGCCTGCTCGAGGCCGAAGATGGCGTTGAAGTGCGTGGGCACCATGAACACGCCCGTGAAAGGGCGGGAGCCGAGCCGGGACAGGACGAGTTCCGGCTCGAAGCGGGGCAGGACCTCGACCGTGCCGCCGAAGTAGAGCGTTGCCATGATGAAGGCGAAGCCCGCGCCGTGCGACATGGGAGCGATGCCGAGCTGCACGTCGTCCGGACCGTAGCAGCCGTACTCCATGGCCATGCCGTGGAAGGTCAGTGCCCGGGAACGGTGCGAGATGAGGATGCCCTTGGGTTCGCCCGTCGTCCCCGAACTGTAGACGAGGGTGAAAGGATCGGTTTCCTCCAGCTGCGGGTGCGGGGCAGCGGCTGCGGATTCGCCGAGCCAGGCCTCGTACTCCGGACCGATCTCGATCACCCGCTCGACGCTCGCGAACCTCGCCCCTGACACCGCCGCTGCCGCTGCCGGGTGCACGAGGATGACTCGCGCGCCGCAGTCGTCGCAGGCGGCGGCGATTTCGCGGCCGGCCAGCCGCGGGCTGATCGTGGCGACGATGCTTCCGGCGTCCGAGAGGCCGCAGACGATCTCCGCGTACTCGATGCAGTTGGGGGCGACGATGGCCGCCCGGTCGCCCTTACGCAGCCCGAGCGCCGCTGCCCCGCCCGCAACCCGGCGGGTGCGGGCGCTCAGTTCCGCATAGCTCATTCTCTGCTCGCCGCAGTGGATCGCGGCCTTGGCGGGGGTGCGCGCGGCGGAGGCGTGCATCCCGCCGGAGAGCAGCAGCGGCTGGTAGGTATCGGGCAGGGACAGGGTCCTCGTCATCGACTCCGCCCGGCCTTCCGTCGGGCGCCCGGCAGCCTGGTGAACACGGCCAGCGCGTTGTCGCGCATCATCCGGCGGTTCGACTCCGGTCGCATGCCCAGGGCGTCGATCTCGGCCACTGCCCGCTCCGGGTCGATCACCGGCCAATCGGTGCCGAACAGCACCTTGTGGCTGCCGTAGGTGTTGGCGTAGTGCGCAAAAGCCTTCGGCCAGTGCTTCGGCGCGTAGGCGTCACCCGCCAGGTAGACGTTCTCGTGCTTCCACGCCATCGAGATGGCCTCGTCGGTCCAGGGTACGCCGATGTGGATGCCGATGAGCCGCAGCTCCGGAAAGTCGATCGCGACCTGGTCCAGCGTGATCGGTCGCCCGACGCTCGCCAGCCGGCGCTTGCGCGAGTAAACCAGGTTGTGACCGATCTGCATCATGATCGGCACGTCGAGCTCGCAGCACTTGGCGTAGTAGGGATAGTACTTCGCGTGATCGGGTGCGAGCCCGAACCAGTGGGGATAGAGGTGGGCGCCGACGAAGCCGAGATCGTTCACGGCGTGCTCGAGATCGCGCAGGCCCTGCATGCCGCGGAACGGATCGACGCCGGCCAGGCCCGAAAAGCGGTCCGGATACCGGGCGCACACCCGCGCGACCCGCTCGTAGGGCAGCTCGAAGGAGCCCGCGACGTTCAGGTCGCCTGCACGCACCGCGATCAGCAGCGAGCGCTCGATGCCCGCGCGGTCCATCTTGCGCAGGTATTGACTTACACGGATGCCACCCCACAGGCGGCGGTCCATGCGCACCTGCCGCTTGAAACCCTCGTCGATCCCTGTCTGGCCCTTGCGTACGGCCTCCGGGTCGTAGAGGTTGCACACGATGTCGATGTAGCCGGGCATGGACTCGCGTTCCCGTTGCGTGGACAGAGCGCCCAAGCTAGAAGAAAAAGGCCGCGAGATCCAGAATGCCGAGAAACCGGAAACCGGCTAGTCGTCCTCCCGCCTTTCCGGGTGCGGCAGAGGAATCCCGTTCCGGTCGAGTGCCTCGCCTGGCGTACGGCGGTCGCCGTGCTTGCGGTAGCGGCACTGGCAGGTATCGGGCCGGTCGCAGTCCGGGAGCGGCAGCGCCGGCGCCTCGCCCGACAGAAAGCGCTGGCTGGCAAGCGCCTTGGCGGCCTCGCAGCGCCCGGTCCCGCCGCCCTGGATGGAGACCGCGTGCCAGGGGTTCGAGGCCTGCACCGGCTCCGGCGTCCCTCGCTTCGCGGCCGGGCGAGCCGGCGCCGCGGTCGTCGCCTTCCCCCGGAAGCTGTCCCAGAACTTCCTGATCACGGGCTGTGCCTCCCTCGCTGTGTCGTCCCTCCGGGCCGGAGCGCGCGGAGGCTCCGGCAAACCGACCATAGCCGGCATCGAACGGGGTTACCATGCCCGAGTTCGCAAATGACGCAGGCACCCGCGCGGGCGGGCAAGGAGGCGGCGGGACATGGCACGCAGGGAATCCAGGATGCTCGAGCTCGGGACGAAGGCCCCGGACTTCGCGCTGCCCGACCCGTCGGGCGAGGTCGTAAGCCTCGTCGACTTCGACGACAAGCCCGCGCTGCTCGTCGCCTTCATCTGCAACCACTGCCCCTACGTGAAGCACATCGTCGACGGCTTCGCCGCCTTCGCCCGCGAGTACGGCAGTAAGGGGCTCGCTGTCGTCGCAATCAGCGCGAACGACGCCGGGGCATACCCGGAGGACGCGCCTCCGGCAATGGCGGAGGTGGCGCGAGCGCACGGCTTCACCTTCCCCTACCTGTACGACGAGTCGCAGCAGGCCGCGCTCGCCTACCAGGCGATCTGCACGCCGGACTTCTTCCTGTTCGATGCGGACCGCCGCCTGGTGTACCGGGGCCAGTTCGACGACAGCAGGCCGAAGGGCGACGTGCCCGTGACCGGCGCATCGCTCCGCGCAGCCGTCGACGCGCTTCTCGCGGGCCGCCCGGTGCCGGCCGAGCAGATGCCGAGCGTGGGCTGCAGCATCAAGTGGAAGGCGGGCAAGGCCCCGGAGTGGGGTTGAGCGCTCAGTCCCGGTCGAGGTCCAGGTCGTCCCACGCCGCCGGGTCGCCCAGCGGCTCCAGGTGCGTGAGCACGGACGTCATGGGCAGCGCGGCGCGCAGCTCGGCCTCGATGCGCTCCAGCAGCTCGTGGCCGCGGTCCACGGTCCATTCGCCGGGCACCAGGACGTGCACGGACACGAAACGACGCGGCCCCGCCCGGCGCGTGCGCAGGGCGTGGTACTGCACCTCGTCGCCGACGTAGCGCTCCAACACGGCGGCGATCTGCGCCTGCTCGGCCTCCGGCAGCGCGGTGTCCATCAGGCCCAGGATGGAGCTGCGCACGATGCGCACGCCGGTCCAGACGATGTTGGCCGCCACGGCGAGCGCGACGACCGGGTCGAGCCACAGCCAGCCCGTCAGCGCGACCGCCCCGACCCCGACGAGGACACCGGCGGACGTCCAGACGTCGGTCATCAGGTGATGGGCGTTGGCCTCCAGCGTGATCGATTCATACTGCCGCCCCGCGCGCATCAGCACCAGGCCGACGCCGAGGTTGATCGCGGAGGCGACGACCGAGATGCCCAGGCCGAGTCCGAGCTGCTCGAGTGGCCGCGGGTTGAACAGGCGATCGACGGCAGCCACCGCGATGCTGGCGGCGGCGATCAGGATCAGGCCGCCCTCGACCCCGCTCGAGAAGTACTCCGCCTTGCCGTGGCCGTAAGCGTGATTCGCGTCCGCCGGCCGGGCGGCCAGCGAGAGCATGGACAGGGCCATGAGTGCGCCGGCGAGGTTGACGAAGGACTCGAGCGCATCCGACAGCAGGCCCACGGAGCCGGTGAGCAGGTAGGCGAGCGCCTTGAGCGCGATGGTCGCCACCGCCGCGGCGATGGAGAGCCACGCGAAGCGCTTCAGCGACGCGCGATCGTTCCGCTCCTTCATGTCCGCTCTCGCCAGTGCCGCGTCGACCTCAGCCCCGCGGCGGCATTTCCTGGAACTGGGGAATGTCGTCCGTGATCAGGTCCCAGTCAGCCTTGGAGCCGACGAATATGTGCGCACCGGGGCGCGCGCCGGGATCGGCGTCGAAGGCGCCGACGGGGACCATGGCGCGGTTGAACTTCTCGAGCATGCGCGGAACGGGGCTGCCGCACTCCCGGCAGAAGCTTTGGGTGAAGTACTGCGCGTCGGGGACCTTGTACGAGTCCGCCATCGCCTCGCCGCGCAGCCACCTGAACTGGTCGAGACGATAGAAAGCGTTGGTGGCGAAGGCAGCGCCGCGCGCGCGCCGACAGCGCGAGCAGTGGCAGTTCATCATGAGTGCCGGCGCGCCTTCGACTTCCCATGCCATCGCACCGCAAAGACAGCTTCCCGGTGTCGCTCCCTCCCTGCTCTCGACGGGCCGGCGCGGCACGTCGGGCAGTCCCCACTCGGGCGGGGCCTCGGCGAACTGCGGCAGGTCGTCGGAGATCTCGAAGCCCGGCAGGCGCGAGCCGACGAAGATGTGCGTCTGGGGCCTGAGGCCCGGGTCTCCCTCCAGGTTGCCGGCCGGCGCCGCGACCACTGCCATGCCGGACATCACGGTCGGCAGCGGGGAGCCGCAGGTGCGACAGAAGGAGCGCGCGCCGTTGGGAGACGAGGCGAACGTGCCGACGTTGTCCTCGCCTGAGAGCCAGCGGAAACCCTCGGCGGGAGCCACGGCCCAGGTCACGAACACCGAGCCGTGCTCCTTGCGGCACATCGAACAGTGACAGTTCACCATGGCGTTGAAAGGGCCGTCGATCTCGTAGCGGACGGTGCCGCATAGGCAGGAGCCGGTGCTCATGTTCTGCTTCTCCCGTTGAAGGCGTCGTCGAGGCGATCCAGTTTGCGCTGCGACCGGAGGCGCGTCCACCGCAGTCGCCGTCGGGATACCTCTTGAAATCGAGCCGGCAGGCGCGGCATTGTTGTCATGCCCGTCGCGCTGTGGTCGGGTTATCCGTCACTT
>LJNS01000095.1 GCA_001303245.1 Gammaproteobacteria bacterium SG8_30
AGCCAGGAGACGAAGCCGGCGGCCGCGGTCTCGGGAGGGCCTGCCCACGCGGCCGCCTGCCGCCCCTCGTCAAACGGCGAAGCGCCCTCAGGCGGCTCCCCGAACGTACCGGGCGGCAATCTTGGCGACGTGCGAGCCCTGGTACCGGCAAAGCTTCAGCTCCAGCTCGGTGGGCATGCGCAGGTCCGGACCGGCCCCGGTGACGCAGCTGGCACCGTAGGGCGTGCCGCCGGTGATCTCCGCCATGGTCGCAAGCTCCGAGAAGGAGTAGGGGAGGCCGATGATGAGCATCCCGTGATGCAGCAGCGTCGTGTGGAACGAAGTGATCGTCGTCTCCTGCCCGCCGTGTTGACTGGCCGTGCTGCAGAACACGCTGCCGAACTTGCCCACCAGCGCGTTGCGCTGCCAGAGCCCGCCCGTCTGGTCGAGGAAGTTGCGCATCTGCGAGGCCATGTTGCCGAAGCGCGTCGGTGTGCCGAAGATGATGGCGTCGTAGTTCTCGAGTTCGCCGGGCTCGGCGATCGGTGCGGACTGGTCCAGCTTGAAGCCTGCCGACCGCGCGATCTCGTCGGGCACCAGTTCCGGAACACGCTTGACGACCGCATCGACGTCGGCGACGGAGCGCGCGCCCTCGGCCTGGGCGTACGCCATCTGCTCGATGTGCCCGTAGCTGCTGTAGTAGAGAACGAGGATCCTTGTCATGTGCGTCTCCCGGGCGCTTGGCCCCATTTGCTTGCGTGATGGGAAAGAAAACGTGTGACGGCCGCGGCGTAGGCCGCAGGGTTGTCGAGACAGGCGAGGTGGCCGGCCGAGGGAAGCACGTGCCGCTCGGCGCCCCGAACCGCATCGCGCAGGGCCTCGCCGACGCGGAGCCGTTGCGGCGAGTCGAGCTCGCCGTTGAGGATCAGTACCGGTAGCCGCAGGCGGGTGAACCGGTCGGCGGCGACGGGCTCCGGAGTCGCGGGTGGCGCTTCGAGGTCGCTGCCGCTGTAGCGCGCGAGCATCCCGGCCAACAGGCGGCGGGCGGAGCGCTCCGCGGAATGCAGGCGCAGCAGCGGATGCGAGGTCAGCTGCTGCCGCAGCGCGACGATGCCGTGTCTGCGGAGCAGGTCACGATACTCGGCCACGGTCGTCTCCTGCTCCCACCCGAGGTCGGGCAGTCCCTCGAGCGGCGGGGCACCGTCCAGCACGAGACAGGCGATCGACCCTTCCGCGCGTTCCGCCATCCGCAGGGCGACGCGGGCAGCCTGCGACATCCCGAGCGCCGCGACGCGCCGGACTTCCAGGTGACGGAGCAGGGCCAGTGCGTCCTCCACGTCGGCGTCGAGCCCGGGCCTTCCGGAGGAGGCGCCGAAGCCGCGTCGATCGATACGGATCACGCGGAAGCCGTCCTCGAGCAGCGGTACGAGCGGATCCCACAGGGTCAGGTCCAGCAGCCAGCCGTGCAGGAGCAGCAGGGCCGGGCCGGCACCCTGGTCGCGATAGCGCAGGCGTGCATCGTCGTGCTCGAAGTACCGGTCATTGTTCTGGTCGGCGTGCATTCGGTCACGGCCTAGGATTCGTATAGCGAAAGAAATTTCGCAAAAAGGCTACGGATGGACCCGCGCAGGGTCAAGACACCCAGCGACCTGCATCAGACCTGCGCGCTGAGGGCCAGGGCGGGAACGTGCGCGAGCTCCTGCGAGATCTGGCGGCTCACCTGGCGCAGCATGGGCAGGCGCTCACGGACCAGCTGAGCCTTGCTCAGCTTCTTCGAGTGGCCGGAACTGTTCAGGGCGGCCACGACGCGTCCAGCGTTGTCGACGACCGGCACCGCCACCGCGACCACGCCGAACGCCAGCTCGTCCTCGACGGCCGAGTAGCCGTTGCGGCGACACTCGTCGACGAGCCGCTCGAGCTGCCGGCGGTCGGTCACCGTGTGCTCCGTGAGCGGCTCTATGCGGGCATTGGCGAAGTACCAGCCGAGGCGCTCGGGAGTCAGTCCCGCCAGCAGCACCCGCCCCATGGAGGTGGGATAGGCCGGCAGTCTGCTGCCGACGTGGGCCTCCAGCCGCAAGAGCGTGCGCAGGGAAGCGCGGGCCACGTAGACGATCTCCGTGCCGTCCAGCACGGCGAGCGCCGCCGAGTCTCCGGTCCTGAGTGCAAGGTCCTCCAGGTAGTTGCGCGTCACCGCGTCGATGTTCATCGAGTCGAGATAGGCGGAGCCGAGCTCGAGGACCTTGGGCCGCAGCAGGAAGCTGCGTCCGCTGCGCGTGACGTAGCCGAGTTCCTCCAGCGTGTGCAGGCAGCGGCGCGCCGTGGCCGCAGGCAGCTTCGAGGCGGCGGCTACCTGGGTGAGCGTGAGCGCCGGCTGCTCGCGCGTGAACGCGCGGATCACCTCGAGCCCCTTGGCGAGCCCGCCCATGACTTCGCGGCGGGATGTGGTTGTGGCCTTCCGGGGCATCACGCAAGCCTGTTCGATATACGAAAAGATCCAGTCGCTGCGCCCGATGCGCCCTGGGACCGTCACTCGCAGAGCGTCCCCCGGGCGTCGGCCAAGGCGATCGGGCCGGCATTGGAAAGCGTTGACATCCCCACCGATGATACGCAAGATGCACGCGTTCGGGAATCGAAAATTATTTCGTTTATCGAAGATCGACGGCAACGCTTCGAGGGGAGCCATGAAAATCGGGCGGCAGCAGCACCGCAGCTCGGCAATCTGCACTTCGAATCCCGAGACGATCATCGTCCGGGGCAAGGACCTGTGCGGGGAGCTGATCGGCAGGGTGGGCTTCAGCGACTACGTCTGGTTGCTCATCACCGGGACGCTTCCGACTTCGGCACAACGGGCCGCGCTCGATGCAACACTGGTGGCCATCGCCGAGCACGGGTTCGTGCCGAGCGTGCAGGCCAGCCGCATGACGCTGGCAGCCGCGCCGGAGGCCCTCCAGGGCGCCGTGGCGGCCGGGATCCTCGGCTGTGGGTCGGTGGTGCTCGGTTCCGCCGAGGCTGCCGGCCGGTTCCTCGCGGAAGTGGTCGAGCGCGCAAAGGGTGTTTCGCTGGATGCGGCAGCCCGCGAAGTGGTGGCGGAATACCGCGCCCAGCGCAGGGCCATCCCGGGTTACGGACATCCGCTCCATAAGGGCTTCGATCCCCGCGCGCGGCGCCTCATCGAGGTCGCGGAGGAACACGGCACCTCGGCCCGGCACATCGAGGCCTCCCGTGTCGTGGAAGGGCTTCTGCCGGAGCTGACGGGCAAGCAGCTCGCCATGAACGTCTCCGGCGCGATCCCGGCCGTGCTGCTGGATGCAGGCTATCCCCTGCTGGCCCTGAAGGGCGTGCCGATCCTCGCGCGGACCGCGGGTCTCATCGCCCACCTCCTGGAGGAGCAGCAGCGGCCGGTCGGGTTCGTGCTCTCGCACGCGGCCGCCAACGCCGTCGACTACGACGGTGAGGCCCCGGCCGGATTCGTCGCGAGGGAATCATGAGCATGCCGCAGGTCCTGCGGGGCATCCGCATCGTAGAGCAGGGGACCTTCATCACCGGCCCCTGTGCGGGGATGATGCTGGCCGACCTCGGCGCCGACGTCATCAAGATCGAGAGCCACGACGGCGACCCGTATCGCAGCTACCAGGGCGGGCAGTACTCGCCGCACTTCCAGGCCTACAACCGCAACAAGCGCAGCCTGTGCCTGAACCTGAAGGAGGCGGCGGACAAGGAGATCTTCGACGGACTGATCCGCGAAGCCGACGTCTACATCCAGAATTTCAGGCCGGGCACGGCCGAGCGACTGGGCGCCGGCGCCGCTCGCCTCCAGGAACTCAACCCCGGCCTCGTCTACTGCTCGATCAGCGGCTTCGGCTCGAGCGGGCCTTACGTCGATCGCCCGAGCTACGACTCGGTGGCACAGGCGCTGAGTGGGTTCCTGAGCGTGGTGGTCGACCGGGACCGTCCTCGATTCCTGGGCCCCGCCCTGGCCGACGCGATAACCGGCATCTATGCAGCCTACGGCGTCCTGGGCGCGCTGTTCGAGCGCAGCCGCAGCGGCCGCGGCCGGGTGGTGGAGGTCTCGATGCTCGAGGCGATGGCGCATTTCGCAGTCGAGCCGTTTGCAGCGTACTTCGCCCTCGGCGAAGTGCCGAAGTCGAGCGACCGGCCCCGGCTCGCGCAGGCGCACATCCTGCGCACCGCGGATGGCGGCCTGATGGCGATTCACCTGTCTTCCCTCGAGAAATTCTGGACCGCACTGGTCGCCGCTCTCGAGGCGCCCGAACTCGCATCCGACCCGCGTTTCGCGACGCGCCAGGCGCGCATCGACAACTACGAGGCGCTCGGCGCGGAGCTGGACAGGGTGTTCCAGGCCCGCCCCCTGAAGGAGTGGGTGAAGAGGCTCGAGTCCAAGGACGTTCCGTTCGCCCCGATCAACAGCGTCGACGCGGTCGTCGAGGACCCGCAGGTGCGGCACCTGGGCCTGATGGTTCCCGTCGAGTCTCCGCACATGGCCAAGCAGTCGGTGCGGCCGGCCGTGCAGTTCGACGGTGAGCGTGCCGCAAGCGTGCGGCCTGCGCCGATGCTAGATGAGCACGCGGACGCTATCCGCGCCGCGCTCGCGCGCGGCGAGCGCTGGCCGGGCATCCACCCCGCCCCGCGCGGTGTGACCGCCGCCCACTCCTGAACGGGACCCCGAACATGCTCTTTCCCACCATGCTCGTCGGCAGTTATCCCCAGCCGGACTGGCTGATCGACCGCGCCAAGCTGGCCGGCCGTTTCCCGCCCCGCGTCCGGGCCCGGGAACTCTGGAGGATTCCCGAGCCCTTCCTGGAGGAGGCCCAGAACGACGCGACCCTGGTCGCGATCCGGGCCCAGGAGGAAGCGGGCCTGGACATCGTCACGGACGGCGAGATCCGCCGCGAGAGCTACTCCAACCGCTTCGCGACGGCCCTGGAGGGCGTCGACCTGGACAACCCGGGGACCGCGCTCGACCGCAGCGGTCACCCGAACCCGGTGCCGCGCGTCGTCGGCCCGATCCGCCGCATGCACGCGGTCGAGGTGGAGGACCTGCGCTTTCTCAGGGCGCACACGGACCGCAAGGTGAAGATCACTGTGCCCGGTCCATTCACGATGTCCCAGCAGGCGCAGATCGACCACTACGGCGGCAGTCGCGAGCTCGCCGCGATGGACTACGCCGCTGCGGTCAACGAGGAGATCAAGGACCTGATTGCCGCCGGTGCCGACATCGTGCAGATCGACGAGCCCTACATGCAGGCGCGTCCCGGCGACGCCCGGGCGTACGGGCTGCGCGCGCTCAACCGCGCGCTCGAAGGCGTCGAAGGCACGACGGCGGTGCACATCTGCTTCGGCTACGCGGCGATCATCCACGAGCGGCCGGAGGCCTATTCCTTCCTGCCCGAGCTCGCAGGCTGCAGCTGCCAGCAGATCTCCATCGAGACCGCGCAGTCGAACCTCGACTGCAAGGTCCTGGCGACGCTTCCGGGCAAGAAGATCATCGTCGGCGTAATCGACCTGTCGAAGGTGGAGGTCGAGTCGCCCGAGACGGTGGCCGCACGGATCCGGCGGGCGCTCGAGCACGTGCCCGCCGAGAACGTGCTCGTCGCGCCCGACTGCGGCATGAAGTACCTGCCCCGCGACTCGGCCTTCGGCAAGCTGAAGTCCATGGTTGCGGGCGCCAGGATGGTTCGCGAGGAATTGCAGGGGCGTTGACGCCTGCGCTGTGCCAGATCCTTTTGAGGGGGATGTGAAGATGCGTATGAACAAGGTTATCTGCGGGACCGGTACCGTGGCGGCGGCCGTGGCCACCGCCCTGGCGGGAACGGCGCATGCCCAGGCACAACAGCCGGCGGCGTTCGAGCTCCAGGAGATCGTCGTCAGCGCGCGCAAGCGTGACGAGAACCTGAACGACGTGCCGGTGGCGATCAGCGCGTTCAACGCCCAGGAGATCGAATCCGCGGGCATCACCCGGCCGCAGGACTTCGTGGCGCTGACGCCCAACATGCAGATGGTGCAGACCCAGAACCAGGGCACCTCGTTCATCGTGGTCCGCGGCATTTCGCAGGCGCGCAACAGCGAGCCCTCCGTGGCCGTGTCGATCGACGGCGTGCTGCTGGCGAACCCGTCGCAGTTCAACCAGGAGCTGTTCGACATCGAGAGCATCCAGGTGCTCAAGGGACCGCAGGGAGCGCTCTACGGCCGCAACGCGATCGGTGGTGCGATTATCATCAACACGAAGCGCCCGACCGACATCCTCGAAGGCAACCTGACGGTCGGCTACGAGTCCGGGCCGGGATACAAGGTGCGCGGCGCCCTCGGCGGGCCGATCGGCAGCTCCGACACGTGGAAGTTCCAGCTGTCGGGCTCGTACTTCGACACCGACGGGCACATCCGCAACCCCTATCTCGGCGAGGACGCCGACCCGTTCGAGGACCTCTCGCTCCGCGGCCGCCTGATCTGGGAGCCGAACGACCGCCTCACGGCGGACTTCCGGGCGTCGATGTCCCGAGTCAAGACCCAGGCGCTCTACTTCAACATCACCGAGGACGTGAACGACACGAGCCTCGACGTCCGCGTCAACAATCGTGGCACCAACGAGCGCGACATCGACAGCGTCTCGCTGAAGCTCGACTACGAGCTCGGCAGCGGCGTGACGGTGACCTCCGTGACGGCCTACGACACCCTGCAGGAGATGCTGACGGGCGACCAGTTCAACTTCCTGCCCGTCGAGGAATCGGTGCTGTTCGCCTTCTTCGGCGCCGACCAGGCGCAGCACCAGTGGCTCGACGTCGAGGCGTTCAGCCAGGAGATCCGCTTCACCTCGCCCAGCGACCAGCGACTGCGGTGGATCGGCGGTGCCTACGTCATCCTGACGGACCGGTTCATCTCCACGGGCAACGTCTTCGATCTCAGCCCGTTCGTTCCCGGCTGGACGGTGCCCGAGGTGAAGCGCGAGCCGCTGCCCCTGTTCGACCCGCAGTTCACCTACCTCTCCGACTCCCAGGACAACACCGCCTGGGCCGTGTTCGGCGAGGTCAGCTACGACGTCACCGATTCGGTCGAGCTCTCGGTCGCGTTGCGCTACGACGAAGACACGCGCAAGAACACCACCGAGACGCCGGAGGAGTTCCTGCCGACACCTGACGCATCCACGGGGCAGGTCCGCAAGGAGACCTGGGACGAGTGGCAGCCGAAGGTCACGCTGCGCTGGAAGCCGAACGACGACACCATGCTTTACGGCGGGTACAGCCGCGGTTTCCGCAGCGGCGGGTTCAACCAGACCGGCGTCGGCGCGGCCAACATCGCGGGCGTCGACGACCTGTTCGACGCCGAGGTGGCCGATACCTACGAAGCCGGCATCAAGGCGCAGTTCCTGGACCGTCGCCTCAGCACCAGCTTCACGGCTTTCTACACCGATGCGGAGGGCACGTACTTCTTCGTCTTCGACCCCAATACGAGCACGCAGAACCTCGGCAACCTCGGCGAGGTGACGTTCACCGGGTTCGAGCTCGAGCTGCAGGCGCTGGTGACGGATCACCTCGAGGTCTACGCACGGGGCGGATACACCGACAGCGAGATCAAGAAGTCTGACCGGGACCCGAACGACGTCGGCAACCAGGCCCCGCTCGTGTCGGAGTACACCATCAATCTTGGCCTGAACTGGCGCGCACCCCTCCCGTTCGGCAACGGCATGGAGTTCTTCGTCCGGCCCGACTTCCGCATCATCGGCGATACCTACTTCTATCCCGACAACTTCACGGTGCGGGATCCGGTCAAGCTTCTGGACCTGCGCATCGGCCTGGGCACCGACGCCTGGACGTTGACGGCCTGGGGCCGCAACCTGACCGACGAGGAGTACAATTCCGAATGGTCGCCGGGTCCGCAGTTCTTCCCGAACCCCGGCTACACCAACAACTTCGTGTTCAAGGCCCAGCCGCAGGTCTGGGGCGTCGATTTCACCTATCGCTTCTGAAGAAGGAGGTCGGACATGGCCACCAAGGCGTCACTGCCGTCCCGGCTGCACCACACCGCCTACGTCTCGAAGGATCTCGAGGCGACCCGCAAGTTCTACGAGGGCGTCATCGGACTGCCGCTGGTCGCGACCTGGTGCGAAAAAGACGTCCTCTTCGGCGAGGAGCGGACTTACTGCCACGTCTTCTTCGGCCTCGGAGATGGTGGTGCGCTGGCCTTCTTCCAGTTCGCCGATGCGAAGGACCAGGAACAGTTCGGCCCGAAGATGCCCTTCACGCCCTTCCACCACATCGCGCTCAACGTGGACCAGGAAACGCAGGCGGGCATCGAGCGTCGCCTCAAGGAGGCGGGGTACAAGGAGCCGGAGAGCTTCGTGCTCGACCACGGCTACTGCCGCTCGGTGTACGCCACCGACCCGAACGGCATGATCGTCGAGTTCACCTGCGACCACGCGGACGCGGAGAAGATCAACGCTACGCGTCGGGCCGATGCGCACAGCGAGCTCAAGCGCTGGCTTGCCGGGGACCACACCTCGAACAACATGTACCGCTGACCGGCCGCCGGCTGCAGCCGGCCGCTCCACCCGACCTGCAGACGACCGGCCCCGGAAACGGGGCCGGATCGTCCTTCCTGAGCCCTGCCTGCCCGATCTTTCGCGTGGTCCCTGTTCCAGATCGGGTCCCGGAGTCGGTGCGACCCTGGCGCCGGCCCGCGGAGGGCGGCGCTCTGGAAAAAAATCTTCCCTGACCGGGACCCAAAGCGCGGTCCCGCGCGTCTTCACTCCCACATGCCCGCCTGCCCGGCCAGAAATGCCCACGGGGACAGCCTGCCAGGCGGGTGCCGTAGTCACCAACGGCTTCAACGACGAGCGTTCGTCGGTCGCCTGGAGCGTCGCCAACGGCGGTGTCGGAATGGGTTTCGAGGTCACGATGTTCCTGGTGAGCTCGGGGGTGGACTGGGTTCGCAAGGGGGCCGCCGAGGTCGCGCGGCCCAACCCGCTGGATCCGCCGATCAAGGACATGATCCGCACGGTCATCGACAGCGGCGGCGACATCCTCGTGTGCCCCCCCTGCGCCGGGGTCCGCGGCTACGACCAGGACGACCTGATGGACGGCGTCACGCTGGCGGGCTCGGCCTCGATGCTGGCCGTGGCGAAGGAAGGCGCCGTGACGCTCAGCTTCTGACCGTGCGCCGACGCCAGTGTCGACGGCACCGACGCTGTCATACTCACGGGGCACGGCACCTGGCATTGACCGCCGGGTGCCGCGCCCCGAAAGAGGGCCGGTCGCTCGAGTGAATGCGCAAACCGACACGAGGCAGGCCTTCACGGCCGCCGTGGAGGCGAACATGGACGCACTCTACGGAGCGGCCGTGCGCCTGACGCGCAATGCGGCAGATGCCGAGGACCTCGTGGCCGAGTCGGTGGCCAGGGCGTGGTCGGCGATCGACACGCTGGCCGACTTCCGGCGGTTCCGGGCGTGGATGTTCCGCATACTGCGCAACTGCTTCATCAGCGAGCACCGGAAGCGGTCGGCACGCCCGGCCGAGACGCGCGTCGAGGAGCTGTTCGCCGACGAGGGTGAGCACGATCTCACCTCGTTGCTGCTCGACCAGCCGGAGGAATTCCTGGCCTGGTGGTCGAACCCGGAGCTGAGGCTGTCGAACGAGCTGCTCGGTGAACGCATCATGGTTGCGATCGAGGACCTTCCGGAGTGCTTCCGTACCACGGTACTGCTGATCACCGTCGAGGGACTCGGCTACGATGAAGCTGCAGCGGTGCTCGGAGTTCCTGCGGGCACCGTCCGCTCCCGCATGAAGCGCGGCCGGACGCTGCTGCAGAAGGCCCTCTGGGAACACGCGCGGGACGCCGGACTGGCCGGCGCCGGCCCGCTTCGCGAGACAAGCACATGACCAAAGCCCGTGAGACGAAAGGCCCGGACGACATCGGCTGCCTGGAGGCCATCGAGAGCCTGTACGCGTACCTCGACGGCGAGATCGGGGATCCCGAGTCGCGGGCGGCGTTCGAGGAACACCTGGGCCACTGCCGCAGTTGTTTCTCCCGCCTGGAACTCGAGAGACGGCTGGCGGAGCACGCGAGGAAGGCCGCGCGGAGCAGTGCACCGCAGGCGCTGCGGTCGCGACTCAAGGGCTTGCTCGAGAAGATCTAGCAGGCGCGAGCGGGAAGAGGCCGCTTTGCGGCCGGCCGCAGGTCCGGGGAGTCTCCCGCGCGGAGGTATACTGCGGCGCAGGGTCGACGTCGTCGTCGACCGCCATGAGGAGTGACACGCCGGCATGAAACCTGCGACGCCTGCCGAGTACGAGGATCGCCTCAACCGCTACCTCCGCCTCAACACCTTTCCGGTGGCAGTCCGGTTCCTGCGCAGCTGGGACGAGGCACCGCCCAAGGCGAGGCGCCCGGCGCGGGACCTGCACCATCGCTTCACGACCTGCCAGGCGATCGCGATGTCGCGGCGCTACGGCTGGGTGATGGCGCTCGGCCGCGAGGACAGCAGCTGCGTGCTCGGTGCCGCCGCGCTCGGCCTGGAGAAGCGGCTGCCGCACTACGTCGACGGCAACCTCTGCGTGAAGCTCTACACGGAGAACCTGCAGGCGGGACGGCTCAGCGAGGAGAGCGTTCCGACCCTGGAGGAGGGCAAGTACGTCGGGGTCGTCACGGCCCCGTTGAGCCGCGCGTCGTTCACGCCGGACTCGATCGTCGTCTACGGCAACGGCGCGCAGGTCATGCGGCTCGGCCAGGCCTGGCTCTGGAAGCGGGGCGGGACGCTGAAGAGCGAGTTCCGCGGCCGCATCGATTGCGCCGACCTGGCGATCGCGCCGTTCCTGTCGGGCGAGCCGCAGATGATCGTCCCCTGCAGCGGCGACCGCATCTTCGGCCAGGTGCAGGACCACGAGATCGCCTTCAGCTTCCCGTTCGGGGTCATGGACGAGATCCTCGAGGGCCTCGAGGCGACGCACGCCGCCGGCACCCGCTATCCCGTGACCAACTGGCTCGCCTACACCGGCGGCTTCCCGCCCTCTTACGACGAGTATCGGAAGATGCTCGACGAGGCCGGACCCCCCGGCGGCGGCTGAGGCCGTCGCGCGGCGATCAGAGTCGCAGCGCCTTCCTGAGCAGGGCATCCGCCCAGCGATCGGGCAGCCGCGAGATCCACCGCTGGATGCCTGAGTCGCGCCCCATCCGGTAGCGCGTCCGCGGCCGGGAAGCCGTGAAGGCGTGCACCACGTCCCGCGCCACGCGTTCCGCCGGCGAGGCACGACGGGCTGAGTCGGCTGCCGCCTTGCGCAGCGCGCGGATCAGCGGTCCGTACTGCTCGATCACCTCGGGCGGCCACTCGCGCTCGAGCGCGTCGGCGTCGTCGATCCCCTTCTGCCAGATCTCGGTGGCGATCGCGCCCGGCTCGAGCAGCGAGACCTCGATGCCCCAGGGGTGCAGCTCCCTGCGCAGCGAGTCGCTGAACGCCTCCATGGCGTGCTTGGACATGGCGTACGGTCCGAGGCCAGGCGCGGCGATGAATCCGGCCACCGACCCCGTTGACACGATACGGCCTCGCGCGCGGCGCAGCAGCGGGATGAGCGCCTGGGTCACGGCCACCTGTCCGACGAGGTTCACCTCCAGCTGGCGCCGCAGGCCGTCGACGGACAGGTGCTCGATCGGCCCGTTGACGCTGATGCCGGCGTTGTTGAACAGGCCCCACAGGCCCTGCTCGCCGACCGCCTGCTGCAGGCGGGAGGCGACCGCCGCGATCTGCCCGGCCCGCGTGACGTCGAGCTCGACGGTCTCCAGTCGTGCCGCGGCGCCCGGCGGCGCGGCGGCTCGAAGCCTGGCCGCCGCTCCCTCGTCGCGAACGCCTGCGAATACGTGGAAGCCCTCGGCGAGCAACGCCAGCACCGCCGCGCGCCCGATGCCCGTGGATGCGCCGGTGACGAGAATGCAGCGAGCGGACGACGGTCGGGTCATGGCGGGCTCCTCGGGTCGACGTGGGAACGGCCTTGCACGGGTGGTGCGCACTCTAGCGCCCCGGACGGGAAAAGCTGCTATTTTCCCGGCGAGGTGCGGGCGCAGGGAGACGCCGGATGTCCGAGGTCGTGGTCTCGGTCAGGAATCTGCAGACCACGTTTCACACGCGGGTCGGGCCGGTGCGAGCCGTCGACGGCATCAGCTACGACATCGGCAAGGGGCGAACGCTCGGGATCGTCGGCGAGTCCGGTTGCGGCAAGTCGGTGGCGTCCTATTCGCTCATGCGGCTGATCGAGCCGCCGGGCGAGATCACCGGCGGCGAGGTGCTGCTGCACGGCGAGGACGTCCTCGGTCTCCCCGACGCGCAGATGGAGAGCTACCGCGGCTCGAGGATGGCCATGATCTTCCAGGAGCCGATGACCGCGTTGAACCCGGTCCTGACGATCGGCTACCAGATGGACGAGCAGATCATGCGCCACACGGGACTGGCGCGGAAGGCGTCGCGCGAGCGCGCGGTGGAGATGCTGGAGATGGTAGGCATCCCCTCGCCGCGCGAGCGCTACGAGAGCTACCCGCACCAGCTCTCCGGCGGGATGCGCCAGCGCGCCATGATCGCCATGGCGCTGTCCTGCGAGCCCGAGTTCCTGATCGCCGACGAGCCGACGACGGCGCTCGACGTCACGATCCAGGGGCAGATCCTGGAGCTCATCCAGGGGCTGCAGGAGCGCCTGCACATGTCGGTGCAGTTCATCACGCACGATCTCGGCGTGATCTCGGAGATCTCCGACGACGTGCTCGTCATGTACGCGGGAACGGCGTGCGAGCGGGCCCCGACGCAGGCGCTGATCGACGGGCCGCGCCATCCGTACACGGTGGCCCTGCTCGAGTCCATCCCGAGGCTCGGCCAGCGCGCGTCGCGGCTGCCGGCCATCGGCGGCATGGTGCCGTCCCTTTACGAGCTGCCGGCAGGCTGCCCGTTCCAGAACCGCTGCCCGAGGGTGACCGACGAGTGCCGTGCGGCCCGGCCGTCCATGCGGGCGCTCGCCCCGGGCCACGAGGTCGCCTGCTTCAACCCGGTGACTGCCTGATGACGCCGCTGCTGCGCGCCACGGCGCTTCGCAAGCACTTCCCCATTCGCAAGGGCCTGCTGCTGCGCGAGACGGGCCGCGTGCGCGCGGTCGACGGCGTGTCGCTCGAGGTGCGGCAGGGCGAGACCCTCGGCCTGGTCGGCGAGTCGGGCTGCGGCAAGTCCACGCTCGGCCGGACTCTGGTCCGGCTGTACGAGCCCACGGACGGCAGCCTCGAGTACAAGGGCGAGGACTTGCTGGCGATGCGCGGGGAACGCCTGCGGTCGATGCGCCGTCACATCCAGATGATCTTCCAGGACCCGTTCGCCTCGCTCGACCCGCGCATGACCGTCGGCCAGATCCTCGCCGAGCCGTTCAAGGTCCACGGCGCCTGCCCGCCCGGCGAGCGCCAGGATCGCGCCAGGATGCTGCTCGACAAGGTGGGCCTGAAGTCCTCCTACCTGAACCGCTATCCGCACGAGTTCTCCGGCGGGCAGCGCCAGCGCATCTCGATAGCCCGCGCCATGGCGCTCAACCCCGAGCTCGTCGTCGCCGACGAGCCGGTGAGCGCGCTCGACGTCTCGATCCAGGCGCAGATCCTGAACCTGCTCAAGGACCTGCAGCAGGAGTTCCGCCTGACCTACGTCTTCATCTCGCACGACCTGTCGGTCGTCGATCACTTCTGCGACCGGGTCGCCGTCATGTACCTCGGGAGGGTCATCGAGACGGCGCCGAAGGACGAGCTCTTCGCAAGCCCGAAGCATCCCTACACGCAGGCCCTGATCGACGCGATCCCGCGGGTCGGCGCGGGCAAGCGGAAGATGAAGGCGGCGCTCTCCGGCGAGGTGCCGAGCCCGATCGCGCCGCCGGCGGGCTGCCACTTCCATCCGCGCTGCCCGCGACGACACGACGGCTGCGAACGGGACTTCCCGCGGCTCGTCGACGTGGGTGGCGGCCACCGCGTGGCCTGCAACCTGTATGAAGAGTCGGCTGCCGTGGCGCAGCCGCGATCACAGCCGATCCCCGGCCTCGGAGCGCGAACATGAGCCAGGAAGAGTCCAGGCAGAGGCGCAATGGCTCCCGGCGGACAGGCGGCCGGGCGGCGGCGGCGAAGCGCCCGATCGGGTCAATCGCCCTCGCGAGCGTCGCCGTCTCGGTGTTCCTGCTCGGGCTCTACGGACTCGCGCGCCCCGGCCTCGTGGGCACGCGCGAGGCGCCGACCAACCGGAGCCTCAAGATCGGCATCACCCAGGAGTTCGAGAACCTGAACCCGGTGATCATGTCGATGTCGGCCACGAACTACATGTACGCGCGGTTCGTCGAGTTCGACGGTGTGCGCAAGCTGGAAGCCGACTGGCACATACTGCCGGCCGCCACCTGGGGCGACGGGACGCCTGTCACCTGTCACGACCTGCAGCTCTCGTGGGAGGTGGCGCAGAGCCCGTACGTCAGCATCCCGAACGTCGAGAACTACCGGCAGGTCGAGCAGATCCGCATCGATCCGCAGGACCCGAA
>LJNS01000096.1 GCA_001303245.1 Gammaproteobacteria bacterium SG8_30
TGAAGACGCCCAGGTACCTGACCAGCACGAAGCCGGTCAGCAATGCGCCCGCGAAGGCCCCCAGCGTATTGAGGTAGTACACCTTGCTGAAGCCCGAGCCGAGCGTGCTCGGGGCCGTCAGGAAGTACTTGGATATCAGCGGCATCGTGCCGCCGATCAGGAGCACCGGCGGGAGCAGCACCGCGACCGACAGGCACAGCCGGACGACGGACATCCCGTAGAAGTCGAGGTGGTTGTAGGCGTACTCGTACAGGTACCGGTAGACGGGAAGGTGCTCGATGACCGCGTAGGAGACGATGGACAGGGCAGCGACCGAAGAAGTAGCTGCCGAGCCCGAGCCCCAGCAGGAAGACCGCCACGACCGTGGCGACGGCGAGACTGCTGACCCCGAAGACGAGGCCGAGCAGCCTGACCCAGATCAGCTGGTAGATGAGGGCGGAGAATCCCGAGAGTAGGACGGCGGCGAACAGCAGCCGCGGGCTCAATGTCCACGCCATCAGGGGTTGCTCCGAGTCCCTCCTCAAATGTCCGGGGGATGTTACCCGCAATCACCCCGGCGGGCAGCACGCCCGGGCCCTGGGAGGGAGGCCGGCCCGTCGCGGACGGATCCGGGCTCGAGCCGGGAAGAGGCTCTGCGCCCGTCTTGCTGCGGGGTCGTCCGGCGGGAAGGGCGCCGCGCGGGAGGCGCGGCGCCGCGGATGCCGGCGGTCGCTATTCGACGACGACCTGGGCTTCTTCGATGATGATCGGGTACTGGTAGCCCAGCCCGAAATCCTGGTCCAGCGCCACCTTGCCGGTGACGAGCACCGTGTCCCCGACGTTCGGCAGCTCGGCCGAGGTCGTGATGGTGAGATCGTTGGAGTTCAGGGCACCCGTGCCGTCCTGCACGTGCAGCCAGTTCTTGCCCATGATCTCGGGATTGGTCTTGACCACCTTGCCCCGGAACGTCACCTCCGTTCCGGCCAGTTGATCCTTTTCGGCAAAGATCTCGGCAACCGTCTTGCCGCCTTCGGCCTTGGCGATGCCGGAGAAGTCGACCATCGCACCCGGGACGGCGGAGGGCTCGGGATGGGGGACCGAGACCGTGTCGCCGGCGGTCGCGGCAGCCTCGGGCGCCGGAGCCTTCTCGGCAGGAGGTTGCTGTTTGCCGCAGGCGGTGAGCAGCGCGAGCACGGTCAGGGCAAGCAGGCCGGAAGATCTGGGGTTCAGCACGATTTCACTCCAAGTACGGTATCGGACATTTGAAATTCGGAGCGCGGAGTCTAAAGCAGGGAGCCCATTTTGGCATTTCGGTTTGGCGCGCCCGGGCGGGAGCCGCGGGGCTCGAGCGCCGAGACCGTGTGACTGTTGTGTCACACTGTCCGGATGAAGCGGCCCCGGCCCATTCGAGATCCCAGCTACAACCTGCCTTCGGCCGAGGACGAGGACGCCACCCCGGCGGAGCGGGCGCTCGCGGCGCTCAAGGTCGGCGCGATCCTCGCGGCGGTCGTCACGATCTTCCTGATCTACGTAAGCACCTACGGGGGCCTGAAGGGCAAGCAGGACCTCGTGAGCCTGGCGGTCCTGGTGGCGTTCGTGGCCCCGAGCGTATTCGCCTACGTCCGCGGACTGCTGCACCAGCGCCGTCGGAACCGGAGCGGGACGCAGGGCTGACCCGGCGCCTGCCGGACCCCGAAAGACCCCCTGGCTCGGCGGAGTCCTCGCTCACGGGTCCCGGCCTGGGGCCTCCACCAGGTCCCCGACTCACGGCTCACGACCCACCGCTGCCCGCTCACCGCTCACCAGCCATCCGCTATACTGTTGGGCTTGACCAGCCGGCGCGGGCGCCGTGAGTGCCCGGTTCCGACGTGCGAAAGTGGCGGAATTGGTAGACGCGCTGGATTTAGGTTCCAGTGGGGCAACCCGTGAGAGTTCGAGTCTCTCCTTTCGCACCATCCGGCGGGGTGGGGAGCTCATGCAGGCAGCCACAGGCAATATCGATCATCCAGAGGTCGCGGAAGAGATGATGGTTTCAGTCCAGGCGCTCCAGGGGCTCGAGCGCCGCATGGAAGTCTCCGTACCCGCCAGCCGGGTCGAGCAACAGGTAGACAAGCGGCTGCTCAACGTCAGCCGCACGGCGCGGATCAAGGGATTCCGCCCGGGCAAGGCGCCGATCCACGTGATCCGCAAGCACTATGGCGTGCAGGTGCGCGAGGAAGTGGTCAGCGACCTGATCCGGGAGACCTTCGCCGAGGCGCTCGAGCGCGAGAATCTGATGCCCGCCGGCGGGCCCCGAATCGAGCCGCTGGCGGCCAAGAAGGGCGGCGACCTCAAGTATGCGGCCACCTTCGAGGTCTACCCGCAGATCGCGCTCGCCGGCATCGAGGGGATGGAGCTCGCCGAGCCCAAGGCCCCGGTCACCGAAGCCGACGTCGACGCCATGCTCGAGAGCCTGCGCCAGCAGCGCCCGGACTATGTCGCCGTGGATCGCGGCCTGCAGGACGGCGACCGGGTCACGCTCGACTTCGAGGGCACCCTCGACGGCGAGCCGTTCGAGGGCGGCAAGGCCGAGGGGCACCAGTTCGCCTACGGCGCCGGCCGCATGCTGAAGGACTTCGAGGACGGCATCCGCGGCGCCAAGGCCGGCGAGAGCCGGACCATCGACGTCACCTTCCCGACGGACTACCCGGCCAAGAACCTGGCCGGCAAGACTGCGCAGTTCGTGGTCACGCTCAAGGCCGTGGAGGAGACCCGGCTGCCCGAGATCGACGAGGAGTTCTGCAAGTCCTTCGGCGTCGAGGAGGGCGGCGTCGCCACGCTCCGCGCCGAGGTCCGCGAGAACATGGAGCGGGAGCTCGCGCAGGCCGTGCGCAACCGCCTCAAGGCGCAGGTGATGGACCGGCTGCTCGAGGCGAACCCGGTGGAGGTGCCGAACGCCCTGCTCGAGCAGGAGATCCGCGACATGCAGCTCGAGGCGCTGCGCCGCATGGGGGCGCGCGACGCCCGCCAGCTGCCGCCGCGGGAGCCGTTCGTCGCCGACGCCCGCCGGCGGGTCTCGCTCGGACTGCTGCTCAACGAGGTGATCCGCAGCGCCGACCTGAAGCTCGATTCGGCCAAGGTGCAGGAGCGCCTCGACGAAATCGTGTCCAGCTTCGCGGACGCGGAGGCCGCCCGCCGCCAGTATCTGGAGAACGAAGGGGCGCTCAGGCAGCTGCAGACCATGGTGATGGAGGAGCAGGTCGTGGACCACCTGATCTCGAAGGCGAAGATCAAGGAGCGGAAGGCGACCTTCAAGGAAATCATGAACTTTGGAGCGTCGGACGCGTCTGACCAAATGGGATTGCCCGCATGAGCAGCATGGAAACCAAGGCCCTCAACCTCGTCCCCGTCGTCGTCGAGCAGACCTCGCGCGGCGAGCGCGCCTACGACATCTACTCGCGGCTCCTCAAGGAGCGCGTGGTGTTCATCGTCGGGCCGGTCGAGGACTACATGGCCAACCTCGTGGTGGCCCAGCTCCTGTTCCTGGAGTCGGAGAACCCCGAGAAGGACATCCATCTCTACATAAACTCGCCCGGCGGGTCGGTGTCCGCGGGGCTTGCCATCTACGACACCATGCAGTTCGTCAAGCCGGATATCGGCACGATCTGCGTCGGCCAGGCGGCCAGCATGGGCGCGGTGCTGCTGGCGGCCGGGGCCAAGGGCAAGCGCTACGCGCTGCCCAACTCCCGCGTGATGATTCACCAGCCCCTCGGCGGCTTCCAGGGCCAGGCGACCGACATCGAGATCCACACCCGCGAGATTCTCGACGCGCGCGAGCGCCTGAACCGGATCCTCGCGCAGCACACGGGCCAGGAAATCGGCAAGATCGCCAGGGACACCGACCGCGACAATTTCATGAGCGGCGAGCAGGCCAAGGCCTACGGCCTGATCGACTCGGTGCTCGAGCGCCGCGGGCAGCTGCCCACGGCCGAGCCCAAGACCTGAGTCGGATGCGAAGCAAGGCACCGCAAGTACTAGTACCAAAAGGGGTTTTGAGCCGGGTCGGAGCCGTGATATATAGAAGGCTGCCGGATGCGGCCGGCAGGTCGAGGACAGTCATTCATGGTTGACGATACCCGCGGCAAGCACGACGAAGGCAAGCTGCTCTATTGCTCGTTCTGCGGCAAGAGCCAGCACGAGGTCCGCAAGCTCATCGCGGGCCCCTCGGTCTTCGTGTGCGACGAGTGCGTGGAGCTCTGCAACGACATCATCCGCGAGGAGCTCGAGGAGAAGCAGGAGCGCACCCGCGACAAGCTGCCCAAGCCCCAGGAGATCAAGGGAGTCCTCGACGACTACGTGATCGGCCAGGAGCGGGCCAAGAAGATCCTCTCCGTCGCGGTCTACAACCACTACAAGCGCCTGCAGTCGCTTCCGGGCGAGAAGCGCTCCCGCAACGACAAGGACGAGGTCGAGATCGCCAAGAGCAACATCCTGCTGATCGGCCCGACGGGCTGCGGCAAGACGCTGCTCGCCGAGACCCTGGCGCGGATGCTCAACGTCCCGTTCACGATCGCGGATGCCACGACCCTCACCGAGGCCGGCTACGTCGGCGAGGACGTCGAGAACATCATCCAGAAGCTCTTGCAGAAGTGCGACTACGACGTCGAGAAGGCGCAGACGGGCATCGTCTACATCGACGAGATCGACAAGATCTCCCGCAAGTCTGACAACCCGTCGATCACCCGCGACGTGTCGGGCGAGGGCGTGCAGCAGGCGCTGCTCAAGCTGATCGAGGGCACGGTGGCATCGGTTCCCCCGCAGGGCGGGCGCAAGCACCCGCAGCAGGAGTTCCTGCAAGTCGACACCGGCAACATCCTGTTCATCTGCGGCGGCGCGTTCGCCGGGCTCGAGAAGATCATCGAGCAGCGCAGCTCGCGAGGCGGAATCGGCTTCGCGGCGGAGGTCAAGAGCGCCAAGGAGCGCCCGCACGGCACGGATGTCTTCAAGGACGTCGAGCCGGAGGACCTGATCAAGTACGGCCTGATCCCGGAGTTCGTCGGCCGACTGCCCGTCGTGGCGACCCTCGAGGAGCTGGACGAGCAGGCGCTGATCACCATCCTGACGCAGCCGCGCAACGCCCTGACCAAGCAGTACGGCCGGCTGTTCGACATGGAAGGCGTGGACCTCGAGTTCCGCGACGACGGGCTGCTCGCCGTGGCGAAGAAGGCCATGGAGCGCAAGACCGGGGCACGCGGGCTGCGCACGATCCTCGAGAACGTGCTGCTCGACATCATGTACGACCTGCCATCCATGAAGAACGTGTCCAAGGTCGTGCTCGACGAGTCCGTCATCGCCGGCGAGAGCAAGCCCTACCTCGTCTACCAGAGCGAGGAGGCCAAGGTCGCCGAGCCGCCGGAGCCACGCCGCGCAACCCACTGATGCGCCGGGGTTTGTACCCTGGCGCGTCGTCGCGCTGACTCGACCCTTCGGTCCCGCTAGAACTTCCCGGAATCGGGGACAGTCCCCATTTCCGGCGGGCTTGCATTGGGTCGTCGCGCCCCCATGTCGTATCCTTGAGTAGCCCATGCAGCGCGGCCGATCCCCTCGTGGCCGCCGCAAAGAGGAACATCCCGTGACCGAGAACGCCCCGCAGACAACCGAGCCCGTCGTCGCCCAGGACCGCATCCCGGTGCTGCCACTGCGCGACGTGGTGGTCTATCCGCACATGGTTATCCCGCTGTTCGTCGGCCGCGAGAAGTCCATTCTCGCGCTCGACGAGGCGATGAACCGCGACAAGCGCATCCTGCTGGTCGCGCAGAGGCAGGCAGACGTCGACGACCCGAAGCCGAAGGACCTGTACTCGATCGGCACCATCGCCACGATCCTCCAGCTGCTTAAGCTGCCGGACGGCACCGTCAAGGTGCTGGTCGAGGGCGTGGACCGCGCCGCCGTGCTCGAGGTCGAGCCCGGCGAGTACTTCTCCGCCGACGTCGAGGTGCTCGAGGACGTCGAGGCCTACGAGGAGCGCGAGATCGACGTGCTCACCCGCAGCGTCGTCACCCACTTCGAGCAGTACGTCAAGCTGAACAAGAAGGTCCCGCCGGAGATCCTCACCTCACTGGCGGGAATCGAGCAGGGCGGACGCCTCGCCGACACCGTCGCCGCCCACATGGCGCTCAAGCTCGCCGACAAGCAGAAGGTCCTGGAGATCCCGGACGTCCGCCAGCGGCTCGAGCACATCCTTGCCCTGATCGAGGGCGAGATGGAGGTGCTGCAGATCGAGAAGCGCATCCGCAGCCGCGTCAAGTCGCAGATGGAGAAGAGCCAGCGCGAGTACTACCTCAACGAGCAGATGAAGGCCATCCAGAAGGAGCTCGGCGAGATCGAGGACGCGCCCAACGAGATCGGCGAGCTCGAGAAGCGCATCACCAAGGCGGGCATGCCCAAAGAGGCCAAGTCCAAGGCCACGGCCGAGCTCAACAAGCTGAAGCTGATGTCGCCGATGTCGGCCGAGGCGACCGTGGTCCGCAACTACGTGGACTGGCTGCTCAAGATGCCGTGGAAGAAGCGCTCGAAAGTCCGCCTCGACATCGCCGAGGCGCAGCAGGTGCTGGACGAGGACCACTACGGGCTCGAGAAGGTCAAGGAGCGCATCGTCGAGTACCTCGCCGTGCAGCAGCGCGTCAGGCACCTGAAGGGACCGATCCTGTGCCTCGTGGGCCCGCCGGGCGTCGGCAAGACCTCCCTCGGGCAGTCGATCGCCCGGGCCACCAACCGCAAGTTCATCCGCATGTCGCTCGGCGGCGTGCGCGACGAGGCCGAGATCCGCGGCCACCGCCGCACCTACATCGGCTCGCTGCCGGGCAAGGTGCTGCAGAACATGTCCAAGGCCGGCGTCAGGAACCCGCTGTTCCTGCTCGACGAGGTGGACAAGATGTCGATGGACTTCCGCGGCGACCCGTCCTCGGCGCTGCTCGAGGTGCTCGACCCCGAGCAGAACTCGGCCTTCGCCGACCACTACCTCGAGGTCGACTTCGACCTGTCCGAGGTGATGTTCGTCTGCACGGCGAACACGCTCAACATCCCGGCGCCGCTGCTCGACCGCATGGAAGTGATCCGGCTCGCCGGCTACACCGAGGACGAGAAGCTCAACATCGCCAAGCGCTACCTGCTGCCCAAGCAGGTCAAGCAGAATGGCCTGAAGGCCGAGGAAGTCAAGGTCGGCGACCCGGCGATCCTCGACATCGTGCGTCACTACACGCGCGAGGCGGGCGTGCGCAACCTCGAGCGCGAGACGGCCAAGATCTGCCGCAAGGCGGTCAAGCAGCTGCTGCTCGAGCCGGAGAAGAAGGTCATCACCGTCACGCCCAAGAACCTCGACTCGTTCCTCGGCGTGAAACGCTTCCGCTACGGCAAGGCCGAGGAGGCCAACCGGGTCGGCCAGGTCACCGGGCTCGCCTGGACCGAGGTCGGCGGCGAGCTCCTCACCATCGAGTCGGCGGTCGTCCCCGGCAAGGGCAAGCTGCAGTACACCGGTCAGCTCGGCGGCGTGATGCAGGAATCCATCCAGGCGGCCATGACGGTGGTTCGCAGCCGCTCCGACGTGCTCGGGCTCGCGCCCGACTTCCACCAGAAGCTGGACGTTCACGTGCACGTGCCCGAGGGCGCCACGCCCAAGGACGGGCCGAGCGCCGGTATCGGCATGTGCACGGCGCTCGTCTCCGCGCTCACGCGCATTCCGGTGCGCTCCGACGTCGCCATGACGGGCGAGATCACGCTGCGCGGCGAGGTGCTGCCGATCGGCGGCCTCAAGGAGAAATTGCTGGCGGCGCATCGCGGCGGCATTGCCACCGTGCTGATCCCGAGCGAGAACGAAAAGGACCTCGCCGAGATCCCGGACAACATCAAGGACAAGCTCGACATCCGCGCGGTGAAGTGGATCGACGAGGTCCTCGACGTCGCCCTCGAGCGTCCCGTTAGGCCCGAGTCCGCGGAGCCGCCGCGCGAGGCCAAGCCCGCCGCTGCCCGCCCGCGCCGCTCCGGCAAGCGCCGCGAGAAGCCGCTGCAGGCGCACTGAAGAGGGTGAGTCGTGAGTGGTGAGTCGTGAGCCGTAAGAAGCGAGCTGCGGCCTGGCTTTTCCCACTCACGACTCTTCCGACTCACGGCTCACGACTCTTCCGACTCACCGCTCCCGTCAACCGTCGCGGCCGCGGCGCGTTCTTCATTACGTCAACCGACTGAATCCTCAACCGAGGACCGGTGAGCGGGGCGGGCCTCTCGACAGGGCAAGACAAGCCCGGGGAGCGAAGCATGAAATCGACGAAGTCCAGCCTGGTGTGGGCGGTGGCGGGCGTGCTCGCCGTCGCGATGGCGGCGCCGGTCCTGGCACAGCAGGAGGAGCCGGCCGTCTCGCAGCAGGTTCGTGAGCAGGCGGTCCAGCAGGTCCGCAACGAGGGCACGAGCGAGGCGCTCGAGGTGCGCGAGCGGCAGCAGCAGCAGACCCAGGAGCGCCTCTACGGCGAGCCGCTGATGAGTGCCGAGGAACGCAACCGGTTCCGCCAGCAGCTCGAGGCCGAGCAGGACCCGCAGGCTCGGCAGAAGCTGGCGGAGCGGCATCGCACCGAGATGCAGCAGCGAGCGAAGCAGCAGGGCGTGGCCCTTTCGCCGGACGGCACCGAGATCGTACCGGGCGATCGCCAGCGCAAGCAGGACCAGGACCGGCTGCACGACAAGTCAGGCGCCGGGGACTCGATGCAACGCGACCGGCAGCGCGACCGCGACATGATCCACCAGCCGGGAACGGGCAGTGCCGGTGGGCCGGGCCGTGGTGGCGGCGGCGACCCGCCTCGATGTCGCAGCAGGGCCCAGGTGAGGCCCGTCGCCGCTGCGACTCCCGGTGGCGGGCGCCTCGCGAAGTCCCAAGGGTGCCGCACTTCCCCGAGGTTTGCTTGGCACCCGGCCCCCGGATACCGTATAGTTCCGCGCCTCCCAGGGGCCGGAAGGCCGGGGCAGTCGGGTGCTTAGCTCAGCTGGGAGAGCGTCGCCCTTACAAGGCGAAGGTCGCAGGTTCGAGACCTGCAGCACCCACCAGCCGAGGAGCGGTAGTTCAGCTGGTTAGAATACCGGCCTGTCACGCCGGGGGTCGCGGGTTCGAGTCCCGTCCGCTCCGCCACTCTCTTTGCAGAAGGCCGCCTCCGGGCGGCCTTTCTGTTGGCCTTCGATCGTCTCTCGAGCAGGTCTCCGTCCGCTCCCGGCAATCCCGCTGTATGCTCGAAACACGAGCTGCAGCGGCCACCCGCCCCGTGAAACTCGGCCATGCGGTTGGACGATAAAGGAGTGGCACATGAGTCTCACTCGCTGGATGATCCTCGTGACGATGGCGGGCCTGGCTGCGGGCTGCGCCTGGTTCGATTTCTACGGCACGGGTGGTCGGGTCCGGGAGGGGCAGTCGAGCAGCGTCGTCGCCTTCCTTTACCCGGACGGCGAAATACCGCCGCCCGTCGTCGATACCGTGCCGACGCTGAACGTCCCGCTTCGGGTGGGAATTGCCTTCGTGCCCGCAATCGCCGGTCACTCGGAAGCGCTCACAGAGTCACTGAAGGCGGACCTCCTGGAGCGCGTCCGCGACTCCTTCCTCGGGGAGAACTTCATCCGGGAGATCGAGGTGATCCCCGATGCCTACCTTCGCGGAGGCAAGGGCTTTACAACGCTGGAGCAGGTGGGACGGCTGTACAACCTCGACGTGATGGCGCTCGTGTCCTACGACCAGGTCGCCATGTCGGAGGACAAGGCCGCTTCGATACTCTACTGGACGATCGTTGGGGCGTACGTGATCAAGGGCACCCGCAACGAAGTGCAGACGTTCGTCGACACGGCTGTCTTCGACCTGGCCACGCACAAGTTGCTGCTGCGAGCACCGGGATCAGACAGCCTCGTTCGTTCGGCCACGATGGTCGAGAGTCCGCAGCAGATGCGCGGCGCTCAGGCAGCGAGCTTCGAGCGCGCAATGGACGACATGACCATCAACCTCAGGGCGGAGCTGGCGGAGTTCCAAGACCGGATCAAGACCGAGGGTGTGGTCACGGTCGTCCAGCAGGATGGCGCGGGAGGGGCAGGAAGCCTGAATCCGGCCTTAGTGCTGGGATGGGCGTTGCTCGGGTTTCTGGGGCGGCATCGTGCGCCACCAGGACCGCATTGATATCGGCGAGCAAGAACAGCAATTCGGCGATGGCTCGCGGGGCTGCTGAAGCGCACCGGGTACGTCCGGGGCATGCAGTTCGAAGCGCCTCTCATGGTACGCTAATAGGCTTTGCGGGGCGGCCCCGGCACGGTGACATCGTGCCGCCGGATGTCCCGTCCAACAACGGGCTACCGGAACCATGCTGCAGGCCATACACGACAACCTGAAGGGAATCTTCGCGATGGTGATCATCGGCGTCCTCGCCGTGGTCTTCATCTTCTGGGGTGTGGAGTTCGTGGCCGTCGGCGGGTTGACCTCGACCCAGGGCGTGTCGGTAAACGGCCAGGACCTCAACCCGAACGAGATCCGGGGCAACTTCCAGGACGAGCTGAACCGCTACCAGGTCGCCTTCGGCGACGTGAACGTGCCCGACGAGATCCGCAGCCAGATCCGCGAGGGCGTGATCGACGGCGCCGTGCGCACGGAGCTGATACGGCAGCGGACCGAGGAGCTCAGGCTGCGCCCGACCAATGCCCAGGTGCTCGAGACGATCCGCCAGTACCCCGCCTTCCAGGTGGCCGGCGAGTTCTCCAAGGACGCCTACTACGCGGCATTGCGCTCGGCGAACATCGAGCCCGCCGTGTTCGAGGCGCAGCAGAAGCAGGTGGTCGCCGCGCAGCAGCTCGATCGGGGGCTGTATGCCTCGTCGTTCCTGCTGCCGGACGAGTTCACCCGCCGGCAGGCGCTCGTCGGCGAGGAGCGGGAGATGGCCTGGGTCGTCCTGCCGGCCGCGGGCTTCGTCGACGAGGTGACCGTGGACGACGCTGCACTCGCGCAGTATTACGAGGAGCACAAGGCCGATTACAGCACCCCGGAGCAGGCCAACCTGCAGTACGTCGAGCTCGATCTCGCCAACGTGCGCAACGAGGTCGACGCCAGCGAGGAGAAGCTGCTCGCCTACTACGAGGAGAACGTCGAGCGTTATCGGTCGCTCGAGCGGCGGCGCGTGAGCCACATCCTTATCACGCCGGACGGCGACGAGGCGGCGGCGCGGACCAAGGCACAGGAAGCCTTCGACCGGGCGGCTGCGGGGGAGGATTTTGCCACCCTCGCGCGCGAGCTGTCGCAGGACCCCGGCTCGGCCTCCGCGGGTGGCGACCTCGGCTGGGCCGACCGCGCGACCTACGTGGAACCCTTCGCCGACGCCGCCTGGGCCGCCCGGCCCGGCGAGATCGTAGGCCCCGTCGAGACCCAGTTCGGCTGGCACGTCATCAAGGTCGACGAGGTCGAGGCGGGCGAGCAGCGCTCCTTCGACGAGGTGCGCCCGGAACTCGAGGCGGAGTACCGCCAGGCCGAAGCCGAGCGCCTCTATGCGGACGAGCAGGAGCAGCTCGACACCATGGCCTTCGAGGCGGGTGGCGATCTCGCGCAGGTCGCGCAGGACCTCGCGCTGCAGGTCAGGACCGTCGAGGGCTTCACCCGCCAGGGCGGCGGCGGGTTCGGCAACGTGCCGCAGCTCGTCGAGGCGGTGTTCGACCCGCAGGTCCTGGCCGGCACCCAGCTGGCGACGCTCGAGGTCGCGCCTGGGCGCACCGTGTCGATCAAGGTGGTGGCGCACGAGCCGCCGCGCGAGCGGCCGCTCGGGGAGGTGCGCGATCAGGTCCAAACCGCCCTGGTGCAGGAGCTCGCGCGCGGGCGTGCGGCCGAGCAGGCGGGTGCGCTGGTCGCGGCCCTGCGTGCCGGCGAGACGTCCTGGGACGACGCCGCAGCGCGGTGGTCAGGCGCAGGGGACGTTGCCGGCGGGCAGCCGAAGCTCGACTTCGTCGGGCGCCGCGATCCTGCGGTTCCGCCGGCTCTGGCCGATGCGGCCTTCAGGGCGCCGGCACCGGTCGAGTCGCGGACGTACGGAACGGCCGAGCTCGGCAGCGGGGACGTCGCGGTGTTCGCGGTGGCCGCAGTCCGTCCCGGCTCTCCGGCCCGGCTCTCTCCGGCCGAGCGCGCGCAGGCGCTGCGCGAGACGCGCGACCGGATCGCCATGCAGGATGCGGCAACCTACGTGACCCGGCTGCGCGCCGGCGCCCAGGTCGAGGTGAACCAGCAGCTGTTCGAGTGACGTAGCATGGCGTAGCGAGGCGGCGCGTACCCTTGCCGCCGGACCACCGTCTGCGGACGGAAGAGGGGATCGCCGATGACCCAGCCGAAGTCGGGCCGCCTGGCCCTGCATTGGCAGATCTTCATCGCCATCGGCCTGGCGGTCATCGCGGGCCTGTGGGCCGGCGAGGAAGGCGCGGTCTTCGGCGTGACGTTCTACAGCCTGTTCGACTTCATCGGGCAGCTGTTCATGAACCTCCTCAAGATGCTCATCGTGCCGCTCATCGCCTCGTCGATGATCGTCGGCGTCGCGGGGCTCGGCGCGAGCGAGTCGCTCGGCCGGCTCGGCGGCAGGACGCTCCTGCTGTACGCCGCCACGAGCCTGGGGGCCATCCTGGTGGGGCTCGCGCTCGTCAACGTGGTCAAGCCGGGCGTGATCGACGGCCAGCCCGCAGGAGAGGAGTTGCTTGCGTTCGAGGCGAGCACCGCGGACGTGGAGTCGCGCATAGCGGGCCGCGACGCCGGCGACATCGTCCAGATCTTCATCCGGATGATCCCGGAGAACGTCTTCTCGGCGGCGAGCGACAACGGCGCGATCCTCGGCGTTATCTTCTTCAGCCTGCTGTTCGGCTTCTTCATGACCCGCATCGGCCCGGTGCACGGCCAGATGCTGTTGTCTTTCTGGAAGGCCGTGTTCGAGGTCATGACCAAGATCACCGAGTGGGTCATGACCCTCGCGCCGATCGGCGTCTTCGGCCTCGTGGCGGAGGTGGTGGCGAAGGCCGGCCTCGCAGCGGCCGGACCGCTCGCGCTGTTTGCGGCCTGCGTGCTCGCGGGCCTGGCGATCCACTTCCTGGTCACACTGCCGCTGCTGATCCGCGTGATCACGGGGCTGCGGCCCTGGCCGCTCTATCCCGCGATGGCGCCCGCGTTCCTGACGGCTTTCTCGACGGCCTCTTCCTCGGCCACGCTGCCGCTCACGCTCGACTGCATCGAGAAGCGGGCCGGCGTGCCCAACAAGGTCGCGGGGTTCACGGTTCCGATCGGGGCGACCATCAACATGGACGGGACGGCGCTCTACGAGTGCGCCGCGGTGATCTTCATCGCCCAGGCCTACGGGGTCGAGCTCGGCTTCTTCACGCAGTTCACCGTCGTGATCCTGGCGCTCCTGACCTCGATCGGCGTCGCGGGCATCCCGGCCGCCTCGCTCGTAGCCATCGCCGTGATCCTGACGGCCGTGGGCCTGCCGGCCGAGGCGATCGGCGTGCTGTTCGTCTTCGACCGAGTGCTCGACATGTCGCGCACGATGGTGAACGTGGCCGGCGACTCGGCCGTGGCGGTCATCGTCGCCCGCCTCGAGGGCGAGAGGGGCATCCTCGGCCAGCACTGACCTCGGCAGCCGCGGTGCGGCACCCGAGCTTATTGGCTCTGCCTGAGAGAACGAGCCGCGCAAGGCGTGCCGCCCCGCGCGGGATCTGGCGCGACTCGCGGCCGGGATCCGGCGCGGTGTCCGCTCGATTCGCTCCACGATATTCGCTCGGTCTCGCGGACACCCGCGCCACCGCGGCCGCGAGGCGGGAACGCTCAGTAGTACCTCGCAGGCGTGCTGGCGGCGAGCGGTGTTCCCCGCAGCGCGAGTTTCGAGAAAAGTGGACAGCTCGCGGGAATGCCTCTCCGCCGTGGCAGGGCCGTCCGAGGAGATGTCGACTTTTCGAGTGTTTGAGCGCCAGGGGAACACCCGAGCGAAGCCAGCACGCCGGGCAGGCCTGGACAACCGCTGCGCCGGGGTCAGTAGATCCCGATCTCGCGCCGTCCCTTCGAGTCACGCGCGCCGCGGAACATGCCCTCGGTGTTGAACTCGAGCGCGACGTTTCCTGCGCGGTCCACGGCGATGACGCCCCCGTCGCCGCCGATCCGCTTGAGCCTGCCCTGCACGACCTCGCGCGCCGCCTCCCCGAGCGCAAGGCCGCGGTACTTCATGAGCGCGCTGATCTCGTGCGCGGCCACGGTGCGGATGAAGAACTCGCCGCTGCCCGTGGCGGAGATCGCGCACGAATCGTTGTCGGCATAGGTGCCCGCGCCGATGATCGGCGAGTCGCCGATGCGGCCCCAGCGCTTGTTGGTCATGCCCCCCGTCGAGGTCGCGGCGGCGAGGTTGCCCTGTCGGTCCAGGGCGACCGCGCCGACGGTGCCGTAGTAACCGATCTCGGCGGCACTGTAGCGGTCTCCGGTCCGCGCCTTCTCGAGCTGCTGCCAGCGTCGTTCCGTGAAGAAATAGTTCTGCGGGACCAGTTCCATGCCCTGCTCGAGCGCGAACTCCTCCGCTCCCTCGCCCGCCAGCAGGACGTGCTGCGAGCGCTCCATGACCAGTCGGGCCAGGTCAATCGGGTTTCGGATGTGGGTCACGCCGGCCACGGCCCCGGCCTCGAGCGTGCGGCCGTCCATGATCGAGGCGTCGAGTTCGTTGATGCCCTCGTGGCTGAATACGGCCCCGCGGCCGGCGTTGAAGAGCGGCGAGTCCTCGAGGATCCTGACCGCTGCGGTGACCGCGTCGAGGCTCGAGCCGCCCGATTCCAGCACGTCGTATCCGGCATCGAGTGCACGTCCGAGGTCCTTGCGGTAGGCCTCTTCCTCGTCGCGCGTCATCGAGCCGCGCGTGATCACGCCTGCACCCCCGTGGATGGCGATGGAAATCATCGGAGCCTCTCCTGCGGCCATCGCGTGCTCGGGGGGTGCCAGGAGGATCGCGACGACGAGCAGAAACGCCGTATCCCGCAGCATGCATCGTCCTCCGGCATGGCCCCGGCCCGCCGCGCCCCGGACGCGTGCCGGAACGGGGCCGTCAATCCGGTATTATGAACCGTCGACCGCCCGGTTTTCTCGCCATGATCCGCCCCATCCGCAAGCTGCTCGTCGCCAATCGCGGCGAAATCGCCATCCGCGTCATGCGAGCTGCCGCCGAGCTGAAGATCCGGACCGTCGCGGTGTATTCGCAGGAGGATCGCTTCTCGCTGCACCGGACCAAGGCGGACGAGGCCTACCTCGTGGGCGAGGGCAAGGGGCCGGTCGAGGCCTACCTGGACATCGACGACATCGTACGCGTCGCCCGCGAGGCTCACGCCGACGCCATCCATCCCGGCTACGGATTCCTGTCCGAGAACCCCGACTTCGCCGAGGCCTGTGCCTCGGCCGGCATCATCTTCGTCGGGCCGTCGCCCGCCACCATGCGCCGCCTCGGCAACAAGGTGATGGCGCGGGA
>LJNS01000023.1 GCA_001303245.1 Gammaproteobacteria bacterium SG8_30
GGCAGCATGTCGCATCCGGCGTCGAGTGCGTGCCGGACCCGCTCGATGATTCCTCCGAACGCAGCGGCTCCTGCCATGCTCAGATCATCCGTCAATACGGCTCCCCGGAACCCGAGTCTGCCGCGCAGCACGCCCTGAATCCAGTCCTTCGACAGGCTCGGCGGCAGCCGGTCGACCTCGGGAAACACGACGTGGGCAGCCATCACGGCCCCGAGGCCGTTGTCGAACATCCTGCGATAGGGCGCGATGTCACGGTCCAGGTCGGCCAGCTCGCGTCGATCGACGGGGAGCCCCACGTGCGAGTCCACGGCGACGGCGCCGTGGCCCGGAAAGTGCTTGGCCGTCGCGGCCATGCCGGCATCGCGCATGCCCATCATCCAGGCGACGGCCAGCTCGGAGACGGCAGCCGGGTCGGGGTGAAACGAGCGGTCTCCGATGATCTCGCTGACCCCGTAGTCGAGATCCACGCACGGCGCGAACGACAGGTCCACGCCTCGTTGCCGGAGCTCGGCCGCCATCAGCCAGCCGAGCTCGCGCGACAGCTCCAGGCCGGCACGCCGGTCCGCCGCGTAACGGCGGCCGACGGCCCTGAGCGGCGGCAGCCGCGTGAAGCCTTCCCTGAAGCGCTGGACCCTTCCGCCTTCCTGGTCGACCCCGACCAGCAGGGCGGGGGTCTTCACCGCGTGAATCTCGGCGGCCAGGCGCGACAGCTGCTCCGGGCCCTCGTAGTTGCGCGAGAACAGGATCACGCCGCCGACGAGCGGGTGGGCGAGCAGGTCGCGCTCCTCGGGCTCGACGGCCACGCCTGCGAGGTCGATCATCAGCGGGCCCAGTGTCACGGCACTCGATCCGGAGTGGACTCGAGGTGCCGCCCGGCCCGGGCAGCGTCGCGATCGTCCCTGGGCCAGTCCTCGAAGGGCCGCGAGTTGAGCCGGAAGTTGTAATAGCGCAGCCGGCTCGTGACTTCCTCGCCGAGCCAGTCCGGGCGCTCGAAGTGCTCGGACGGAGATTCGAACTCGATTTCGATCGCCAATTCAGGCTGCCTCGAAGACGGCGATCGACTCGACGTGCGCCGTGTGCGGAAACATGTCCATTACGCCTGCCGAGACGAAGCGGCTGCCGAGACGAAGCGGAACCCGTGTTCGCTCACCAGCTGCCCCGCGTCCCGCGCGAGGCTGCCGGGATGGCAGGACACGTAGACCACGCGCTGCGCCCCGCTTTCGGCGACCAGCGGAAGCACCGCGGCGGCACCGGCCCTCGGTGGGTCGAGCAGCACCCGGTCGAACCCGTCCGCAGCCCATGCCGCGCCACGCGGATCCTCGGCGAGGTCGGCGACGTGGAACTCCGCGTTGTCGATGCGGTTGAGGGCCGCATTGTCCCGGGCGCGCGCCACCAGCTCCGCGTCGCCCTCCACGCCGACGATGCGCGTCGTGCGCCGGGCGAGCGGCAAGGTGAAGTTCCCCAGTCCGCAGAACAGGTCGAGCACCGTTTCGCCGGATCCGGGAGACAACAGCTCGATCGCGTGCGACACCGCCCTCTCGTTGAGGGTCGCGTTCACCTGGATGAAATCGGTCGGCCGGAACCGGATCTCGACGTCGAAGCCGGGAAGCGTGTAGGCAAGCGGCGCGGCCGGCGGGTCGAGGGGTGTCACGGTGTCGAGCCCGCCGGGCTGGAGGTAGAACTCGACCTCGTGCCGGGCCGCGAACTCGCGCAGTCGCGCCAGGTCCTCGCTGGAGGGAGGATCCAGCACGCGCAGCACGAGCGCCGTCGCCTGCTGCCCGACTGCCACCTCGACCTGCGGCAGGCGCTCGCGGATGCTGAGCGCGTCGATCAGCCGCGCCAGCGGGCCGACCAGAGAGCCGACGGGCTCGGCCAGCACCTCGCAACGCTCGACGTCGGCGATGAAGGGCGTCGATCGTTCCCGGAAACCGACGAGCACCTTGCCCTTGCGCTTGACGAACTTGACGCCGAGACGCGCGCGCCGCCGGTAGTGCCAGGCGAGCCCGCGCACGGGTGCGAGCCACTCCGCAGGCTCGACTCCGCCGAGGCGGCGGAACTGCTCGGCGACCTGCAGCCGCTTGGCCTCGAGCTGGCGCTCGCCGTCCAGGTGCTGCAGCGAGCAACCGCCGCAGGCACCGTAGTGCGCACAGCGCGGCTCGACCCGGTCGACGGCAGGCACGAGCACTTCGACGACGCGGGCTTCGTCGTAGCGCCGGTGCTTGCGGGTTCGCTGGACGCGCACGGACTCTCCCGGCAGCGCGCCGTCCACGAAGACGGTCTTGCCGTCGATGCGCGCCACGCCGCGGCCGTCCTGGGCGAGTGAGTCGATGACCGCCGTCTCGGGCTCGGGCAGGCTTCTCAAGGCACGTCCCAGGCTGCGCTGAACTGCTGCCAGTGCGTCTCGCCGCGCTCCTCCAGCCACTCCCAGGTGCGGGCGATCTCCCCCTCGTAGGCTTCCTGCGACAGGCGTCCGCGCATGAGCTCGAATCGGAGGTAGACGAGGTAGGTGTTGAGCACATCCGTCTCGCAGTAGGCCCGGATGTCGGGCAGGCGACCTTCCTGGTAGGCACCCCAGACGAGCGCGCCGCTCATACCGAGCTTGCCGGGCAGGCCGAGCAGCGCCGCGACGTGCTCGAGGCTCGCGCGTCCTCGCCCCTGGTAGCCGGCGATCACGTCCATGAGGTCGATGTGACGCCAGTGGAAGCGCCCGAGGTAGTTGTTGTAGCGGAAGCTCTGGTCGAAGTCGCCCGTGTCCCAGTAGCGCCTCGAGACCACGCCGTGTTTCAGCGCCCTGTAGTGAAGCACCGGCAAGTCGAACCCGCCGCCGTTCCAGGAGACGAGCGTCGGCTGGGTCTTCTCGAGCCCGCCGAAGAAGCGGGCGACGAGTTCGTCCTCCGGGGACTCGACCGAGCCGAGGCTCCAGACGTGGAACTGCTCTCCCGTGCGCAGCGCCACCGAGATGGCGGCGATCCGGTGCTGCTCGTAGGGTAGGAAGTCGGCCCCCGTCTCCTCGCGCCGCGCGGCAAACATCGCCTCGGCGACCTCGCCATCCGTCGCGTCCCCCATGTCGAGGAGCCGCCGGCCCAGGTCCACGTCGGGAATGGTCTCGATGTCGAAGACCATGCAGTTCAGGGTCACGCCGCCCCCTTGCGCATGAGCACGGCGACCGCGACGACCAGACCGTCCTCGTCCGTCAGGCTGACGTGCCCGTCGCCGGCGCCGAGCGAGTCGGCGACCTGGCGCCCGCGGGCCGAGAACACGACCTCGGGGCGACCCCAGGCGTTCTGCACGACGCCTACGTCGCGTATCCACACGCCGTGGGCGAACCCCGTGCCGAGCGCCTTGACGATGGCCTCTTTGGCCGCCAGCCGCATGGCGAGGAAACGGACCGGGCGCTTGTAGGCCTCGAAGGCGGTCAGTTCGACCGGCATGAGCAGGCGCTCGACGAACCTCCGGCCGTAGCGCTCGTGCACCGCGGCGACCCGCTCGATCTTCACCACATCGGTGCCGATGCCGAAGATCACCGCGCTCGCGCCTCGCGCATCAGGCGTTTCATGTCGGACACGGCGGAAGCGAGCCCGCTGAAGAGCGCGCGGGAGACGATCGCATGGCCGATGTTGAGCTCGGCCACTTCGGGCAGGGCGGCGACCGGCTGGACGTTGTGGTAGTCGAGGCCGTGCCCGGCATTGACGATCAGCCCGCACGCTGCGGCGTGACCGGCCGCGCGGGCGAGACGGTGCAGCTCCGCCGCACGACGCGAGCCGGTTGCCTCGGCATAGGCACCAGTGTGCAGCTCGATCGCCGGGGCTCCGGCGGCCACGGCCGCATCGACCTGCGCCTCGTCCGGGTCGATGAACAGCGAGACGCGGATGGCCGACTCCCGGAGCCGGGCACAAGCCTCGCGGACCTGCAGCGTCTGCCCCGCGACGTCGAGGCCACCTTCGGTCGTGATCTCTTCCCGGCGCTCGGGCACGAGGCAGGCGTCGGCCGGCCGGATCCGGCAGGCGATCTCGAGCATCGACGGGACGGCCGCCAGCTCGAGGTTCATGCGCGTCTTGAGGGCACCGTGCATGGCCTCCACGTCGCGGTCCTGGATGTGCCGGCGGTCCTCCCGAAGGTGCAGGGTGATGCTGTCGGCGCCCGCCTGCTCGGCGAGCAGCGCCGCCAGCAGCGGGTCCGGATTCGCGCCGCGGCGCGCCTGGCGCAGGGTCGCGACGTGATCGATGTTCACCCCGAGCGCGATGGAGAAATGGCTCACTTTTCCGCCTCCTTCCGCCGCAGCGCCAGCATCACCTCGCGGCTGCGCAGGCCCCTGCCCTCCAGGCAGTGATCGAGCGCGTCCCGCAGCAGGCGCCTGGCCGCCCGCAGTACGTCGGGCTCCTCGAGCCGGCGCCGCGCCAGCGCCAGCAGGTGCCGGCCGAGATAGGCGCCCTCGCGGTCACCGGTGTCTTCGACTGCGTACGCGCCCACTCCCGGACGGAAATGATAGTACCGATCCGCCGCGAGCGGCTCGCCGCCGCCGGCCTCGGCGGCCACATCGACGCCGTAGCCGAGATGCCCGAGGAGATCGAGCTCGAAGTGCCGCAAGGCCGGCGCTTCGGAAGCGCCGCTGCGAAGCTCCTCGAGGGCGATGGCGTAGGCCTCGAAGACCTCGGGCACAGCGTCTCCGCGAGGCGTGAGCCGGAGCAGCAACTCGTTCAGGTAAAAGGCCGACATCAGACGGGCAGGCGGCAACGGGACCGCCTCGGCCGCAAGCTCGGCGCCGGTCAGCTGGCCTCCCTCCGGCCCGCCGGTCCAGGACGCCAGCAGCGGGGTGAAGGGCTGCAGCACGCCGCGCAGTCGCGATTTCTGGCGCCGGACGCCGCGGGCAAACAGCGACACCCGGCCGTGGCCGCGGGTCAGCAGCTCGACGATCCTGCTGGAGTCGCTGTAGTCGCGGTGGTGCAGCAGGTACGCGGGCTCGAGCGCGACCCGGCGGGGGGTGCTCATCCGGGATCGTAGCCGAACTGACGAAGCGCCGACTCGCTGTCGGCCCAGTGCTCCCGGACCTTCACCCACAGCTCGAGATGGACGCGTCGCTCGAGCAGCCGGTTGAGCTCGAGGCGTGCTGCACGGCCGACCCGCTTGAGCAGCTTGCCGCCCTCACCGATCACGATCCGGCGCTGGCCCTCGCGTTCGACCCAGATCACCGCGTGGATCTCCACGCGGTCCTCGCCGGTCTCGCTCCAGCGCTCGATCTCCACCGTGATCCCGTAGGGCAGTTCTTCCTGGAGCAGCCACGTCAGCTTCTCCCGGATGACCTCCGCGGCGAGGAAGCGCTCGCTGCGATCGGTGACCTGGTCCGGCGGGTAGAAGGCCTCCCCTTCCGGCAGCAGGGGCCGCAGCGTCCCGATCAGGCGATCGAGGTTCTCGCGCTTCAGCGCGGAGACCGGCACGACGGCCGCGAAGTCGTGCATAGCCGACAGCCTGGCAAGCGTCGGCAGCAGCCGGTCCCGCGGCTTGATCGCGTCGGCCTTGTTCACGACCAGGATGACGGGCTTGCCGGCGTCGCGAACGCGATCGAGGGCCACCTCGTCCTCGCGGGTCCAACGCGCGGCGTCGACGAGCAGCAGCACGACGTCGGCATCGGCCAGGGAGGCCATCGCGGCACGGTTCATCGCCTGGTTGAGCCGCCGCCGGGATCCGGCGTGCAGCCCCGGCGTGTCGAGGAAGGCCGCCTGAAAGCCCTCGCCGTTCAGCACCCCGACGATGCGGTGCCGGGTCGTCTGTGGCTTGGGCGAGACGATGCTGACCTTCTGGCCGACGAGGGCGTTGAGCAGCGTGGACTTGCCGACGTTGGGACGGCCGACGAGAGCGACGAAGCCGCAGCGGTGCGGGCTGCTCGTCACGCGCCGGACTCCGCCTCGAGTCGCTCAAGGAGCCTGCTCGCGGCCTCCTGCTCGGCGCGGCGCCTGCTGGTTCCCTCCGCCTCGGCCAGCAGACCCAGCGACTCGACGCGGCAGCGCACCACGAAACGTTGTGCGTGAGGCTCGCCGCTGACCTCGGCCACCTCGTAGGCGGGAAGCGGGATCCCGCTCGCCTGCAGCCGTTCCTGGAGACGGGTCTTGGGGTCCTTGAGCTCGGCCGCCGAAGGCAGGACCGCGAGGCGGTCCGCCAGGAGCCGCTCCACGGCGTCGCGCGCGGCCTCGATGCCGAGATCGAGATAGACGGCGCCGATGACCGCCTCCAGCGCATCGGCCAGGATGGACGCGCGACGGAAGCCGCCCGACTTCAGCTCCCCTTCGCCGAGACGGATGTGCTCACCGAGGCCGAGCTCGAGCGCGAGGGCACCGAGCGTCTCCCCGCTGACCAGGCTGGCCCGGTACCGGGACAGCTCGCCCTCCGTCGCACCCGGGTGGGCGTGAAACAGCATCTCGGCCACGACGAAGGAGAGCACCGCGTCGCCGAGGTACTCGAGCCGCTCGTTGTTGGCGCCCTGGGCGCTGCGGTGCGTGAGCGCCTCGGCGAGCAGCGCCCCGTCGCCGACGCGGCAGCCGAGCGTGCGTCGCACCCACGCCGTCGCGGACTCCAACCCTTCCACCTATCCCCTGTTTCTTGTGTCGGAACGCGTCAGCGTGCCTGGATCTCGATCGTCTTGTCGAAGCTGGTGAGGAAGTAGATGTTCGAGACGAACGGCCGGGTGTCCTCGTAGGCCGCCGTGACGACGAACGTCCCGCCGCTCTTGCGGACCTTGACGTCCTTGTAGGAGAAGGCCTTCTCGTCGACCATCTCGACGTCGAAGTACCGATAGATGGAATTCCGGATCATGGCCTCGGTGGTGCCCGGATTCGAGTCGAACTCGTCCTTGACCTTCTCGAAACTGTTGGCGATCTTCATGTAGTTGAGATACATCGGGACGATCCTGATCCCGGCGTAGACCCAGGTCCCGACCACGACGACCAGGATCAACAACCCCAGGAACGTCATTCCCGACTGCCTGTTGCGCATCTCGACTCCTCCTAGTGAATCCGCGTTCCCATCCGCTCCCAGAGCAGCAAGGAGCCGTGGCTCGGATTGAAGGACAACCAGATCGCCACCGCCTTGCCGATCAGGTTATCGGCAGGTACGAAGCCGACTTCAGGGAAGCGGCTGTCGCGGCTGTTGTTGCGGTTGTCGCCCATCATGAAATAGTGACCCTCCGGGACGCGCCACTCGCCCTGCGTACTCGGCCGGGACGGGTCGTACATGACCTCGTGCCGCGCCTCGCCGAGTTGCTCCTGCGCAACGACCGTGAAGGGGTACTGCTCCTCCTTCGGGCCACGGTAGAAGTCCCCGGCCTCGACCTCCATGGGACGGCCGTTCACCAACACCTGCGTACCTGCGACCCGGACGACGTCCCCCGGAAGGCCGACGAGACGCTTGATGAACACGATCGACGGGTCGCTGGGCTTGCGGAACACGATCACGTCTCCCCGCTCCGGTTCGCCCACATCCACGAACTTCGAGTTGAGCACGGGAAGCCTCAGCCCGTATCCCCACTTGTTCACGAAAATGAAATCCCCCTGGATCAGGGTCGGCATCATGGAGTCCGAGGGAATCCGGAAGGGCTCGTAGAGGAAGGAGCGCAGCACCAGTACGAGCACGATCACCGGGAAGAACGACCGCGCATAGTCGACCAGGACGGGCTCACGCCCGCCGGCACCGCGCGCCACGCGCCGCGGCCGGAAGTACCAGCGGTCCGCCGCCCATGTGACGCCGGTCACGATGGCGAGCACGACCAGCACGAAGGAGAAGTCGTAGATCATTCCGGCCCCCGGCTCATTTCTTGCCCACCTGCAGCACGGCCAGGAAGGCCTCCTGCGGGATCTCCACGGTCCCGAGCTGCTTCATGCGCTTCTTGCCTTCCTTCTGCTTCTCGAGCAGCTTGCGCTTGCGGGTGACGTCCCCGCCGTAGCACTTGGCCAGCACGTTCTTGCGCAGCGCCTTCACGCTGGCCCTGGCGATCACCTGGCTGCCGATCGCCGCCTGGATGGCGACCTCGAACATCTGCCTCGGGATCAGCTCCTGCATCTTGTCCACCAGGTCGCGACCGCGCTGGTAGGCGGTGTCCCGGTGGACGATGATCGACAGCGCATCCACGCGGTCGCCGTTGATGAGCACGTCGAGCTTCACGAGCGGCGCCCTCTGGAAGTGACTGAATTCGTAGTCGAACGACGCATAGCCGCGGCTCGCCGACTTGAGACGGTCGAAGAAGTCCAGCACGACCTCGGCCAGCGGCAGCTCGTACTGCAGCGACATCTGGGTTCCGAGCTGCAGCATCTTCTTCTGCACGCCCCGCTTGTCCTGGCACAGCTTGAGCACGCCGCCGACGTGCTCGGGCGGGACCAGGATGCTGGCGACGATGATCGGCTCGCGAAGCTCCGCGACCTTGCCGCCCGGTGGCAGCTTGGAGGGATTGTCCACGTACACCTGCTCGCCGTCCGTGGTCAGCACCTCGTAGACCACCGTCGGCGCGCTGGTGACGAGGTCGAGGTCGTACTCGCGTTCGAGCCGCTCCTGGACGATCTCCATGTGCAGCAGGCCGAGGAAGCCGCAGCGGAATCCGAAGCCGAGGGCGGCCGACACCTCCGGCTCGAAGCTGAGCGCCGAGTCGTTGAGGCGAAGCTTTTGCAGGGCGTCCCGGAACGCCTCGTAGTCCTCCGAGCGGACCGGGAACAGCCCGGAGAAGACCCGCGGCTTGACCGACTTGAATCCCGGCAACGCGACGTCGCAGGGCCGGGACTCGTGGGTGACCGTGTCGCCCACCGGTGCCCCACCGATGTCCTTGATGCCCGCGATGAGCCAGCCGACCTCGCCGGCGCGCAGCTCCTCGCTGTCCACGCGCTTGGGGGTGAAGTGACCCACGCGGTCCGCGTCCCAGGCCCTGCCCGTGGACACGACCCGAATGCGGTCGCCGCGTCGCAGCACGCCGTTCACGATGCGCAGGAGGGACACCACGCCGACGTAGTTGTCGAACCAGGAGTCCACGATCAGCGCCTGCAGCGGCGCGTCCTCGCGGCCGCCGGGGGCGGGAATGCGGCTGACCAGCGCCTCGAGCAGGTCGGGCACGTTCTGCCCGGTCTTGGCACTGACCCGCACCGCATCACGGGCCTCGATGCCGATGATGTCCTCGATCTCGCGGATCACGCGGTCCGCGTCTGCCGAGGGCAGGTCGATCTTGTTGATGACCGGTACGACCTCGAGCCCCTGCTCGATCGCCGTGTAGCAGTTGGCGACGCTCTGCGCCTCGACACCCTGCGCCGCATCGACGACCAGCAGCGCCCCCTCGCAGGCTGCGAGCGATCGCGACACTTCGTAGGAGAAGTCGACGTGCCCCGGGGTGTCGATGAAGTTGAGCTGGTAGCCCGCGCCGTCCCGCGCCCGATAACGCAGCGTGACCGACTGGGCCTTGATGGTGATGCCCCGCTCGCGCTCGAGTTCCATCGAGTCGAGCACCTGCTCCTGCATCTCGCGGTCCGTCAACCCGCCGCAGATCTGGATGATCCGGTCGGCGAGCGTCGACTTGCCGTGGTCGACGTGCGCGATGATGGAGAAGTTTCGGATGTGCTGCATCAGGGACAACTCTGCACGAGATCCGCAGCGCGTGCTGCGCCGGAAGTCCCCGGATGAAAGCTCGGAGGTGCCGGAAAGCGGCGGATTATAGCAGCCGGACCCGGCGGGCAGCGGCCGCGCTCACGGTCTTCAGAACTGCCCGCCAAGCAGCCGGTCGAGCTCCTCCGCATCGAGTCGCCCGTGACAGGCGATCTCCCCGTCGACGGTCAGGACCGGCACCTTGAGGCCGAAGCGGCGCTTCGCCTCCGGATCCTCGTCCACGTCGCGGACCTCTGCGTCGAGTCCGCGCGCGGCAAGCCACGGGCCGAGGTCCTCCAGCAGCTCGTCGCAGAGGCCACACCCCGCGCGCGACCAGACGACGAGCCGGGGGCGCTCAGCCGCCATCCTGCGTCGGCACCACGCCGCCCACAATGGCCTTGAGCGTCCGCTGCGGCACCTCGCCGATCGCGGTGACCTCGTGCCCGCCGATCACGGTCGAGAAGGCCGACGACGCGCCCATGCGGCTGGCGCCGTTCGTCGGCTCGCGCCCCTCGGTGGTCGCGTGGATGAACACCGAGACCGAGGCGAGACCGTCCGAGAGTACCAGCTGGCTCACCGGGGCCGGCACGCCGACCATGTTCTGCAGGGCGCTGGCCGAGACCCGGAAACCGGGCGGCGGCTCGCGCACCTGCCAGCGGACCGGCGCCTCCGGCGGCTCCGCCGCCTGCCGGACCCAGCGAAAGTCCCGGGGGTCGACCCCCGGCTGCAGCTGCTCGTCGGGGATCGATGCATGGATTTCCAGGCGCGTGAACCGGAGCCGTTCGATGACCCGGCCCGAGTCGTCGATGAGCTCGGTGCGGACGGGCATCGCGGAGCCCTCGTCGAGCCACAGCCGATGCCCGAAACGGTAGTCGTCCCGGGGATCCACGACGATGACGGTGGCCGGGCGCCCATTGAGATCCGGGACCCGGCCCTCGAGCCGGACCTCGTACCAACGATCGAGATCGGCGTCGAAGCGGGGCAAGGTGCCGAGCAGCCCGCCCCGGTCCGCGCGCCGCTCGATTACGGCGAGGCGCTTGTCCGGCAGGAAGGCGGTCACCTCGTCGCCGTTGCGAACCAGTTCGCGGCCCGGCCCCGACAGTGACACCAGGCGCTCGCTCACCACTCCGTCGCGGACACAGTGGACGATCCGCATGCGCTCTGCATGCTGCGGACCCTCCAGCACGAACTCGCCTACGTATGACCTGGAGGCGAGTGCCTCGGTCATGCGCTGCAGCCAGAGGCGGCCGTCCTGCTCGGCAGCCCGGCTCGCCGGAGCGGACAGCATCGCGAGCGACAGCGCGGCGACCGCGCCCCAGCGCATCACCGGGGCGCGTCCCCCTCCGGCGTCGCAGGAGCGGGAGGCGACTCTACGTCGGGTTTCTCGACGGTCACGGCGCTGAGGACGCTGCGGCGCGCGAGGGGCGAGACGTACTCGCTGTGCGCCACCAGGTAGGACGCCAGCTGGGCAGAGGAAAGCGGCGAGGTGGCAGCCTCGACCGGCGGCGGAATCGTGTAGGCAGGCGGCGACTCGTCGACGACGGCCACCACCGGGACGACCGCCTCGTCGGCCAGGCTCGTAGCCGCCGCGGGAACGGCCACCGGCGTCTGGGCCACCACGACCGTCGGGGCCTCGTCTCCACCGAACAAGAACGGCAGCAGTGCCACCGTCGCGGCCGCGACACCGGCCGCCGTCGCCAGTCCCGCGACCGGGCGCAGCCAGCGGGACAGGCGCCGGGCGCCGAGCGCGGGCTCGGTCACGAGCGCCGCCCGGACCCGCGAAGCCACGTTGCTGGCATCCACGACGGCGCCCTCCGCGCGGAGCGCGGCGCCGATCAGCGAATAGCGCGACAGCGTGCCCTTGAGCTCGTCGTCCCGCTCCAGCCGCTTGAGCAACAGCGTCGTCTCCGCCTCGGGCAGCTCGCCGTCGAGGAAGGCCGAAAGCTGTTCTTTCACCGTGTTCGTCATGACTCGTCCCCACCGCGTCCCAGTCCGCCCTCGAACACCTCCTGCAGGTGTCGATCGATCGCTTCCCGGGCGCGAAAAATCCGTGAGCGCACCGTGCCGACCGGGCACTCCATCGTGCGCGCGATCTCCTCGTAGCTCATACCTTCGATCTCGCGCAGCACGATCGCCGTCCTCAGGTCTTCGGGCAGCTCGTCGATGGCCCGATTGACCTTGCCGCGGATCTCTTCCGTCAGCAGCAGACGCTCGGGCGTGTCGGTGTCCTTGAGACGCGCCTGGAACTCTGCGCCGGAGGCATCCGGCGCGTCGAGGTCGAAGCTCAGCGGGCGTCGCCCGGCCGAGACCAGCGCGTTCTTCGCCGTGTTGATCGCGATCCGGTACAACCAGGTGTAGAACGCGCTGTCGCCGCGGAAGGCCGGCAGGGCCCGGTAGGCCTTGATGAAGGCGTCCTGCACTACGTCCTCGGCCTCCGCCTGGTCGCGCACGTAGCGCTGCACCAGCTTCAGGACCTTGTGCTGGTACTTGAGCACGAGCGCGTCAAAGGCGGACTTGTCGCCCTTCTGGACGCGCCGCACGAGCGCGAGATCGCCGGTATCTGGCCCGGTCGGCAAAGTCGTCAGCAAGGCGCCTGCCGTATCCACGCTGGGTCTGACCAGCGGCACTCCGAGAAGTTCGCTGCCTTGCGGGATACCGTGACGCGGGTTGCCTCCCTGTCGGACATGGCTTGATTCTAGCAAGCCGCCCCGCCGGCGCTCGCACGCAGGGCACCCTTTAGCCTGCGAAAGTCGCTTGCGGAGACCGCGGAGCGAGGCACCGACCACCCGACCCGCCGCCCGTCGACCGCCAGCCGGCACAGCACGATCCACGGAAGGACGCGGGTCCCGGGCAGGATCGCCGCGGGCACCGACCGTCCGTCCTTCAGGACGGCCACCCAGCCGCGACCGCCCCCCTCCAGCCGGCAGAGCGGCGCGCGTGGTCCCGGAACGGTGAGGATAGCCGCACGCAGTCCCGTCAGCGCGCAGGTCGCCAGCACGGCCGCGGCCGGCGGCTCGACTCCCGCAAGCCACGGAACCAGCGTCGCGCCCGCGAAAGCCGTGCAGGCCATCGCCTCGAGCGCGCGGCACCGGGCCGGCTCAGCGCGTACGGTCCAGCATTTCATCGACGAGCGCGGCAAGGTCGGGATCGGCCGGCCGGTCGTGTCTGAACAGCCAGTTCACGAGTTCGGGGTCCTGCGCCTCGAGCAGCCGCTCGAAGGCGGAACGCAGGTGGGGCGGCGAACCTGCGTAGCGGTGCTCCAGCCAGCCTGCCAGCACGAGGTCGAGTTCCTTCATGCCCCGTCTGCAGCGCCAGCGCAGCCGGCCGAGCCGGGCTTCCTCGCGGCCGGGCACGGGGACCTCAGTACTGCCGCTCGGCCATCATCTTCTTGATGTCGGCGATGGCACGGGCCGGATTGAGGTCCTTGGGACAGGCCTCCGTACAGTTCATGATCGTGTGACAGCGGTACAGGCGGAACGGATCCTCCAGTTCGTCGAGCCGCTCGCCCGTCGCCTCGTCGCGCGTGTCCACGATCCAGCGATAGGCAGCGAGCAGCGCGGCTGGCCCGAGATAGCGATCCCCGTTCCACCAGTAGCTCGGGCAGCTGGTCGAACAGCAGGCACAGAGGATGCACGCGCTCGGCCGGTCGATCATCTCCTGGTCGGTCGGGCTCTGCAGCCGCTCGCGGTCCGGCGGAGCCGGGGTCCGCGTCTGCAGCCACGGCTTCACCGACGCGTACTGGGCGTAGAAGTTGCTCAGGTCCGGGACGAGGTCCTTGATGACCGGCATGTGCGGCAACGGGAAGATCCGCACTTCGCCCTTCACGTCCTCGATGGCCGTGGTGCAGGCGAGCATATTGACGCCGTCGATGTTCATGGCGCAGGAGCCGCAGATACCTTCCCGGCAGGACCGCCGGAAGGTCAGCGAGGCGTCGACCTCGTTCTTGATCTTGATCAGCGCGTCCAGGACCATCGGGCCGCAACGGTCGAGGTCGACCTGGTAGCTGTCGATGCGCGGCTTCTCCCCGGCGTCCGGATCCCAGCGGTAGATCCTGAACGTGCGGACCCGGGTCGCGCCCGGCGAGGCCTTGAAGCGGCGCCCGGGGACGTCCTTGTAGCGGGAGTTGTCGGGTAGTCGGAACTCGGCCATGGGGATCTCGTCGTCGGTAAGCGTTGAGCGGGCGGAGCCTCAGTAGGTGCGCGCCTTGGGCGGGATGGACTCGACCTCGTCCGTGAGGGTGCCCAGCGCCACCGGCCGGTAGTCGAACCGCACCTCGCCGGCCGGGCTGACCCAGGCCAGCGTGTGCTTCAGCCAGCTGCCGTCGTCCCGATCGGGGTAGTCCTCGCGCGCATGGGCGCCGCGGCTCTCCGTACGGTTGCGGGCCGAGTGGATGGTCGCCGCAGCCTGCAGCAGCAGGTTCTCGAATTCGAGCGTCTCGACCAGGTCCGTGTTGAAGACCAGCGACCGGTCGCTGACCCTGACGTCCGCGAGCCGCTCGAAGGTGGTCCCGAGCTTGTCGCAGCCCTCCTGCAGCGTCTCACCCGTCCTGAACACCGCGGCGTCGTTCTGCATGATGCGCTGCATCTCGAGTCTCAGCTCCGCGGTCGGACGCGAGCCCTCGGCGTTGCGGTAGCGATCGAGCCGCTCGACCGCGATCTCGCCCGCGTCCTTCGGCAACGGACGGTGGCGGGTACCGGGCTCGACCCGCCTCGCGCAGTGCTGCGCGGCAGCGCGCCCGAACACGACGAGGTCGAGCAGCGAGTTCGAGCCGAGACGATTGGCGCCGTGCACGGAGACACAGGCTGCCTCCCCGACGGCCATCAGCCCCGGCACGACGGCGTTCACGTCGTCGCCGCGGCGGGTCACGACCTCGCCGTTGACGTTGCAGGGGATGCCGCCCATGTTGTAGTGCACGGTCGGCAGCACGGGAATCGGCTCGCGGGTCACGTCGACGCCGGCGAAGATCCGGGCCGTTTCCGCGATGCCCGGCAGCCGTTTCTGGATCACCTCCGCGCCGAGGTGCTCCAGGTGCAGGTGGATGTGATCGCGACCCGGCCCGACGCCGCGACCCTCGCGGATCTCGATAGTCATCGAGCGGCTCACGACGTCCCGGGAAGCGAGGTCCTTGGCGTTCGGGGCGTAGCGCTCCATGAAGCGCTCGCCGGTCGAATTCCGCAGGATGCCGCCCTCGCCGCGGACGCCTTCCGTGATCAGGCAGCCGGCACCGTAGATGCCCGTCGGATGGAACTGCACGAACTCCATGTCCTGCAGCGGCAGGCCGGCGCGCAGCACCATGCCGCCGCCGTCGCCGGTGCAGGTGTGCGCCGAAGTGCAGGAAAAATACGCCCTGCCGTACCCGCCGGTGGCCAGGATCGTCACGTGGGCGCGGAAACGGTGCAGGGTGCCGGTGGCCATGTCGAGGGCGACCACGCCGCGGCAGGCGCCGTCCTCCATGATCAAGTCGATCGCGAAGAACTCGATGAAGAAATTGGCGCTGTGCTTGAGCGACTGCTGATAGAGCGTGTGCAGCATCGCGTGACCGGTACGATCTGCCGCGGCGCAGGTCCGCTGCGCGATGCCCTTGCCGTAGTGGGTCGTCATGCCCCCGAACGGCCGCTGGTAGATCCGCCCGTCCTCCGTCCGCGAGAACGGCACGCCGAAGTGCTCGAGCTCGAGCACGGCGCTCGGCGCCTCCTTGCACATGAACTCGATCGCGTCCTGGTCGCCGAGCCAGTCCGAGCCCTTGATCGTGTCGTAGAAGTGGAAGCGCCAGTCGTCCTCACCCATGTTGCCGAGCGCTGCGCTGATGCCGCCCTGCGCCGCCACGGTGTGGCTGCGCGTCGGGAACACCTTGGAGACGCAGGCCGTGCTGAGCCCGGCCTCGGCAAGCCCCATGGTGGCGCGCAGGCCCGAACCGCCGGCGCCGACCACGACGACGTCGTAGCTGTGGTCTGTGAAGGAGTACGACGGCATCCCTAGCCTCCCAGAGCAAGCCTGAGGACGGCGAACGCGGCGGCGACCCCGACCAGCACGTGCAGGAAACGGACGACGACCAGCGTGAGGACCCTGGCTCCCTTGCCGCGCACGTAGTCCTCGACGACGACCTGCACGCCGAGCGCCGAGTGCCAGGTCGCGACGGTGACGAACAGGAGCAGCATGACCGCCGTTACGGGCCGGCTGATCCAGGTCGTGACCGTCTTGTGGCCGAGGTCGGGCAGCGTCAGGACCGCGAAGGCGAACCAGACGCCCAGCACGACCAGCGCCGCGGAACTGGTCCGCAGGTGCCACCAGTGGTGCACGCCCTCGCGGGCAGAACCGTGTCCCAGGACCCGCCCCAGGGGAGAGCGCAGGCTCATGCCGCACCCCCCAGGTGTCGCCAGGCGAGCGCCAGGGTGAACAGGGAGGCAAGCACTGCGAGCACGACGATCAAGCGACCGCTGCGGCGCGCGGTCTGCTTCTCGAACCCGAAGCCCGCATCCCACACGAGGTGCCGGACGCCCGCAAACAGGTGGTACCAGAAGGCCACGATCCAGCCGGCGATCGCGAGTTTGACGAAGGGGTTCGCGAAAACCTTGGCGGCCACGGCGTATGACTCCTTACCGCCCGCCGCTGCCACGAGCCAATAGGCAAGGAGCAGCAGGCCGACCGACTGGAGTACGCCCGTGGCCCGGTGGGAAATGGACAGCACCATGGTGTACATCGGGCGGTACACCTGCAGGTGCGGCGACAAAGGTCTCGAATCGCTCGACATGGAGCCCTCTCCGGTGTCGCGCGAGGCTGCCGGGGCGGGCCGTCCGGGCCTGCCCGAGGGGAGCCGCGCACGCAGGATTCAGAAGTCGATGCAGCGGCCCCCTTTTTCCCAGTCCCCGAAGCGGGTCGGCTCCGGGCCCGGCGGACCGCCGACCTCGCGCGGCCGTCGCGGCGGCTCGCCGGGCGGCTTCGGGTCAGGGTCGGTCGACCCGGGTTGATCCTCGGGAAGGCGCTCGTTTTGCATCGCAACGATTCTGCCAGATCGGCTCCGTTTATCCCATCCTGTTTGTACCGGGATCGCGCAGATGTGCGCCGGGCGTGCATCGAGCCCGTGCGGATCCGAGCCGAGCGCCGGGCGGTCCCGCGACGCCCCGGTCTACGAGTCTAGTAGTATTCGAGGCATGCCCACGATCGAGTTTCACGACGTCGGCGAGGTCGGCACGCTGCGAGTGGCCGGCCCCGACGCGGCGGCCTTCCTGCAGGGCCAGCTGACGGCAGACATCAGGATCCTGGCGCCGGACTCCGGCCAGCTTGCGGCCTGGTGCTCGCCACAGGGCCGGGTCATCGCGTTGATGCGGCTGGTGCCGACCGAGGACGGCTTCCTGGCCTTGATGCCGCGCGCCCTCGCGGGCGACGTGGCAGAACGGCTGGCCAGGTTCGTGCTTCGAGCCAGGGTCCGGATCGAGGACGCCTCGTCGACGCTGGCCGTCGCCGGGCTGGCGGGCGCGACGACCGGTGTGCTCGCCGGCCTCTCGCTGGGCGAGGGCAGTCAAGTTCGACTGGCGCAGCTGCCAGGCCCGCGATGTCTGGCGATCGGCACGCCGGGGCCGGTCGCCGCGCTGCGGGATCGCTGGCCGGCGGCACCCGACGGCGCCTGGGATGCGCTGGCCGTGTCGCTCGGCGAGCCGGAGGTGTACCCGGCCACGTCGGAGGCGTGGGTACCCCAGATGCTCAACCTCGACCTGCTCGGTGCGGTCAGCTTCCGCAAGGGCTGCTATCCCGGCCAGGAGATCGTCGCCCGCACGCAGAACCTCGGCCGCATCAAGCGCCGACTCTTCCGGTATCACCTGACCGGCCCCGGCCTGCCGTCGGCCGGCTCCGCGCTCCTTCAGGGCGGGACCAAGGTCGGCGAAGTCGTTCGCGTCGCAAGCCACCGGGGAAGGTCCGAGCTGCTCGCCGTCGTCAATCTCGATGCGTGCGGGACCGGCTTGCTCGCGGAGGAAGGGGGTGCGACCTGCACCCCGGAGCCGCTTCCCTATGCCGTGCCGGATGCGGTCGGCGCGACATGAGCGGCCGGCAGCCATACGAACGGCCCCGATGGACGCTAGGCACACGGCCGGAGTACCTGGCATGAGCCGGTTCGCGAGCCGCCTGTCCGCCGCGATCTCGTCGCTGTTCGCCGGCCTCAGCCGGGCCGAGCGCCGGCAGAGGTCGCGGCACGACCTGGTCGGCTCCGCCAGCCTCTGGAAGATGAAGCGCGACTTCCAGCTCGCCTTCCTCCTCAACCGGGGCCTGCAGCCCGGTCACAAGGTCGTGGACATCGGCTGCGGCACGTTGCGCGGCGGCATCCCGATCATCGAGTATCTCGACGAGGGCAACTACTATGGCATCGAGGCGCGGGAGGAGGCGCTCGCCGAGGCCCGCCGGGAACTGGAGCAACATCGACTTGCCGGAAAGGGCGCGCATCTCGTCCACGCGAGCGACCTGAAGGCCTTGTCCCTGCCGACGCGCTTCGACTTCGCCTGGGCTTTCTCGGTGCTCTTCCACATGCCGGACGAGGTGCTCGAAGGCTGCATCGACTTCGTCGGGCGGCAGCTCGCGGCCGGCGGCTCGCTCTATGCGAACGTTCACATCGGCAGCAGGAACCCCAAACGCTGGAAGGAATTCCCGGTGGTCTGGCGGAGCCTCGAGCAGTACCGCGCCCTCGGGGCCCGGCACGGCCTGGAAGTCGAGGACATCGGCTCCCTCTACGACGTCGGCCACCGCTCGGGTCGCTCGAGCCACGACCAGCAGCGCGTGCTGCGCTTTCACAGCGCGGGCGAGTGACGGCCGCCCCGCCCGGCACCGAGAACGCCTCGGGGCAAGGCGCGACGGCGGGTCTCGTCCGGCCTCAGAGGTCGAGCAACTCGACGTCGTCAGGATTGATTGGTTCGCCCGAGAAGATCGATCCGACCCGCGCAAAGCGCTCGGGGCCGTCCGTCGCCGCGAGGTGCACAGAGCCGATGCCCGAGCGGCGCCTGAGCCCGAGGCTCGACAGGCATGCGTCGGTGGCCTCCGCCGTCGTGGCCGCCGAATCCACGATTCTCACGCGCTCGCCCAGCACCCGCCTTATCGGGGCCATCAGCGCGGGAAAGTGGGTGCAACCGAGCAGCAGGGTGTCCGGCGGCTCCTCGGCGCGGAACAGCGGCTCGAGGTAGCGGCGCGCGACGGCCTCGGCGATGGGCCCGTCCGTCCAGCCCTCCTCGGCGAGCGACACGAACAGGGCGCAGGCGCGCTGGATCACTTCGACGTCAGGCCGGATCCGGGCGATGGCGCGAGGATAGGCGTTGCCTCGAACCGTTCCCTCGGTCGCGATGACGGCCACGCGTACAGTGCCGGATGCCCGCACCGCGGCCGACGCGCCGGGCTCGATCACGCCGACGACGGGAAGCGGGCCGAAGCGGGCGTCGAGCGCGGGCAGGGCCACGGAAGAGGCAGTGTTGCAGGCCACGACCAGGCACTTGACGCCGCGGTCCACGAGGAGTGCGCTGGCCTGGAGGGCATAGCGGCAGACGGTGTCCGCGCTCTTGGTGCCGTAGGGCAGGCGCGCCGTGTCGCCGAGGTAGATGAAGTCCTCCTCGGGCATTTCCGCTCGCAGGGCCCGCAGGACCGTGAGCCCGCCGACACCCGAATCGAATACGGCGATGGGGAGGGCCGCATCGCTCACTGCGCTTCGGGCCGCATGTGCGGGAACAGCAGCACGTCCCGGATGCTCGGCGCATCCGTCAGCAGCATCACCAGCCGGTCGACCCCGACGCCCAGCCCGGCCGTGGGCGGCAGCCCGTACTCGAGCGCGCGGACGTAGTCGGCATCGTAGAACATCGCCTCCTCGTCGCCCGCCGTCTTGCGCTCCACCTGCTCCCGGAAGCGCTCGGCCTGCTCCTCCGCATCGTTGAGCTCGGAGAAACCGTTCGCGAGTTCCCGGCCACCGACGAAGAACTCGAAGCGGTCGGCGACGAACGGATCCACATCGTTGCGTCGCGCCAGCGGCGAGACTTCCGCCGGGTAGGCATGGACGAAGGTCGGCTGGAGCAGCGTGTGCTCGCCGGTCTTCTCGAAGATCTCGATCTGCAGCTTGCCGGGCCCGTCGTGCGCACCGACCGGGATGCCGAGGGGCTCCGCGACCTGGCGCAGGTACTCGACGTCGCGCAGGCGCGAGGCGTCGAGCTGCGGGTTCTGTTCGAGGATCACCTGCTCGATGGTCACCCGCCGGAACGGGCCGTGCAGGTCGTATCGGTGGCCCTGGTAGTCGACCTCGCGGCTGCCGACGATCGTGTCGGCCAGTCCCTGGATCATCCTCTCCACCAGGTCCATCAGGTCGCGATAGTCCGCGTAGGCCTGGTAGAGCTCCAGCATCGTGAACTCGGGATTGTGCTGGGTCGACAGGCCTTCGTTGCGGAAGTTGCGGTTGATCTCGTACACGCGCTCGAAGCCGCCGACGACCAGGCGCTTCAGGTAGAGCTCCGGCGCGATGCGCAGGTACATGTCGAGATCGAGCGCATTGTGGTGCGTCACGAACGGCCGCGCAGCCGCGCCGCCCGGTATCGGCTGCATCATGGGGGTCTCGACCTCCATGAAGCCCTGCGCGTCCAGGAACGCGCGCAGGTAGCGGACGATCTGCGTGCGCGTCCGGAAGGTCGCACGACTCTCCTGGCTGACGATCAGGTCGACGTAGCGCTGCCGGTACCGGGTCTCCGTGTCGGTAAGGCCGTGCCACTTGTCGGGCAGCGGCCGCAGCGACTTGGTCAGCAGGCGCACCGACTCGGCCTTGACCGACAGCTCGCCGGCCCGGGTGCGCATCAGCGTGCCCTCGGCACCGACGATGTCGCCCACGTCCCAGCCCTTGAAGGCGTCGTAGTCGCCACCGAGCGCGTTCGCCTGCAGGTAGACCTGTATCTGGCCGGTCGCGTCCTGCAGCTTGGCGAAGGACGCCTTGCCCATCACCCGCTTGAACAGCATGCGCCCTGCGACCCGCACCCGGACGGGGTCGGCCTCCAGCGACTCGTTGCCGTGCCCATCGAACGTCGCGTGGAGATCCCCCGCCAGCGCATCCCGCCGGAAGTCGTTCGGAAAGGCGACGCCCTGCTCCCGGATGCGGCTGAGCTTCGCCCGCCGCTCCGCGATCAGTGCGTTGTCGTCCGCACCGCCGCCCTGTTCCCGTTCCTGTTCCCGTTCTGACATCTCTGCTGGTCGCTCACAGTCCCTGCTTCAGGCTGGCCTTCATGAAATCGTCGAGATCCCCGTCGAGCACCGCCTGTGTATTCCCCACTTCTATGCCCGTGCGCAGGTCCTTGATGCGCGACTGGTCCAGCACGTAGGACCGGATCTGGTGTCCCCAGCCGACGTCGGTCTTCTGGTCCTCGAGCACCTTGGCGGCCGCGTTGCGCTTGTTCACCTCGAGCTCGTAGAGCTTGGCCTTGAGCATCTTCATCGCCGTCGACCGGTTCTTGTGCTGGCTCCGCTCGCTCTGGCAGGCGACGACGATGCCCGTCGGTACGTGCTTGAGGCGGACGGCCGAGTCCGTCTTGTTCACGTGCTGCCCGCCCGCGCCGCTGGCCCGGTAGGTGTCGGTCTCGATGTCCGCCGGGTTCACCTCGATGCTGATGTCGTCGTCGACCTCGGGCGAGACGAACACCGAGGCGAACGACGTGTGCCGACGGTTGCCGGCGTCGAAGGGTGACTTGCGGACCAGCCGGTGCACGCCCGTCTCGGTGCGCAGCCAGCCGTAGGCGTAGTCGCCGTCGATCTTGACGGACGCTCCCTTGACGCCGGCGACTTCGCCCGGGCTTTCGTCGACCACCTCTGCACGGAAGCCGTGCTCGTCGGCCCAGCGCAGGTACATCCTCATGAGCATCTGGGCCCAGTCCTGTGCCTCCGTGCCGCCGGCTCCCGCCTGGATGTCGACGAAGGCGTTGTGCGAGTCCATCTCCCCAGGGAACATGCGGGTGAACTCGAGCGCCTCGACCCGCTTCGTCAGCGCCTTCGCATCGCGCTCGAGCTCTGCGAAGCCGCCCTCGTCCTCCTCCGCCTCGACCAGTTCCAGCAGCTCGACGCTGTCCGCGAGGCCTTTGCCGAGGCCTGCGAGCTCCTCCACCGTGGCCTCGAGCCGGGCCCGCTCCCGACCGAGCTCCTGGGCGCGATCCGGCGTGTCCCAGATCCTGGGATTCTCGAGTTCGCGGTTTATCTCTTCGAGTCGCTCGCGCTTACGGCCGTACTCAAAGATACCCCCTCAGCGCGGCGAGGCGCTGATCGAGGTCTTTGAGGTGTCGGCGAAGAGGCGCGACTTCCATGGGTGGACAATCCTGCTGGACGAAAGGATGAATTTTAGCAGTTCGGGTCAGGTCCCGCCCGCGGGCCCGACCCACTCGAGCTTGAGCTCGGGACGTGGGGTGCCCCCGAACTCGGTGGCCTCCAGGCGGTAGGCGAGGCGCACGCGTTCTCCTGCCCGCACCGGCGGTGCTGCCGCGTCGTCCAGATAGCCGAAGGCGATCGCCTCGACGGGGCGGGAATCCGGTGCCGGCCGCGTCCACAGCTTCAGGTGCCTGCGGCCGACCGTACGCGCCTCCACCACCTCGAATTCCCCGTCGAACAGTGGCTCGGGAAAGCCCTGCCCCCAGGGTCCGCCATCCCTGATCGCGCAGGCCGTCTCGAGCGTCAGCTCGCCCGGGCCGAGCTCCCCGTCGCTCTGCAGGATGCCGCGCATCTGCTCGGTCGAGAGCCAACGACCGACCTCCTCGGCAAAGGCGTCGGCAAAGCGCCGGTAGCAGGAGCGCCTGAGCGTCAGGCCGGCCGCCATGGCATGCCCTCCGAAGCGCTCGATCAGCCCGGGCTGACGGGCGTCGATCGCCTCGAGGACGTCCCGGACGTGGACGCCGTCGACCGAGCGAACCGACCCGCGCAGCTCGTCTCCATCGACGGCGGCGAACGCCGCCACCGGGCGATGCACGCGCTCCTTGATCCGCGAGGCCACGAGCCCCACGACGCCGGGGTGCCAGGCCTCGTCGAACAGTGCAACTCCTGGCGGAAGGCTGCCCTCCTCGATCCGGATGCGCCGCAGGATCTCGACCGCCTCGCCGCGCATCCGCTCCTCGATCTCGCGCCGCTCGGCGTTCAGCTCGTGCAGTCTCGCCGCCAGCCGCAGCGCTTCGTCCGGTTCGTCGGCGAGCAGGCAGCGGATACCGATGGTCATGTCGTCGATGCGGCCGGCCGCGTTCAGGCGCGGGGCCACGGCGAAGCCCAGGTCGCGTGCCGAGAGCGCCGCGACATTCCGGTTGGCCACCTCGGCCAGCGCACGGATCCCTTCCACGCCCCGCCGCGCCCGGGCGCGCCTGAGCCCCTCGGAGACGAGGATGCGGTTGTTGTGATCGAGCGGCACCAGGTCGGCGACCGTGCCGAGGGCCACGAGGTCGAGCAGGTCGGCGACCGGCGGCTGGCGCACGCCACGGCACTGCTCCAGATGCCGTGTCAGCGCCGCCATCAGGTAGAAAGCGACGCCGACGCCGGCGAGCGACCTGCTCGCGAAGCCCGAGTCCCGGAGGTTCGGGTTGACCATGGCGGCGCACCGCGGCAAGTCCTCGGGCGGCAGGTGGTGGTCCGTGACCAGCACCTCGATGCCGTGACGCATGGCTGCCTCGACGCCGGCATTCGCGGCGACCCCGTTGTCGACCGTGACGAGCAGCCGCGGCGAGTCGACGGCGAGTTCGTCGACCAGGCCTGGCGTCAGCCCGTACCCGTGACGCAGGCGGTCCGGTACCTTGAACCCGACGTTGCTAAAGCCGAGCCGCCCGAGCTGGCGAACCACGAGTGCGGTGCTGGTCGCACCGTCCGCGTCGTAGTCGCCCACCACGACGATGCGCGAGCCCCGCTCGAGGTGCCCGAGCAGCAGTTCGACCGCCGCGTCCACGCCCTCGAGCGACGACACGGGCAGCAACCGGCCGAGCGCCAGGTCGAGCTCGACGGCGCTGCGTACGCCGCGCGCCGCATAGACCCGCCGCAGCACGGGATGCAGGCGGGACGGAAGCCCCGTCGCCGCCGCCGGCGGTCGCCGCAGGATTTCCCTCCCCCTCAACCGAGCGCTTCCGTCCAGGCGCGGCGCCTGCGCCAGAAGCGGATCCGGTCCTGGGGACGCACGACGAGCTCGCGGCCGGCGAGGAACAGGCGCACCTCGGACAGGCTCGCGTCGCCTAGCGCGTCGACGAGGGGCGCGAACCAGCGCGCCTCGATCCGCTCCAGCGCCTCCGCGTGCGTGCCGGCATCGTCCACCTGGCCGATTCCCAGGGTCGCCAGCGCGTGCTCGCCGCTCATCGTTTCGAGCCATGGCTCGAGCGCCGGCGGGGTTCCTGCCGCCTCTGCGTCGGCGCGTCGCCAAAGCGCCCTCAGGAAGGCATCGCCGCTTGCGAGTCGCGGCAGCGCCGGTGAGGTCGGCGACAGCGCTTCGCCGCCTTCTCCCCAGATCCACAGGGCGTTGACCGGGATGTCCCCGCGCGACTCGCGCGCCGCGGTGAGCGGGTGGTCGTGCAGCCACATCTGGAATTCGGTCATGAGCTTTCTGAGCTTCGCCCCGTCCGGCCCGGAAGGCAGCCAAGCACCCGCCTCCCTTCCAGCCAGGACCTCCGGATCGTGGGTCGCAGCCATGAAGGGGGCCGGCATGCGCAGGAGGGCTGCCCCATCCTCGAAGGAGAGCTCGAGCCCGTCGGGGCCGAACATCCGGTTGAAGGAGTCCGCGAGGACCTGCTGCTCCGGCGGCGAAAGGGCCGGCAGGCCGGCGGGATCGATGTGCAGGTGCTCGAGCCCCGCCACCAGGTGCACGGGTGTCGCCAGCGCCCAGTGGCCCGGACGGCCGGCAATCGTCGCCGCGACGGGCAGGTTGCGGTCAGCCTGCATCCCTGCCTGCGCCAGCACCCAGTGCCGCCAGCCGGCAACCGACGGCAGCGACTGCTCACCGCGCGCGAGGAGTCGCTCGAGCGAGGGCAGTCGTGGAACGGGCGCATCGCCGTCCCCGGGCACTGCAAAGTCGGTGATTGCCAGCGACAGCCGCGTCATGGGCCGCAGATGATAGCGCGCCCGTGGCAGGGGCCAACCGCGTTATAGTCCGTCAAGGACCGTAAGCATGAAGTTCACGCTCGACCAACCCGGCCGCGTCAACGTCGTGGCCTCGCACAGGCGCGGCGAGCTGCGCGTCGGCGAGCGCGTCGTCGTCTCGAGCGCCATCGTCACGGCCGATCGTCTGCTGGAGGACTGGCCGGTCGGTGACGCAGCCGCGCTGTCGCCGGAACGGCTCGAGGACGTGCTGAGCCTGGAGCCCGAAATCGTCATCCTGGGGACCGGCGAGAGACAGGTGTTCCCGGAGCCTTCGCTCTTCGCCGCCGTGGCCGGGCGCGGCGTCGGGCTCGAGGTCATGGACAATGGCGCGGCCTGCCGCACCTACAACGTCCTGCTCGCCGAGGGTCGGCGCGTCGCGTTGGCCATCATCCTCTAGCCCGCCCCGACCGGACCGCGCCTGCTCGATCCCTCCTGCCTAGCGACGGGGCAGCTGCGTGAGCGGGTCGACCGGCTTGCCCTCGATCCGGACCTCGAAGTACAGCATGGGCTGCTGGTTCGGCCCGAGTCCCATGGCGGCGATGCGCTGGCCGGCGCGGACCTCGTCGCCCTCCCCGACCAGCACCGCGGAGTTGTGCCCGTAGGCCGTGAGCCAGCCCCGGGCGTGGTTCACGATCACCAGCTGCCCGTAACCACGCAGCGCGCTGCCGGTGTAGACGACTTTGCCGTCGGCGGCGGCGAAGACGGGCTGGCCCAGCGTGCCGTCGATGCGCAGCCCGACGCCGCCCGAGGGCTGGCGTACCTGCCCGACCACGACGCCGCCCGTGACCGGCCAGACCCAGGGCGGGGGTTGCGGCAGCGGCGCAGGAGGCGTACGGGGCGAGGCAGACCCGCCGGAGCCTCGCGTGGAAGCGTGGGCTCGGCCCGATGGCGGCCGCAGGCGCAGGCGCTGGCCGACGTCGATGCGGTAGTCCCGGCCGATCCCGTTCCAGCGCGCGATGTCCCGGTAGTCGAGTCCATGGCGCCAGCCGATCGAGTACAAGGTGTCGCCCTTGCGGACCGTGTAGTACTCGGGGGGCTGCGATCGGCGAGGCTCGCCGCCGCAGGCGACCACGAGCACCGCTGCGGCGAGCAGCGCCCCGCAGGACTTGAGCAGCGTGAACCGTCGATCGGCTGACTTGCCGTGCATCGGCCCCTGGCGCGAGGTCCTAGGAGACCCCGCCGACGAGCGGCACGAAGCTCACGAAACCCAGCCGCTCGCGCATGTACTGGTCGCCGCGGCGCGTGAGCCTGAGCAGCTCCTGGGAGCCCTCGGGCCCGATTGGGGCGACGAGTCGCCCTCCCTCCTTCAGCTGCTCGAGCAGTTTCATGGGCACCGCGTGCGGCGCGGCCGCCACCAGGATCGCGTCGAACGGCGCCTGGCTCTTCCAGCCTTCGGCGCCGTCCGCGTGCTTGAACCGCACGTTGCGGATGCCGAGGTCCCGGGCACGCTGCCGGGCCTTGTCGAGCAGCGGCGCGATCCGCTCGATGCTGTAGAGCCTGCCGACCAGCGACGCCAGGACAGCCGTCTGGTAGCCGCAGCCCGTGCCGACCTCGAGCACCTTCTCAGGCGTGCCGCCTACCGTCACGGCCTCGGTCATGCGCGCGACGACGTAGGGTTGCGAAATCGTCTGCCCGAAGCCGATCGGCAGGGCCGTGTCCTCGTAGGCGCGGCTCGCAAGCGCCTCGTCCACGAACAGGTGCCGCGGCACGTTGCGGACCCGGTCCAGCACCCGGGGGTCGCGGATGCCCTGCTCGCGGAGCCGCTGGATCAGCCGTTCGCGAGTGCGCGCCGAGGTCATGCCGATGCCGGACCTGGCCGCGATCCGATCCGCCGTCACGTGCCGTGACCCTCGAGCCAGCCCCGGAGCCCTTCGATCGCGGAGTGGCGCGTCAGGTCCACCTGCAGCGGCGTGACCGAGACGAAGTCGCTGGCGACGGCGTGGAAGTCGGTGCCCGGTCCGGCGTCCTGGCCTTCGCCCGCCAGGCCGACCCAGTAGATGGGTCGACCGCGCGGATCGCTGCCCCTGACCATGGCCTCGGCACGGTGGCGATAGCCGAGCCGGGTCGCCTGGAACCCCCGGATGCGCTCGTAGGGCAGGTCCGGCACGTTGACGTTGAGTATGGTCGACTGCGGCAGCGGCGAGGCAAGCAGCTTCTCGACGAGTTCCCGCGCGACCTGCGCGGCGGACTCGAAGTGCTGCGGAGGGCCGCGGCGCGGCACCAGCGACAGGGCCAGCGTCGGCAGGCCGAGGAAGCGCCCCTCGACGGCCGCGGCCACCGTGCCCGAGTACAGGACGTCGTCGCCGAGGTTGGCGCCGTCGTTGATGCCCGACACGACCATGTCGAAGTCTTCCTCGAACAGGCCGGTGATCGCGAGGTGCACGCAGTCGGTGGGCGTGCCGTTGATGACGTAGTACACGTCCTGCTCGGCCCGCTGCACGCGCAACGGCATGTCGAGCGTCAGCGAGTTGCTCGCCCCGCTGCGATTGCGGTCGGGCGCGACGACCGTGATCGGCGCGATGCCGGCGAGCGCCTCCTTGAGGCGCAGCAGCCCCTCCGCACGGTAGCCGTCGTCGTTGGCGAGCAGGATCTTCAAATCGAAGAAGCGTGGGTCGTGTCCGTGGCGACGGGGCAATATACTCGAAACTCGCTCGGGCCGGCGCGGTCTGAGGGCTCTGTAACGTCCGTCGCCCGGCAATCGCGCTGGCGGGCAGGGAGCACACCGAGAGCGATGAGCAGCAGCGACGACAAGGACCTCTTCCGCCGGGCCGTGTCGGACGCGCGTCCGCTCGAGCACGGCCGGCACGAGCCCACGCGTCCGCGGCCCGATCCGCGGGCGGCGTTTCGCCGTGCCGACGAGCGCGCCGTGCTCGAAGAGTCCCTGCTGCACGCCGCGGCGGACCTCGGCGTCGAGACTGGCGACGAGATCCTCTACCGCCATGCCGGCGTCTCCGATGCGGTGCTGAGGAACCTGCGCCGCGGCCGCTACGCGATCGAGGAGGAGATCGACCTGCACGGCCTCACAGCGGTCGAGGCGCGGGACGCCGTTCGCAGCTTCCTGTCATCCGCTGCCGCGCGCCGGCTCGCCTGCGTGCGCATCGTGCACGGCAAGGGCCGCGGTTCCGGTCCGCGCGGGCCCGTCCTCAAGAAGTCGGTCAACCTCTGGCTGCGCAAGCACGACGACGTGCTCGCCTTCTGCTCCGCGAAGCCCGCGCACGGCGGCACGGGCGCCATCTACGTCCTGCTGGCGCGTTGAACGGGCGCCGTCAGTCGATCCCGGTTTCGCCCGCCTCGTCGACCGTCATCACGACTTCCCGCAGCACCGCCGTTGCGAATGCCCCGCGCGGCAGGGCGAAGCGCAGCTCGAGCGCTCCGGCCTCCGCGCTCCACTGCAGGCTCTGCGGCACACAGCGCAGGGGTCGTCGCGCCGACTCGACGCCGAAGGCCGACAGGCGCGCGATGACCTCGTCGTAGGCGGACAGGGCCTGCCGCTCGATGTCCGCAGCCGCGGCCTGCGGGGCTGGCCCGCCCACGCCCGGCAGCGGCCCGGTCGGGTGCACGTCGCCGGCGGCGCAGCGTGCGACGAGTCCCGCGTCGATCGCCTCCGCGAGGAAGATCGAGCCGGAGCCGTCGAGGTTCACGAGCTCGCCCTCGAGCAGCCGGTTCCAGGAACCGGGGCAGACCCGCGCCGCAGCAGCGGCGTTGAAGCACAGGGAGCGGGCCGTGGACAGGACGAGCGAGCGCAGCGAGCGGTCGCGCGGCAGCGGCGCTCCGGAGACCCAGTCGAGCACGCGAGCGAGGTTTGACGCCTCGCGCCCGAAGCGTCGAAGCGGTTGCCGGCGAGCGCGCCCTGCCTGAGCTTGCGCGAGTGAGCGCGCGCCGCGAGCACGCGGAATCCCTCGCCCTCGGTGCCGGCCCACGCCTCCGGCGCACGGCGGGCGGGCACGGAAAACCACTGCAGAGCCACGGCACGCCG
>LJNS01000024.1 GCA_001303245.1 Gammaproteobacteria bacterium SG8_30
TGCCCGCCGTGAAGCGGAAGGCCGGGGTGTAGCCGCCGTCGGTCAGGTGGGCGACGAGGACCGTCTCGCCGCGCGCCAGCGCAGCCTTGTCGTCGTCGGCAATCGCATTGATCCGCAGCGCCAGCGATTGCGCGATCTGAGCCAGGCTTTCGCCCTCGCTGACCACGTGGAGGGTGCGCAGCCGTTCGACCGAGATCGTGAACTCATCGCCGGCGCCGTTCGTCACGGTCAGGTCGGCGCCAAGCGCCGCAAATGCGAAGCCCGCGGGCGCCGACTCCGCGGCCAGCAGCGCGGCGATCGTCTCGGCGCCGTCCCCGGCGCTCGGGTTGACGTCGAGCGTGTACGTGACGCCGCCGTGCGTGAGCAGCAGCCGCCAGAGCTCGTCGGAGAACGCCGTGCCCGCAATGCTGACCGTCGCCGTCGAGTCGGAGGCCGCAGAGCTTGCCGTCTCGGGACCGTCCACGACGACCGGATCGAGGATCCAGATGTCGCCCGGCACCGCGACGCCGGCGAGCGTCAGCAGCTGGAGGCTGTTCGTCGCATCCACCTGGAATGCGCCCAGCGCGATTCCAGGGATGACCGCCGGCGCGACGCCAAAGGTCGCGGTGAACGCCGAGCCGTCGTTGCTGAAGACGATCAGGTGGACGTCCTCGGTCGCCGGCTCTTCCACCAACGCCGTGAAGCCGGTCGTCCCGTCGCCGATGATCTCGAGCGCCAGCGCGCGCGCGATGTCGGCGAAGTCCTCGCCGCTCGCGACGTCATGCGCGTACGTCGCCACGCCGAGGTTCACCGACCAGGTCTCGCCGACGACCGCAGCACCGCTGAGCACGCCCACCGCGACGCCCTGGGTCGCAGCAGCCGACGTGATGTTGCCGGCGAGCAGCGCGGAGCCTGCCGGAGTCACGCTCAGAGTGGCGGNGGCAAAGTCGCCGCTCGTGCGCTTGGCGACGACGAGGCGGTCGCCGTCCGTGGTCGCGGTGTAGTCCGCCGCCAGCGGGCTGGCGTTGATCTGCGCGGCCAGCGCTGCGGCGACGGCGCCAAGCGCCTCGCCGTCGGCGACCAGGTAGGCGTGCGTCGAGCTGAGCGTGCCGTCGTCGAGAACCACCGTCCACGCCTCGCCGACGACCGGGTCCCCGGCCAGCTCGATCGTCACCGCCTGACCGGAGGTATCGTCGACGTCGTACAGCTCGCTCGTGTTCTCGAGCGCCGGGACGATCGTCAGGCTCGTTTCGAAATCGACGCCCTGATTGAGGATCACCAGGCTGTTGCCCTCGGTGATCGCGCGGAACCCGGCCGTGCCGCGAATCGCGTCGGCGAAGATCTGCGCCAGGTCTTCCACCGTGTTGGCAACAACCGGCTGACCGTCCACCCCGTAGGTCTCGCCGACCGACACGACGAAGGACGTGCTGCCCCAGTTCAGCGTCCAGGTCTCGCGCGGCGCCGGTGCCCCGGCGAGGGTCACCGTCGTGACACGCTCGAACGCGGCCTGCGCGATGCCTTCGGGCTGCGGGTCGATCGTGAGCGCTGCGGACAATGCGCGGCCGTCGCGGCTGACGACGATCAGCCTGCCGTCCTTGGCGGTCGCGCTCAGCGAGGCCGGACCATCCGCACGGATGGCCTGGGCCAGCTGGTTCGCGACGTCGGCTGCGTCGTCGCCGCCGAGCACGGTGTACGCGTAACTGCGCGCGCGCTCGACCGTGAGGAGGAAGCCGATGCCGTCGCCGCGCGTGACGACCAGCGTCGAGGTGCCGCTCTCGACGCTCGCCGAGAAATCGTCGTCCGCATCGATCGCGGTCGCCAGGGCATTCGCCACGGCCACCGCGTCATCGCCCGTGTTGAGACCCGCGGCATCGAACACCCGGCGGTTGTCGTCGAAGCCGAGCACCGCACGCCAGGTCTCGCCGGCCACCACGCTGCCCTCGACGCGCGCGCGCGCCACGAAGTCGCCGCTTGCGCGCTCGTACAGCGCCGGCACCGGCCCGGCGACCGTCACCACGAGATCCAGCAACCAGTCGTCGCCCGCGGCCACCGTGCTCTCCAGCGCCGCGCTCAGGGTCTTAGGCGTGGCGGCGTCGGCCGAGAAGCCGCTGACGCGCTGGACCTGCACGCTCGGCGTGAACGACGTGCCTGCGCGGTTCGCGATGACGAGCTTCAAGCCGTCGTCCGGTTCGACCGCGGCGGCATAGGCGACGCCGGCCGGCCGCGCATCGGCGTTGATCTGCTCGGCAAACGCGGCGACCAGGTCGGCGAGCGTGACGACCGTTCCGCCCACATAGGTCGTCGTTCCGATCACGACGTCGTACGAGACGTTACCCAGCCTCAGCGTCCAGTTCTCGCCGGTCACCGGGGCACCGTCGAATTCGACCGTCGCGCTGCGTGCACCGCTGTCGACGGCAACCGCGTTGGGCGAGACGATCTGCGGCAGGACGCGGAACGCCGCGCCGCTCGCGCTGACGACGATCAACTGGCCATCGGCGAACGCCGCAGTCAGCGCAGTCGGTCCGGAGGCGACGATCGCGGAAGCCAGGTTCCGGGCGATGTCCGAGAGCTCGATCGACGCGCCGACGACGTCATAGCTGTAGCTCAGCTCGCGCTCGACCCTCAGGCTGAACGACCGTCCGGTGGTGCTCGTCACCTTGATGGCCGAAGTGCCGGTCGGCACGACCGCCTCGAAGCCGGCCAGCGAGAGGGCGCCCTGCAGCGCAGCGGCGAGCTGTGCCGCCGTGTCGCCTGCCGCCGGCAGGATCTCGAAGACATGGTCAGCGCCCTGGCTGCGGACCACCAGGCGCCAGGTCTCGTTGCTCAGTGCAAGCACGCTTGCCGGGATGACCGCCGTGGCGGCGGTCCTGCCCACGCCGGCCGCCGCCGAATTCACCGGGCCGGCGACCGTCACCGGGATGGTCACGCGCCAGGTCTCGCCGTCGACCGGGTCGCCGAGCAGGTCGACCGTCGTCGTCAGCGCGGAGGCCGGGTCGATCGTCGCGGAACCGGCGGGCAGCGCCTCGAGCTTCACGCTGAACGTCGAAGCGCCGCGGCGGAAGATTTCGAGCGTGTCAGGCGCGCTGGCCACCGCCGCGGCGAGGTTCGTCGCGTCGTCCGCGTTCACTGCGTCGGCGAGCGCGTTCAGCACCGCCTGCAGATCCTCGCCCGGCTGCGCCGTGACGCTCACCACGCGCACCGTGGCGCCGGCCGTGACCGTCAGCCGCCAGACGCTGTAGTCGGCTACCGCAGGCGACACCGCGACATTGATCGCCTTGGCCGCGGCGGTCGTCTCGCTCGCGCTGCCACTGCCGGCGGCGAGGAGATCGAACTGCGCGGAGAACGTCTGCCCGCTGCGGCTGACGACCGACAGGGTGCTGCCGTCGACCAGCGCCGAGAAGTCGGCGAGGCCGGCAACACCCGAGATGTTCAATGCATGAGCCAGGCCGCTGAGGACCTCCGCCAGCGTCTGCGCTTCGCTCGCCGTGGTGCTCACCACGAAATCGGTGGCATCGACCGTCAGCCTGATGCGCGAGACCTCGCCCGCCTGCGGCGCGCCGCTGAAGTCGGCCGATTCGATCGTCGGGGCCGTGCTCACGGCCAGCTGGCCGGCCGCCTCGATTGCGAACGGCGCGGTAAAGGCGTCGCCCGTGTCGTTGCGGTTGACGACGAACAGCTGATCGCCGAACGCGACGCCGGTGTAGGCCGCGGGCGCCCCGCCCGTGACGCCGACTGCGAGGGCAGCCGCGATGTCGGCCAGCGACTCGCCGTTGGCGACGCTGTGCGAAATGACGGTCTGCAGCGGCACCGGCGTGGCTGCGCCGTCGTGCTTCAGGGTGATCGCCCAGTCTGCTCCGATGACCACGTCGCCGCCCAGCGTCCACGCGGTGAGCGTCGTGGGGCTGGTGTTGGGCACGAAGCCCGGCGCCTGCAGACCGGTCTTGCTGGTCGGGATCGTCGTCACTGCATACGTTGCGGTGAAGCTGCCCGAGCGCTTGACGATGACCAGGATGTCGCCATCGGCGACTGCGACGAACTGCGGGTTCCGCTCGTCGAGCTCGTCGATCAGACCGTCGTGGTCGTCGTCGAGACCGTTGACGCCGTTGATCGCGTTCGCCAGCGCGAGCGCGATCGACGCCCGGCTCGCACCGACACCGGCCTGATGGTTGTAGAGCGTTCCGTCGAGCGTGACTTTCCAGCCCTCGCCCTGGGTCGGCGTGCCCTTGAGGGTCACACTCTGGAAGCTGGCGCCGGCGAGCGGTGTCGCCGCGCCAACCCCGCTGTCGTGCGGCGTGAACTGCGTCATCACGCCCGAGCCGAAGGACCCGGTGCGGCTGGTGATGACGATCGACGCGCCCTCGGCGAGGGCCGCGAGACCCGCTTCGTCATCGATCTGGGCCGCGATGCCGGCGGCGATCTCGGCCGGCGTCTCGAAGTGGACCTGGTGGCTGTACGCCTCGACCAGGCTGCCGACCCGGATTTCGACGCGCCAGGTCTCGCCGTCATGCGGGATGCCGCCGAGCACGACGGTTTCGCTCGTCGCCTGATCCGCCGCGCTCGCGAAGGCGAACGTGCCTTCGCTTGTCGCCACGACGACGCGGAAATTCCCGCTGCCGCTGGTGCGCGTGACGACGAGCTGGTGCGTACCGCCGTCGTAAGTCGCATCGAAGAATGGGCTGTCCGAAATCGCCGTGGCCAGCGCCGCACCAACGTCGTCGAGCGTGCCGTGCACGGTGAAGCTGTACGGCGTGCCGTCGACGCTCAGCTGCCACGCGTCGCCTGCCACCGGCGTACCGCTCAGATCGACACGCTGGCTCACCGGCGTCGCGTTCGGCGTCGCGGTCACCGCTGCGTCCACGGTGAGCGCTGCGCTGAACGTGCTGCCGTCGCGCTTGACGATGATGAGGCTCGCGCCCTTCGCCGACACTGCATAGTTCGCGCCGACTGCGGCTTCGAGCAGCGCCGCCAGTTCGTCCGCCACGTCGGCCAGCGTGTCACCACCGAGCACGACGTACTGGGCAGCCGGAACGCTGTCGAGCGCGACCTTCCAGGTTTCGCCGATCCGCAGCGTGCCGCCGAGCGCGAGCGTGTAGGCCGAGGCGCTGGTATCCGAGGTGAGCGTTCCGCTCGGGTCGGTGAGCGTGCTGGCCGGCGCAACGCTCAGCGTCGCGACGAGGTTGCCGCCGGTGCGCCGCACGACGAACAGCGTATCGCCTTCCGCGATCGCGGTAAGCGCGGGCACCGTGTAGCTGACCTCGAGCCGCGTGCCGCTGCCCGACTCGATCAGCGTGATCACCCAGGCCTCGCCGTCCACCGGCGCGACCGCACCGGACAGGTCGATCGCGACGCTGCCGCTCGCCGAGTTGCCAGACGCCTCGAAGCCAGTCGCCGAGCCGGTGACCAGGAACGTGAACTCGGCGCCGCCGCTGGTGATGGTCAGCACATTCGTGCCCGCATCGAACGACGCGCCGTAGCCCGTAGCTGAGAACAGGCCCGCCAGCGCGTCGCCCAGGTAATCGACGGTGTTGACAGTCGTGTCGCTATTGACCTGCGACGCCAGCTCGGCCGCGATCTCGGCGAGCGTGTCGAAGTCCGGCGTCGCAACCGTCACGTCGTAGACCAGGCCGTCCACCGTCAGCGTCCAGACCTCGCCGTCGGTCGCTGCGCCGCCCAGCGTTATGCGGGTCGTCGTCGCCGTGCCCTCGGCAACCTCGAAACCGTTGCCGATCGTGAATGCATCGCCCGCGCGGTTGACCAGCACGAGATAGCTGTTGCCCGTGTCCGGATCGATCTCGACCCCGGCGGTGAAGCCCGCGAGCGCGGCGCTGCCGTTCACCAGGCCTGCAAAGCCACTCGCCACCTGCGCCGCGGTGTAGTCGGCGCCACTCGTGTTCGCCAGCGTCAGCGCACTCGCCGTGCCGCCCACGCGGATCACCAGGGTCCAGGACTCGCCGTCCGCCAGGCCCTGGTCGATCCGCACCAGCGCCGCGGTCGGCGTCGCCGCATCGACGTCCGCCGTCGTCGCCGGCACGATCCGCGCGCTCGGCGTGAAGGCGGCGCCGGTCCAGTTGACGATCACCAGCGCAGCGCCCTCGGTGGTCGCGGCGTACTGGTAGAGCGCGTTCACGGACAGCGTCGTCTCGACGCCCGCCTCGGAAATCGTGAGCGTCCAGCTGTCGCCGTCCAGGATGGTGGCCAGCTCAGGCACCGTATCGTCGGTCTGGGCCGCCGCTACGTCGATCGTGATCACGCTCCCCGCCGCATTCTGCTGAGTGGCGTAGCCGCTCGCCGACAGGAGCCTGGCCGTGATGTCGGCCGTCGACGTGATTTGAACCTCCGTGCCGCTCGCGACCGCGCTGTACTTGCCGTTGGCATTGATCGCCTCGGCCAGCGCGATCGCCACGCCCTCGAGGCTGTTGAAGTCGTTGATCGCGTTCGCCAGCCCCTGCGCAATTGCGGCCAGCCCGCCACCGCCGTAGGTGAAGGCGTAGGTCCGGCCGGCGACCGTGACCTCCCAGCGCTCGCCGACGCCCGGCGTGCCGGTGAACGTCACGATGGCGGCCGTGGCCGTGGTCTCGCCGACCGTCGCCGTCTCGCTGTCGAACAGCGCGCTGAAGCCGCCCGCGGTGCGCTTGATCATGACGATCTGCGCGCCGTCGGCGATCGCGGTGAAGTCGGCGCCGAGCACGCTGCTGATCGCCCTGGCCAGGGCTGCCGCGATCTGTTCCACGGTCTCCGTAACGGCCACCGTATGGGAAACGATCCTCTCGACACCGTCGAAGGTCAGCCGGATCGCCCAGCTCGCCCCGATCACCGGCGCGCCCTGCAGGGTCAGCGCCAAAGCCGTGGCCGTGCCCGCAAGGGCGTCGTCCGTGTCGACCACGTAGCGATCCGCCAGCGTGAAGCGGTAGCCGGCCCGATTGACCACCACCAGCACGCCCGCGTCCGCCAGCGCCGTGTAGTCGGCTGGCGCTTCGGCGTTGATGATCCGTGCCAGCGCCTGGGCAACCGCAGTCGGCGACTCGGCTGCATCGAGCGCTTCGCCGACGGTGTAGGTATGCACGCTGGTGAGGCCGTCGCCGACCAGCGTGACCGAGATCCGCTGGCCGACCAGCAGCGCGTCGGGCAGCGTCGCGATCCGGATGAACGGCTGCGTACCCTCCTGCGGATCGCCGGCAGGCTGCGCCGCGAAGCTCCAGGCAATCGCGTCGCCGTCGCGGTTGACGACCAGCAGGCTCGCGCCGCGCGCGCTCGCCGAGAAGCCTTCGAGATCCGCGGAGGCGTTGATCGCGGCCGCGAGACCCGCCGCGATCTCGTCGAGCGTCTGCACCCGGACGCCAAGCGTGGCCGGATTGCCATCGGCGTCGACCCGCTTCACGACGTGGCCAACGTTGACGGTCTCGGAGCCCGTGTCGAACTCGAGCGTCCAGATTTCGCCCGCGACCGGTGTCTGCTCGAGCGCGAGCCGCACGATCTCTGCGCCCGGGACGACGGTCATGCGGCTGTCGAGCAGCTGGCCGACCCGGTAGTTGACGCGCGCGGTCTCGTCCGCGTCGTCCGTCAGGGTCACGCGCCAGAGCTCGCCTGCGCCCGGCGTGCCGGTCAGCGTGAGGACCAGGGTCCCGGACGCGCTGTCGCCGCCGATCTGCACGCCGCCATCCTGCTCGATCGAGACGCCGAATTCGCCCGTCACGCCCGAGGCGCGGTCGATCGTCACGTCGGTCCCCGAGGCGAAGGCTGCGTAGTCGGCCAGGGCGTCGATCAGCGCCGCGATGCGCGCCGCAGCGTACTCGAGCGATGCATCGACGGTGATCTCCTGCTCGACCGTGAACGGATCGCCTGCCAGGTTGACGACGACGAGCGTCGCGCCGTCGCCGAACGCCGCGAAGTCGGTGCCGGCGTCCTCGATCGCCTTGGCCAGCTCGCGCGCGATCGCCGCATGGTTGTCGCCCGGCAAGGTCGTGTAGCTGTAGGACAGGGTGCCTTCGAGCGTCACCGACCAGACCTGGCCGGCCGTGATCGCGCCGGCGAGCTCGAGCGACGCGGCGCTCGCGGCGCCGAACGCGGTCACGGTCCCGGTGGACGGCGTCGCCGGGCTGAAGCCCGCCGTCAGCCCGAAGTCCGCCGCACGGTTGACGATCACGATACGCGCGCCGTCCGCTGCCGCGGCAAAGCCCGCGCCCGCGTCGGCGTTGATGTCGGCCGCGAGCGTGGCCGCAATCACTGCGAGCGACTCGACCGTGTAGCGGTAGTCCTCGCCGCCGAGCGTCACGCTCCAGGTCTGCCCGATCGCCGTCGACCCGCCCAGCGTCAGTCGCTTCGTCGTCGGCGAGGCCACCGACAGCGCGGCGCTGCCCTTGGCCGCCGGGTTCGCGCTCACCGAGTAGCCGACCGCGAAGCCCGGCTCGCTCGGGTTCTCGATCACCAGGGTCTGGCCTGAGACACGCGCCGTGTAGTCGGTGCCGGCCGCATTGATCGCGGCAGCCAGCCCGGCGGCGATCTCGGCAAGCGGCACGCTGCCGCGCACCGCGTACTCGTGGACCGTGAGGACGCCGGCGAGGTCCAGCGTGACCGACCACAGGTCGTCGGCGACCGGGGTGCCGGCGAGCTCGACCGTGCGCGCCACCGCAGGCTGCGCCGGATCCGGCGTGACCACCAGGTCGGCGGGCGCGATCGTAAAGCGCGTCTCGTCGGTGTTGCCGGCATCGTTGAGGATGATCAGCGCGACGCCCGCGGCCTGCGCCGACAGGGTGCCGACGTCGTCGGCGTTGACGGCATCCACCAGCGACTGGGCGATGCTCTCCAGCGTGTCGCCCGCGACCACCGTGTGCGCGAAGCGCTTCAGCGCACCCGCGATCTCGAGCTCGACCGCCCAGGTCTGGCCGACTTCCGGCGCGCCGCTCAGCACCACCATGCTCGTCACCTCGGACGGCCATTGGGCGTCGAAGGTCACGGTATAGCCCGACACCAGCGGCAGGAACTCGGTGCTGGTGCGGTCGGCCAGGTTGAAGGTCACCGCCTCGATGGCCGCGAGGCCGGAAAGGCTCGCGGCCACCGTATACGTCGCGTCCGGCGTGCCAAGCGTGGTGATCGGGTCTTCGGCGAAGTACAGATCCCACACGTCGCCCGCGGCTGCGTTCACCACCTCGAATGCCGCGACCGTCCACTCGAAGCCGTAGAGCTTCGTGAAGTCCTGCTCCGGCGTGCCGCTGACGAGGGCGCTGCCTGACGCGCCGGTGGTGACCAGGATCTTGAACTCGACCGGCGCGCCGCTGCCGTCCGCGGCCCGGATGCGGATCTTCGAATTGCCGAGGATGTCGACCAGGGCATCCGCTTCGAAGGTCGTCCCATCCCAACTGTGACCGTCGAGGTACGCCGCCCAGTCAAGAACGATCTTCGACAGGGCGCGGCCATCCGGCACGACCGTGTACGCCTTGCTGGGCTCGTCGCCATCGACCGTCTCGTTGCCATCCAGGTCGATCCCGATCGTCCAGGTCTCCGTCGGGACCGCGATGCCGCCCAGGCTCACCACCGCCTCGATCCACCGCAGATCGTCCGCCGCGACGCCGATCGCATCCTGGTCCGGCGTGCCGCTGAAGATGACCTTGCCGGCATTCGCCGCGCTGTCCGGATCCTCATCATTGATCTGCAGGTAGACCGCAAACTCGGTATCGCGGCCGAACGACAGGATCTCTTCCGAGACCGACTGGACATCGAGGTAGCGCGAGATCGCCGGGCCGTCGAGCCAGGTGAACTCGAACGGGAAGCTGTTCATGCGCGGGTCGAAGCCCGGGCGCTCGCCGTAGATCGCGCTGAAGTGGAACGCGTCGCCGTCGAACATCGTGCCGTTGCCGTTGTGGTCGACGCCGACGATCTTCACCGTGCCGTCGGCCTGCGGCTCGTTGCTCTCCTCCGGCAGGCGGAACGGATCGTTGAGGAAGCGCTCCTCGCCGGCCAGCGGGCCGCCGACGATCGACAGCGGGCCGCGGATCGCGTTGACGCGCTCTTCGAAGGCCGGGAACACCAGCGCGTCGCTGCCGTCGATGACGGCGTCGTCGATCGCCATGACGCCGACTTCCTGCGGCGTGAACCAGTTGGTCGAATCGAAGACCAGCTGCGGCACGACGCTCGCGCGACCGTCGGTACCCGGGGAAACGTCGAGCGACGCCGTGATGAAGACGGAGAACTCGTCTGACCCGACGATTTGGGTGAACTGATCGGCCGTCGCGTGGGTGATGGTCAGCACGCGGCCGCGGACGATGACGTCGAACTCACCCTCGTAGGCCGCCGCGATCTTCGCGCCGAGGTCGGCCGCGATGTCGGACAGCGTGTCACCGAAGGTGGTCGGATCGGAGACGAAGATCCGCGGCGTTCCGCCGTCCTTGGTCAGGTTCAGCGTCCAGGTCTCGCCGACGGTGACCGTGCCCTTGAGCTCGACCTCGACGAACTGGAAGGCGCCCGAGTCCTTGTTCCGGCTGGTCTCGATCGTCGCGCGACCATCGACCGCCGGACGCACGGCGTAGCCCGCCGTCGGATCGACGTCGACGCCGATCGCCACCTCGGTATAGAAGCGTGCCCCGGCGGTCGAGGTGATGAGAATCTGCGGTGTCTCGACGCCCACGCTCGTCGGCGTGCCGGTCGTCGCGCCGACGTCGATCCTCAGCTCGACGGTAAACGCTGCGTCACCCACCTCATCCAGGATCAACAGGTCTGCGCCGTCGGCCGTCGCCTTGAACCCGTCGAGATACAACTCTTCGGACTCGTCGACCTTGCCGTCGAAGTCGTTGTCCAGGCCATCGCGGTGATTGATCTTCGCCGCAAGCGCCGAGGCGACATCGGCCAGGTTATCGCCGGCCTGAACTTCGTAGTCGTAGGTATGACCGCCGAAGATCAGATTCCAGGTCTCGCCGGCGCCCGGCGTGCCGCTCAGCGCCACGCTCATCCCGGGAATCAATGTGGCGGTGTACGGCGTACCCGCAAGAGCGTTGATGCCGGAAACCAGGCCGGCCGCGATTGCGGTCAGGCTGGTGCTCGTCACCGGGTGAACGACGACGTCGCTGAACGGCCACTCCATGCCTTGCTCGTCGGCCTCGTCGATCACGAGATCGCCATCGTTGTCGATGCCGTCGCGCATGCCCGCGACCGAGCCATCGTCGCGCAGCGCGTCGAAGACCTTCGACAGGTACGTGTCGACCGACCAGTTCGTGCCGACCCCGTTCAGAGTGATGACCCAGTACTCGTTCGCGGCGGCCGCGCCGCCCAGCTGGATCAGCGCGCGCTCGGTGGCGACGCGGACCTGCTCGGCCTTGTTCTCGCCGTAGGCAGCATCCGGGTTGAAGGCCTCGTCGGCGTTGTAGGTGCGCGTCTCCGCCGGCAACACGTTGACGATGACGTCACCAAAGTCCGGGTCGGGCGCGCCGGTCAGCACCACCTGCCAGCCGTCGACGACCGGCGCCTGGGCGAGGTACGTGCCGTTGTAGTCCGGCCGGCCGGTCTGCGTGGACTCGTAGGACAGGCGCGTGGTGATGTCGTACTGGCTGGCCCAATCCGGGCCGAGGAAGTGATCCCAGTCGTACGGCGCGCCGTCGTAATCCGCCCAGGATGCCGAGTCGAAGTCGAGCGTGAACGCCTGCGTCTCCGCATCGTATTTCGTGATCTTCGCCGCCTGGCCGCGGCCGGCGCCGTCGATGATCGTCAGCGTCTTGTCATCCAGCGTCAGCGCTTCCGGGTTGGTCGGGTGGCTCGGCACCGAGAGGATCAGCTCGTAGTCGATGCCGCGCCAGACGCCGCCGACGAAGATCTGCGGGATGTACTTGCTGAAGGTGATGACCGATGAGATGCGGAACTTGTAGGTCAGCTCAGTCGGGTTCGACACCAGCAGGTCGTACTGCAGGAACGGATCGAACGGCGTCGTGCTGCCGACATCGATCGAGCTGTCGCCCGGTGTGTAGTAGGCACGCACCGGCTTGCCGTCGCCGCCGACCACCGGATCGCCGGTGCTATCGAGCAACTCGATGACCGGGCTGACCGTATAGCTGACCGGCTCGTACACGGCGATCTTCTTGTAGACCGGCACGAACTTGAACGCGCTCCAGCTGAAGGTGTAGCCGACGATGACCTGCTGGTAGCCGACGAAGTACTGGAATCTGCCGTTGACCAGCCGGCTGTTGTCGATGTCCGCCAAGATGCGGACCTGTCCGCCCTGCTCCAGCGCGAAGACGATCGGGTCGACGCCGTCCTGCGGCAGCGTGCCAGCGGGCCGGCCGCGATCCCAATCGAAGACGCGGATCGTCGTGCCCGTTCTTTCCGCGCTGAAGTACTTGCTGGCGAGCGACGGATTCGCGACGGTCCCGTTGTTGATCAGGTCGGTGATGCCCTGGGCGACCGTGAGCAGGTTGCGCTGGCCAAGCGCCTCGCCCTGGCTCAGGCCCTCGGGCACCACGTAGATGAACTGCTCGTCGTTGATCGTGACGATGTACTTGGTGCCCGCTTGGAGCTGCGCGACGGCCGGCAGCGTGATGAACACCTCCGTGTAGTGCTGGTCGTCCGCGCCGACCGGGACGTTTGCCGAGGTCCACGGAGCATCGCTCTTCGTGTAGGGCTTGGCGCGGACCCACTGCAGGTTGCCCACATCGACCAGGCCGCCGCCACTGACGGTGATGAGAACCTTGCCCGCGTGCTCGCCCGTGGTCGGCACGCTCGCGGTCACGCTGCCGCTCGTCAGCTTGGCGGCCAGGAAGGCCTGCAGCGAGGCATACGTGGACAGGTCGGCGGACCCGATTGTGTAGCTCGGCGCCGGCGCCCCGAGCAGGCTCCAGACATCGCCCAGGTTCGCCGCCGTGAAGCTCGACGGATAACCCGCGAGGTCCGGCGCGAGGATGATCTGCCAGGCGGGGGCGAGCGTTCCCTCGATCACCGCCGTGCCCGCCACCGTCGCCGGGGCGACGTCCGCGCTGATCGTGAAGCTGCTCGTGCGGCGGATGATCAGCGTTTCGCCGTTGTGAACGAACGACGAGTATCCGGCAGCCGCGGGAACGTCGCCGTTGAGGTTGAGGGCAATCGACCCCAGGGATGCATTCGCGCCACTGGAGACGACCAGGACAGGTCCGTAGACCGGATCGCTCGCGGTGCCGCTCAGGTCGATGCTCCACGTTTGACCCTCATAGACGGTGCCGCCGAGCACAACCCGCGATCCCAGCTGGCTATTGACCGGGCCGATGACGTTGGGGCTGGGACGCGCGGGCGGATCGGAGCCATTCGGATCCTCGAAGTTCTCCGTCAGCGTCGCGCTGAACGAATCGCTCAGCGTCCCGGACTTGCGCCAGACGACGAGCCGATCCGGGGTCAGGTCGTAGCTCGCGCCATACGCGCTGGTGCCGTTGATCGCCGAGACCAGATCGGCCGCGCGGCCGTCCACCCCGCTGCCCGTGGTCACGGTCAGGTTGGAGATTCCGGTCAGGGCCAGTACCCAATTCTCGACCGTTCCGCCACCGTTCAGGGCGGTCAGATCGAGTACCGCGATCGAGCCTACCGCACTCGCGGTCAGGCTCCCTGCGTCCGGCTGCTGCGCAATCGAGAAGCCGCCGACCTTCTTGTTCGCCCAGGACGCCTTGAACGTGAAGGTGATCGTGGACCCGCTGGTCGTGACAGAGCCGGAGAACGGATCATCAGCGGGCACGATGCCGTTGAATGCATCCCGCAACCCGTCCGCGATATCGTCCAGAGAATCGGTCAGCCCGACCGGGACGGACTTCGGCACGCCGCCCACGGTCAGCGACCACTGCTCGCCCTCGTGCGGCGTGCCGCCCAGCGTGACGTCCACCGTCGTCCAGTTGATCTGCTTGCTCTGATCGGTCAGCGCGTTGACCGCGCCCTGGCCAACAGGCTTGCCGACGATGCTCGCCTCGCCCTGCGGGTTCCAGCCGGTGACGGAAATGGCGAGCGTGAAGCCGGTGCCCGATGCATCGACCAGCTCGACGGAATCGTCGGTATCAGCCGTAACGACGATGATCCCGCTGTAGCCCGAAGCTGAGAGGGCCATGCGCAAGCCGGCCGCGACGCTGATCAGACTCGATCCCGACACCGGCGTCGTGGCAATGCCGTTGATCTTCACGACCCACTGGTCGGCAGTCACGGTCGACCCGCCCAGGTCGATCTGAACGTTCTGGAATTTGATCTTGTCGCTCTCCGCGGTGCCCGTGGAGTCGTACGCCGTGATCGTCCGGGTGACCGAGCCTGCATCGACGACGGTCTGCTGCAGGCCATCCGGGTTGGAGGTTTCCGCCCGGCCCAGCAGCACGAAGCCGTTCGGATTGCGGATTTTCAGCTTGACGCCAACGTTTCCGGATCCCTCGACATCCGTCGGATTGGTCGGCGTGTTGTAGCTGGCGTCGATCTGGTGCGCGTTCGCGGCGGCCACGATCGCGTCCCGGAACTTGTCGGCGATATCCCACAACTGGTCGTCGGAATCGGCGGTCACCATGAAATCGCGGTAGCCGACACCGAGCTTCCAGACGTCGCCGGGCTCGGTCCGGCCGGTGAAGCTCAGCACCACCTCAGTGAAATAGTCCGCACCGTCCTGCACGCTCGAGGCGTCGGCATACACGTCCCTCGGATCCGGGGTGACCTCGACGCTGTAGATGTCGGCGCTGCCGTCGCCCCGGCCGACCACCCTGACGTACGGCGTGGTGAAGTCGATCGGCACATCGGGATTCAGGTGCTGGTTGCCGATCGCCGGGTCGTAGAAGGTATAGAAATTGTCGGCAAAGTGCTCGGCGCCGGGCAGCCCTGGATCAAGGTCCTGCGCCGTGCTGCTCGTGTTGTTCGGCTCCTGCTCGACCACCGGCTCGGGCCCGAACAGGAAGGTGTCCTCGACGTGCTGCGCAATCGACACCTGCAGCGCGTAGTCGACGCCCTCGGGCATGCCGTCGACGCCGAGCGGCCGGACCGCCGTGACCTCGATGTAGTAAACGCCGACCTCCTGGATCTCGTACTCGAGGAAGCTGTCGTACTGGGTGGTGCTGCCCGCATCCGGCAGCGCCTGGAAGGTGCTGCCCGCAGCGATCTGGTTCGGCAGCTTGGGCAGCTCCGGATCGAGCGGCTCGCGCAGCTCCCACAGCCGGATCAGGCTGGTCCAGGCGATCGGGTCGCCGATGTCGTAGCCGTGATCGATGTCGATGACGACCCGCACGCCCGTGCCGCCCGTGGCGATCGCCTGCTCGAGCATCGGCTCGGTGACCTCGAAGGCGTAGAAGTCCGGGTTGCCGTCGCCGGTGGCCAGCACCGTGAGGTGCGGCAGGTCGGTCGCATCGGTGATGCTGGCGTTGGAGTTTGCGTTCCACTTCGCGGTGTCGAGGTCCTGGGACAGGAACACCGAGTCGTGGACGCCGATCTCGCGCGTGATCGCCGCGCCGAAGTCGCCGACGAAGACGATGCGGCTGGCACCCTGCTTGACGTAGATGGAGAACGGCGCGCCGGCCGTCCTGACGCTGAGATACGGCGTGCCGGTCGCCACGGTACCGAAATCGGTGTTGCTGGCCTCGAAGTCGAGCCCCGCGATGCCGGTGACGTAGGCATCGATAGCGGCCGCCAGCTTGCCGGTGAGGGAGGCAACCGTGTCGCCGGCAACCGCGGTGACGGAAATCCGGATCGGCGGCGCACCCTGCGAGTTGTTCGAGGTGACGAGCACCGCCGTCCAGACGGTGCCGTCGCTCACCACGGTCGGAGCGCGGTCGTTGTCCATCTTGAAGCGCACTTCGCTCGCCTGGGTGAGGAAGCCGGAGCCGACCAGCATGATCTCGGTCGGCTCGACGACGTCGGTCGACTCCTGGCTCTGGATGACCAGCACGCCCGGCGCATCGTTGTCGACGACCGTGACGTCGAGCGAATCAGGCAGCTTGATCTCGCGGTTCGCGCCCGTGCGGTAGACGTAGGTCGAGCTGCCGAGATCTTCGATCTTCGTCACCGTGACGCCGGATTCGTCGGCACCGCTCGCCGGCGTGATCTCGAGCTGCAGGCTGAACCGACCGACGATCTCATTGCCGGTCGCATCGACGCGGTCGACGACCAGCAGGGTCTGGCCGGTCGCGGCGTCGGTCACGATCCGGGCGCGGAAACCGTCGAGTCCGTCGAGGCCCGCCTGCAGGGCCGCGCGCAGCGCAACGAGGTCGAGGCCCTCGGCCGGGACACCGTACTCGAACACCGTTGCCCAGCCCTCATGCGCCAGCGTGAACGTCCAGACCTCGCCGGTCGCCGGCGCCTCGTCGACCTCCACGCCGACGGCCGGCGCGCCGGACAGATCGAGGGCAATGCTGTCGCTGCGCGTGCCGACCGCGAGGCTCCAGGCGGCGCCTTCGAGCAGAACGCTGATGCTTTGTGCCAGACCCTCGGCCACCGCAGCGAGGTCGTCCGCATCGCGCACGGTGTAGGAGAAATCGCTCTGCACCGCGGGCAGGGCGCCGGCGCCGTCCGGGTCGACCGCGACGCTGATCGTCCAGACGTCACCGGATACCGGCGTGCCGCTCAGCGCGACGGTGATCTCGCCGTCGACCGCTGCGCTCGGCGTTCCCGCGCCGGCACCCGCCACGCTCACCAGGTAGGTCGGCGCGGCCCATGCCGGAGACAGCGGGGCCGCGTCCGGCGTCGCGATGACGACGTCAGTGCCGCTGGCGGTCGCCGGCCGCAGGAGCTCGAGCACCAGCGTCGACCAGTGCGTGTCGCTTTCTTCGCTCGCGCTGCCGGTCTCCGGCTTGACGCTGCCGCCGGGCACGAAGTCGTCGAGATCGGACGCCGATTCGGCACGGCGCACCTCGACGGTGAAGGGCGAGCCGTCCCGGGTGAAGACGATCAACGAACCGACGACCGCGCCATCGTTCGTGTCCACCTTGCCGGTGACCGTGCCGCTGCTCTGCAGGTTCACGCCTTCCAGCGTCAGGCTCACGGCGAACGGCGTGCCGCCGTTGTCGAAGGTGAACGCGCCGTCGCCATCGTCGCCGTCGGTGATTGTGAAGCCGTCATCGTCGAGCTGGTCATGCAGCGCGTCGACGATGCCCTCGAGCGTCGTGGCGTTGCTCGGCACGGCGTACGCGTAGGGCACACCGTCGACCGTCAGCGTCCAGAGGTCGCCCTTGGCCGGCGTCCCGGAGAGCTTGACGGTCGCCTGGGCGTACTCCACCGCGAAGCGGCTGCCGCTCTGGTTGATGGCGTCGGCAAGGGCGGATGCGACGATCTCGATGTTCTCCGGGCTGCCGTCGGCCGCAACGGCGTCTTCCTTGACGGTGTACTGGAACTCGACGCCGTCGAGCAGCACCGTCCACACGGCGCCGACGACCGGGGCGGCCACGGCGCCGCCGTTCGGTTTCACCTCGAGATCGATCTCGGCCGTCGTCCACGCCCGTGCGCTGCCTGCGCCCTCGACCGAGCCCAGCCCGATGCCGTTCACCGAGGCGCGCCCGTCCGAGTCGCCGGTCACCTGGAAGCCGAGCGTGAACAGCCGGCCGCCCGCGTTGATCAGCAGCGCGTTCGAACCATCGATGCGGACCGCCGCAAGCGCATCCTCGGCGTCGATCTGGCCGGCGAGCGCGATAGCGACGTCGTCCAGGCCTTCGCCAAGGTCAATGGTGTGGGTGTACGTCTTGCCGTTCACCAGCAGCGTCCAGGTGTCGCCTTCCACCGGCGTGCCATCGAACGTGACCCGCGCCGCGAGGTACGGCGTGACCAGGTCGGCATTGAACGCCGGACCGGTCACCGCGACCCCGCTGCCCGACGCAGTCGCGTCGAACACGCTGTCCAGGTCGCCCTTGATCTTCGCCGCAAGACCGGCGGCCACGTCGTCCAGGGTGACGCCGAGGAAGTTGGCCAGCGTGTCTTCGCGCACCGTATGCGTCAGCCGCGAGTAGTGCGTGGCCTCCTTCAGCGCGTCATCGACGGCCCTGACCGTGACCCGGACCGGCTTGTTCCATTCGTCTGCCTGGGCGACGCCGTCGCCGTCGTCCGGCAGGAAGGTCAGCGTCTGGGCGCTGCTCGGTGCGACCGGGGTGCCATTGATCGCGACGATCTCGATCTGCGTGTCGGTGCCGATGTCGATCATGACCGGGCCGGTCGGCGCTTTCGTCAGCACGACCCAGTAATCGTCCTGTTGCAGAGACGCCGGCAGCGCGGCGTCCTCCGCAACCATCGGCGCGTATACGTTCGGATAGTTGCCGCCGTTGTTGTCCTCGTCGTACGGCGCGATCAGCACGGCGGCGGCATCGTCGTCCACCACCATCGCCACCACCCCGAGCACTGCGAGACCGTCGTACGCGCCGCCGTCCTTCACGCTCGCGCCCTGCTGGGTGCGATGGATGATGGTGTAACCGTTGGTCCCCTCGGCGAGCTGATCGTCCGGCGCGAAGACGTAGACCGTCTGCGGCACGAACCAGTTGTTGCGGTTGAACGACAGCGGCAGGCCGTCCTCGCGGGCGCTCGCGGCGACGTTGACCGTGTTCAGCGCCAGGCCCTTGCCGTCGGCCTTCTTGACGCTCTCGCGCAGCGCAACCGGCACCGCGGTCACGACCACGTTCTCCTCCGGCGCGCGCGTCAGCACGACCTTGTAGCTGTTGACGACCAGCCCGTTCACCGGATCCTCGAACACGCGGATCGGCCCGACGTCGAACAGGATCACGACGTCGGCCTCGTCGTTGTCGCGCACGTCGACCGAGACGTCGCGCACGTAGACGTTCTGGTAGGCGGGATCGTCGGTGGTCGTGGTCTGGATCACCAGGCCGCTGTGGCCCTCGAGGTTGTTGCTGACGACGGTGACTTCCTGGCCGTTGCTGCCGCCGACGTTGAAGGTGTCGCTGCCCAGGCCGCCGACGATCTCGATGGCGACGCTTTCGCTCGTGCTCTCGATGAAGAAGCGGTCGTTGCCTTCGAGCGCGTCGACCACGATGCGCTCGAGGCCGGTGTAGGTGATGAACAGGCCGGCGCCGTAGACGCCCTTGTTGTTCACCACGAAGTCGTCGCCGAACTCGGTGCCGATCACCGTCAGCGTGTCGAAGCCGTCGCCGCCGTCGATGCGCACGGGGGCGTTCACCGTGAAGGCGATGAAGTCGGCGCCCTGGCCGCCGTTGATGTTGGTGTACGGCGCCTTCGGATCGTTCGGGTCGACCTTGACGAAGGCGCGCACCGTGAAGGTGTCGTCGTCCTCGTCGCCGAACAGGAACAGCTCGGCCTTGTTGCTGTAGACCGTGAAGTTGTCGTTGCCGGTGCCGCCGAACAGCACCGAGCTGAAGCTGATGCCGTTCGACAGGAAGCCGCGCGTGATCTGGGTGGTCTCGAAGTAGTCCTCTTCGGCGAGCCCGTTGTCGGGGTTGCGGCCGTCGCGGAAGGACTGGAACACCTGGCCGATCTGGAACACGTCGTTGCCCGCATCGCCGAAGATGGTCACCGGCGCCAGGTTGTCGTCGAGCACGAAGGTGTCGTCGCCCGCCCGGCCGTAGATCTCCACGGCGCCGCTGATGTCGCCGTCGTAGTAGATGCGCTCGATCACGCCGCCGACCACCGGCGCGCGGTTCTCATCGACCTCGATCGCCGCGACCATGCCCTGGCCGATCTCCTTGTTGGCGCGCAGCAGGAAGTAGTCGATGTCGTTGGTGCCGTAGATGCGCAGGCGGTCGATGCCCGGATCGCCGCGCGAATCGTCGAACACGTTGATGCGCGAGGAGATGCCGCCCGCCAGGCCGATTTCGTAAAGGTCGCTGCCCTGCTCGCCATGCAGCGTCAGCAGCCCGTCAATGCCGCTGACGAAGGTCTGCTCGCCGTTGCGGTCGTAGTTGACGCGGATGATGTCGTTGCCCTGGCCCGTGCTGATCGTCGTCGTGCCCGAGGTGCTGCGGATGTTGACGACGTCGTTCACGCCGTTGGTGACGGGTTGCTCGTCGCCGGTATAGATGATCGTGACGCCGGTGTGCGTCGAATCGACGGTCAGGCGGTTGTCGTTGTCGCTCAGCCAGATCGCCAGGAGCTCGAACTCGCTGTACTCGATGCCGAGCATCCCCATGCCGGTGATCGAATCGCGACGCAGCTCGCCGGTCTCGCGCTCGTCATCGCCATCGTCGAACACCTTGAGGACGTCGGCGTCACCGCCCTGGCCCGCAATGGTCAGCACGCCACGGATGCTGTTGACGTCGCTGCCGAAGGCGTCGAGCACGCCGTTCAGCTGGCCGATGTCCCAGGTCCGGCTGCCGACACGGACGATGTCCTTGCCGCCGCCAGCGCCGATGTAGGTGTTGCCGGCGATCGTCGCCACGTTGATGACGTCGTCGCCGCCGAGGCTGGTGAGGTTGGTTTGCGAGCCGCCGCCGTGGGTGCTGCGGATGCTGAAGACGTTGCCGTTCTCCGCGTCTCCCAGGCGGATGTTGAGCACCTCGAGCGTGCCGTAGGTCAGGCTGCCCGAGGGGCCCATCAGGTACACGTTCGGGCTGCCCTGCACGCCGTTGGTGAGCTGCGTGCTGGTCAGCGTGCCCTGGTTGTTCTCCCCGTCGCTGCTGTCGTTCAACGTCAGGACGTCGCGGTCGCCCGAGCCCTGGCCGTTGACCACCAACGCCGCGTTGATGCCGTTGAGCGTGCCGCCGGCTTCGAGCCGGGTGTCGACGCCGTCGACCCCGGCCGTGCTGCCGACGTTGATCACGTCGTCGCCCGCGCCGGTGTTGAGGAGGGTCCTGGTATGGATCGCCTGCACCGCCAGCCGATCGTCGCCGCCGCGCGTGTCGATCTCGACGCTCTCGATGTTGCGGTGCGTGATCTGCATGCGCGAAACGACCGACGCCGTGACCGTGCCGGTCAGCGTGCTGCCCGAGCCGGTCACCGCGAGCGTGAAGCGGTCGGCCTGGTCGGTACCGGTGATCACCAGCCGGTCGTTGGCGTCGTTCGCGCTGTCGCGCACGTCGACCTGCGCCGGGCTGTCGAACGGCACCGACACCAGGTAGTGCTCCGCATACAGGCCGTCGTTGGCCGCGTTGTCGAGAATCGCGTGGCCGCGCCAGTTGATGACGCTGAGGGTGTCGTTGCCGACCCGGATCTGCGTGTTGAGGTCGTTGACCACCAGCGTGTTGTTGCCCGCTCCGCCGGTGATGCGCGCGATCTCGAACTGGTTCTTCAGGTTCTCGACGATCGTGCCCGCCGCCCAGCGATCGCCGGCGTCGAGTAGCTCGTTCGCCGCGTTCTTGCCGATCTCGAAGGCGCCCGTGCCCTGGCTGTTGAGCAGCGCACCGGCCACCAGCTTGTCATTGAACAGGCCGACGTCGAGGTCGAAGATCTCGAGCAGCGTGTCGATCTCGCCGGAGTTGGCCGGGCTGGAGTCGAAGAACTCGTCGTAGCCCAGCCCGCCGGTCACCGTGTCGCTGCCCCGCCCGCTGTCGATCACGTCGTTGAACGGCGTGCCCTCGAGCGTATCGTTGCCCTCGCCGCCGATCAGCTTCAGCGCGGCCCGGTTCGTCGCGACCGCCCCTGCGTCGACGGCGTCGTCGCCGGCCAGGGTCGAGATCACCAGCGTGTCGCCTTCGTCGCGAACGCTGCTGGAGACGACGATCGTCAGGTCGCCGCCCTTGCCGGCGCCGACGAAGGTGATGCCGATGCCGATGATGTCGTTGGCGCTGTAGTCGGCGAGCGTGATGACGTCGTGGATCGAGCCCTGCGCGGCGTCGGCGTTGCCGAGGATCGTCACCCGGTCGGCGGCGCGGTCGTCGGAGATCGAGACTTTCACCTGCTCGATCGGCTGGCCGCTCTCCGGATCGTTCACGATTTCGATGCCGGACTGGACCACATTGCGACCGACGTTGAGCTCGATGAAGCTCAGCCCGGAGCCCGCCATGTAGCCCAGCGTCAGCGTGTCGGCGCCGGCGCGGGAATCCAGCCGCAGGTCCTCGAAGTTTGCGCCGATGATCGAGCCCGCGATCGCGCCGGCCTTCATGTTGGCGACCTTGAACTTGTTGCTGCCGACGCCGAGCGAGCTCATGACGAAGTCGTCGACGCCCTTCTGGCCGACGATCTCCAGGATGTCGATGCCGGTGCCGCCATCCACCGTGCCGAGGGCGAGGTCCACGTAATCCCAGTGGATCAGGTCGTTGCCGGCATCGCCGTAGATCTCGTCGACGCCGCCCCGTCCGTCGATGTCGTCGTCGCCCGAGCCGCCATGGATCAGGTCGGCGGCGCGCCCGCCGTAGATCTTGTCGCTGTCGGCACCACCGTCGATCTCGGCGCGGCCGCTGCCGTTGTGGATGATGTAGTCCATGCCCGCGCCGCCGTACAGGAAGGCGACGGTGCTGTCCTCGCTCGTCGCCATGTAGTCGTCGCCCGCATCGCCATAGAGCCAGGCCTTGCCGGTGCCCTCGTAGATGAAGACGTCGTTGCCGTTGCCGCCGTGGAACTCGACGTCGGAGGCGACGCCCTGCTTGACGTAGATGTGGTCGTCGCCCTCGCCGCCGAACGCCACCACTTTCTTGACGCCCTTGAAGATCGTTTCGCGCCCGCTGAAGACCACGCGCAGGATTTCGCCGCTGGCGTCCGCGCCCAGGCTCTCGATCACGTAGAGCTCGTCGCCCTCGCCCTCGCCGATGCCGCGGATGTCGTTGCGGTCGCCCATGTTGAGGTAGAGCACGCCGTTCGCGGTGACCGGGTCCCAGACCCGGGCGTCGCCCGTCGGGTTGCCGGCGAGGTAGACCTTCTTCGGCAGCTCGATGTAGCCAAGGGTGAAGCTCATCGAAACCTTGATCTTGACGAACAGGATCTTGATCGACGCCTTGGCGCTGACCTTGATCGGCACCCGTCCCTCGCCGGAGGCCTCGACCTTGGCGGAAATGTTGATGCCGGCGAAGGTGATACCGAAGGCCCGCAGTTCGGCGCCGCCGGAGAACTCGACCAGGAAGAAGAACTCCGTCAGACCCGGCGTATCCGCGACTTCGCGTTCACCGAATGCCACCCGGAAGTGGAAGTTGGCGACCAGGCCAAAGCTTCGGGTACCCAGGACGAGCTCGCCGTCCAGCGAGATGTCGAAGTAGCCCTTGTAGTTGAACATGCCGTAGGCGCGCAGCGTGACCAGGCCGAAGAAGTCCATGCTGGCCTGGAATTCGACCCGCCAGGAACCGACGCCCTCGTAACCGACCTCGAGCAGGAAGCCGGCGCTGAATTTCAGCACCTCGAGGAATTTCACCTCGCCGTTCAGCGCCAGCAGGAAGCTGTTGGCGTTCATGGTCACGCCCGCCAGCGTGCGCGCCATGCCGGTGGTGTTCAGCTGCAGCTTGCCCGAAGCCTTGATCTTGATGACCTCGAAGATGTTGGCGTCAATGCTGACGTCGAGCAGCAGCGCCAGGCCCGGCTTGCTGTCGGTATAGATCGCCGCGCCGCCTTTGGCCGCCACCGAGAGTGGTCCGAGGGTGATGCTGACGTCGAACTCGATGGAGAACACGCCCGTCTGCATCGTGATCGTGATGCTGCCGGAGGCCGAGGCGAAGCCCAGGAACGTGACGGTGCCGTAGATGTTGAGCTTGAAGCCCGCCTTGACCGTGATCTGCTCGCCGTCCGCCGTCGTCAGCACTTTCTGCGGCAACGAGCCGATGTACAGCTCGAGCGTCGCGCCGGCTTCGAACGACAGGCCGATGTCGCCGCCGAAGCCGGCATTCAGGCTGACGTCGATGTAGGCCGCAAAGCCGTCGCCGTCGACCCGGAATACGCCGTCCATCTCGAACTCGCCGATGCCGAAGAGCTTCATCGTGGCCGAGGCCTTGATCTCGATGAAGAACGGATTCGGGCTGAAGCTGAATTCGAAGCGTCCGCTGATCTCGACGACCGGGCCGATCTTCAGCTTGCCTTCCAGGACCAGGCGGATACCCGGCTGAATGTCAATTTCCGCGAAGACGAAGAAACCGGTATCGGGATCCGTCGCGAGGATGTTCGGCTGCGGTCCCGAGTAGCCGCTGTCGAGCTCCTTGTTGGTGACGAAGGTGGTGATGGTCTTCGCCGAGAGGTACGAATTGACCTCGAGCAGGAACTGGCCGCTGATCTCGACGCCCGGAATCTTGCCGCCGTCCGCCAGCGCCAGCGTGACCCGGCCGATGATCCCCGGTCCTGAGCTATCCAGATTGGTATAGAACTGCAGATCCAGGCTGCCGGTAAGCGAGCCGAGGAACTCGATCTTCGTGCTGACGGCGCCCGCAATGCGCACGAAGGCGCTGCCGCTGGTGTCGACCGCCGCCGTGAAGGAGATGAAGCCGGTCAGCGTGATCGTGTCGAACAGCGTGATGCTGCCCTGGATGTTCGCCGCCACGTAGATCTCGGGATCGGCGCTCTCACGCTTGCTGCCGTCGATCTCCGGCGCCGCGGCGTAGACCGTGACCGTGGTGGGCGCATCGTCCGGCAGCAGCTCGAGGAAGCTGTTCGGGATCTCGAACACCTGCTCGCGCAGCGTCGTGTTCATCGTCACGGTCACGGCGCCGCGCAGCTCGAAGATGCCGTCGAGGACGGAGGTCTGATCGCCGCCCTCCGGGCCGTCCGGCGAGGCGCCGAAGGTCAGCTCGACGTTGACCATCAGCGCCAGGCCCGGCAGGCCGGGGCTGCTGATGTCGGCGTCGAGGATCGCGAGGCCAACGGCCCTGCCGTTGAGACCGAGAATCGGAATCTCGGCCTCGGCCTGGATGAAGACCTCGAACCGGACCGGGGTGATGCGCAGGAAGAAGCCGCCGAAGAACCTGACCGCGTCGGGCGCGTTCGGGTCCGAGGAACCGCCTTCCTTGATCTTCAGCGAGCCGACGATCTCGATCGAGAAGGACTCGGCCGGCAGCTCAAAGACCTGGCCCTCGGCCAGCAGGTCGACCTTGTTGTCGCTGGAGTCGAACTCGATGAAGAAGGTCGGCCCCAGCTTGGCCTCGTCGGCCGCATCGCGGGTGATGATCTTCCACTGCTGACCCTTGATGACCGTCTGGACCTTCGCCCCGGTCAGGTTCATCGCCTGGACGCCCGGCGCGTCGGGATCCGTGTCGACACCACTGAGGATCGCGCTCCAGCTCGTCGGCATGTCGACTTCGCCCAGCACGGACGTCGACAGGCCGCTGGTGCTCAGCGCCAGGTTGTTCTGGACCACATCGCCCGGAATGCCCTCGAGAACGATCTTCTCGGTCTTCGGCGTCGGGGTGGTGTTGATCTGCAGCATCGCGCTGCCTTCGGCGAAGATCCCGTAGTTCTTCAGGAAGTCGAGATTCGCCTGGATCTTCGCCACGCCCCAGAACTCGGGGTTGCCGGAGACGGTGTCGCCGGTCTGCAGGACGAAGCGCGCCGCGGCCGAGCCGATGTTGCCCAGCTTGATGATCTTGATCGTGCCGTAGGCGTCGAGGCTGAAGCGCTTGACGATGCTGCCGTTGGACAGCTGGTAATCGCCGATCTCGAGCGTCACGCCGCCGCGGATGTCGATGATCGGCTCATCGGTGAAGCCCAGGCCCTGCAGCTTGATGCCGCCGGAAATCTCGATGTAGAAGATCCGGCCGACCGACTGGCCACCCTGCCCGCTCTCTTCCTTGAGCGTGGTGATGACCTGGAAGCTCTGCTCGCTGCTCTTGCCGGGGTTGCCGTCGAGGTCCGACCACTTCGCGCCGTTGAACGCAATGGTGATCGAACCTTCGACGAAGCCGCGGCTGAAGTAGTAGCGGTAGACGGTCTCGTCGGCCTCGTCCACCTGGCCGTCACCGTCGTTGTCAACGCCGTCGAAAGCGCTGGCGATGCGCGTGGGGGCCTCGGCCTGCATGGCCGCGCTGCCGACGCCCTCGCCCGAGAGCACGAACTCGTCGCGGTCGAAGTCGGCCTCGTCGAACGCCACCCCGCCCGCCGCGCCGTAGCGCACGTCAACCCAGGTCCACGCCGTGACACTGACGTCGGACGCGGATACCGCGCCCGCGGCGTTCGGTGTCGCCTCGCTGGCCGCATCGAGGAAGGCGAAGCTGCCTTCGATGAACTCGAGCGTCAGGCTGCCGGAGCCGTCGAAGCTGCCCGTGTACCAGTAGCGGAAGGTGTAGGTCTTCGTCGCTTCGTCGAAACCGACCAGCACCGGCGCCTGGCTGTTGTCGAGCGCGAATGACCCGTCGGCCGCCCCGACCGTCGCGGTGAACTCCGCATCGAGGTCCGTGATCGACGCCAGATCGAGGCCGTCCTGGTCGCCGGGTACGTGGAAGTCGACGTCGACGAAGCCGCGCTGGTTGAGCAGGTCCGCATCGACGCTCGATCCGGCCATCGGGTCGGCGAGCGCCGCGGTGAGCACCGCGACGATGAACGACTCTTCCTTGGCCAGGTTGCCGACGCCGCTCGCACTGTCGTCGCCCGCGGTGTCGACCGGCACCGAGAAGAAGCTGTCGGCGATGAAGCTGACCGTGACGACGCCACCGTTGGCCTCGGTCGGCGTGAACTCACCCTCGAGGAAGTAGCGGAAGGTGTTGCTGTTGGTCAGCCGCAGCGGCTGGAAGCCGTCGGCACGCACGGCGAAGCTGACGCCCGCGCCCGCGCCGCCAAGGATGAACTCGGGGTCCGCATCGGTGATGGACTCGACGTCAAGCGCGTAGCCGGCGGTCGGCTGGAAGTTGACGTCGATGTAGCTGATGTTGGCGGTCGACGGATTCGCGACGGTGAGCGTGTCGGTCGCGCTGCTCGAGCTGCCGTCGGTGAAGTCGATCGCGCCCGCGAGGCGCGTGACGGTGACCGAGCCGCTGGTGTAGCTGCCCAGGGTGAAGTAGCGGAAGGTGTAGGCGTTGCCGGTCTTCTGGAGGAGCACCGGAGCCTGGCTGTCGTCGAGCGCGATGCTGTAGGACGCGCTGCCCGTGGCCGGGTTGATGACGAACTCGGGCTCCAGGTCGTAGATGGAGTCGAGGTCTGGCGTCTTGCCCTCGGGGAAGCCGAAGGTGACATCGAGCCAGCCGCGATCGCTCTGCGAGGCCAGGCCGATCGCGCCGCCATCGCCCGGGCTCTTGATCGAGCCGATAGGACCTTGAACCGTGAACTTCTGCGTCGTCTCCCGGTTGCGAACCGACGAGGAGTCGACGATCGCGTCGTCGAGAATGACGACGGTCACCTCGCCGGCGCCAAAGCTGCCGTCGACATAGAACCGGTAGACGTTATTGCCGAGGTGCGTCGGCGCGTAGCTGCCGCCCGACTCGTTCAGGCTCGCCGAGCCCGGATTGCTCATCGTCATCGTCGCGGCCGACGGCACGAGCGGCGGCAGGACGTCGAACTGGACGGCAACGCCGTCGCCCGGATTGACGTCGACCGACGGCGCCAGGGCGATGTCGATGTAGCTGCGGCTCGCCCCGGCGAGCGTCGCAGCGTCGAGCACCACGTCATCCGCCGTCGCATCCGTCTCGCTGGTGAACGCGATCGCCCCGTCGATCGTGAACTCGACGCTCACGCTCTGGCTTCCGTCTGCGGCGAAGTCGCCGGCGATCTGGTAACGGTAGCTGTTGCTGTCGCCGATGCGCACCGGCGTCGCATCCTTGACGAGGCGCAGCGTTCCCGGCCCCGTCTTGGCGAGGTTCTGGCCGGCGTAGTTGAGGACGAATTCGTCTGCGAAGTCCGTGATCGAGCCCGGATCGATCTGCAGCCCGACCGGCACCGAATTGAAGGTGACCGTATCGAAGTCGATCGTCAGGTACTGCGCGCTGCTCAGGGTCACCGCGAGCGAACTCGGCGCGACGGTGGTCTTGAACGACCAGCTGCCCGGCGTGAAGGTCGCGATGACCTCGCCGCTGGCGAAGCTGCCCGACACCCAGTAGCGGAACATCGTTCCGCTCAGGTGAACCGGCGCCTGGCCTGTATCGAGCCGGACGCTGCCTAGGCCGTCGCCGCTCAGCGTGAATTCGGGTGCCAGGTCGGTCACCGATGCCGGATCGAACGCCAGCCCGGCCGGCACCGCCGACGGGAACGTGATGTCGATGAA
>LJNS01000025.1 GCA_001303245.1 Gammaproteobacteria bacterium SG8_30
CCACCCGTAATGTAACCGCGTAAATAGACGGCGGACGCACCAGGTACATATAAGCCCGGGAGCACGAACCCGTCATCGACGAAAGCTCCGTCCTCGGTAATGTCGCCGACCAGCACAACGGCATCACCAACGAGGGCTTTCGCGAGAAACTCTTGAGCTTGAGGCACAGCCGTAACGATGAAATGAGTGCCGAGCACTTTAATCGTTGAATTGTCTACGTCTGCGCCATCAAGGCGGCCAACGGCAAGCACTCGCTCACCCAGAATCTGCTTGAGCAGCCGAATGTCGGCCGCTTCTGATGAGAGACCATGAGCAGACTGCATGTCGAGATGCTCATGCGCGGAAGATTTCTCAGCGACACTCGGACTCGAGGCTGCTACAAGAACCGCCGCAATAGCTACGGCAAGAAGCTTCTTCCCTTCGCTAGTCATGACTGCCCACCCCACTTAAATCCCCGTTTTTCAGCATGTCGGAACTAAAGCTCAACCAAGCTTGCATCGGCATTTCCAAGTACTTCAGCAATCGTCCGCTTGTCCTCTGGTTCGTCTCGGTAAAAGTACATCCCAACTCCGAGCTTGACCGAACTCTCACCATGTTCGCTGTCCGGTTGCCGGTATCTCGAGGACTTGTAATCGATCTCGGCAATAACTGTTTCTAGGTACTCCCGAATTTCTCTCTGAAAGGCGTCAACATCCTCGGGTCTAAGCCCAAGATCCGGATAGACGACTCTTTCTAACCGTCTCTCCTTCGTGTCACGAAGGGACAGGTTGAAATCGACTGTCTCGACGTAACGCCTAACCGCTTGTGTGAAGATCTGGATCATCTCCGGGGTCATTTCGGTAGGAATGTAGGTTCGCTTCAGTACACGTACTGTCCTGCCACCTTCGAGAACTCGTGCAGCTCCAACCCTAACCAAGACATCCAGCATTTCGAGCGTCGGCACCTGACCCCCGTGGTCCCGAACAAGCTGTTCGAAAGTTCCGGCAGGATCAGGCCCCTCCACCGGCAGATCTCTCGGAAATCCGTATGGACCCATGAACCGCGGATCTGAGTGCCAGACCTCCAAAACCCGGGCTGCGCGACTTGCGTTCGTTTCTCGAGCTCGCCGCCTGAGGTGCTCATCTCGAACGATCGATGAAATTTCCTTTCGAGTCAGACCGGTGCTGATGGCTATCCGAGCCAGGGTCACCGGACGTCCCGCCTCTGACCCCTCGCGTGCGGCTACAGACACGAAAACGTCTCGAAGAACCTCCGCTAACTCTCTGAAAGTAATGCCGTTTCTCAGGAGAATCCTAACCAGAGGGGTCATCAGCGACCGGAATGCCGACAAAAACTCTCTCTTTAGGTCGTAAGTAACTGACATTACTTAATCTAGTTCAATTCGACAATAAGCGAAGATTAGCCCATTGCTCAGCGGGGAGGCGAGCAAATTATGGTCTGACACCGTCTTAGACGGGACGGGGAGACCCAAAAACGGCGGCTTTAGATGAACAATATCTTGTAACTATTTGTTTTAAAAAAGTTCACGATTGGTTCTTGGCCTCAGCGCCAATCAGGCTTTCTTCGCATCGTTGACAAAGACATACGCTCCGGCGCCAACCTGTAGCGTGCCGTCGCTCTCGCCGGCAATTCGATGCCGAACAAGCCACTCATCCACTGAGTCAACGAAGTTTTGGCCCCGTTCCGCCACCAATCGCTGGAAGACCGGCAGCAACGGTCTCGGCAGCAGGGCGTAGCAAGCCCTCTCGAATCTACCGCTAGAGTTGTCCCGCTTGGCACAAACGTTGTACTCAACGGACCCAAGGAACCCGCCCAGATGGGACAGAACTGTCCGAGGCGCGATGGCTCCACTCCCTTGGCCTGCGCAAGCCAGTACCGATTCCGATGCCAGTTGGAGCTTGCCATCGGACCGTAAACGTACAGCGCCGAGTGCGAGCACATACCGCAATATCGAGTCAGACGGGCGCCCAGGAGCCGCGACTCGTACCAATTGCTCAAATGATGGTTCCTCTCCCGTCAGCGCTATCGGGCGAGGCATTCCCTTGGCGTCAAGGAACTTGATATCGCGTCGCCAGTGGAACACGACATCAGTGCAGGCGATATGGTGCTCAGGCGAATCATCTAGCGCGTTTCCGCAGGAATCGTTCGTTACCATTTTAGCTGCACGACTGACTAGACTGGCTAGTTCGTCTGCATTGATCCCGCAGCGCAGGAGGATTCGGAAAAAGCTCTGAACAAGTGCCTCCGCTAGAGCGACATCGCTGGCGCCCTGTAATTCACACGACATTGCGCGGTTGCTCATACTGCCCCCCTCTTCTCTTCGATCAGATTCAAGCATTGCGTCTTTTTTGGTGTCATGCTGCTATAGAATTTGCCTGGTTTATTTAGAAATTCGCCTATCCCTTAAAAACCGGCGTTCGAGCAGAATATATTTGAGTCGGATTCAGGTCATCGCGCCACGATACGCCCAAGCGGGAACCGTGAACTAGACCCCTTCGTAGCTCTCTGAGCCCGCTCCGACGGATCCGCTGGCTTCTTAGGTCACTCCTCGCAGCGTTGATTTGTCCAATTTCCTAATTCGCCAAGCATGCGGGCGCCTGCTGAGCTCGATTACTCGAGTCCTTCTGCGACAGGGCCTTACCGCCCACCAGTTTTCGCGCTGGGCCGACGAGGCATTTGTAAGGGAGGCGGCACTCGTTCTAGCCGAACAAGGCGTGGAGCCTAGTTTTTCCAGAGTTGCCGCCTTGACCGGAATTCACCGGCACGCGGTCAGCCAGCTGATGAGGTCTTCCGGGGAGACGGCCGGTGACACGGTGGAAGAGAAGGAGTACCAGCGAAACAGGCTGGCCCGTGTATTGACGGGATGGTTCGAGGATCCAGCCTACACGGACAAGTCTGGCCGCCCACTGGTGCTGCGCCTCGAGGGTCCTCCGCCCTCCTTTTCGGAGCTCGCACGGGCGTACAGCGGCGATATCTATTCTGGAATCATTCTGGATGAATTAGTTCGGGTCGGCGCCGTGCGAATCCGATCTGACCAGTGTGTCGAGGCTCTCTCCCGCCGCTATACGACGGGCGGCGCCGATCCAGAATCGCTTCGTCACGCGGGCATTGTGGCCGGCGATATCCTGGCGACGCTGGAGCACAACATGACGGTTTCCATCGACGAGCGCCTGTTTGAGGACGAGTCGATAGCATTGAACCTTCCGCGTGAGGCAGTACCCATGCTGGCCCGGCTCCTCGAGCGGCGGGGCGCCGCATTCCTTGATGACCTCGATGGCTGGCTCGCCGAAGCAGAAAACAAGGGACAAGCTGGCTCCACGACGCCCTCCGACACGGTCCGGGCAGGAGTACGCCTGGTAATGATCGTGGAAGACGGCAGGGAGACCGTGCCCCCGGGCGTCGTTGGCGAGAACAAAGGCACCTAATGGCCTGATGCCCGGCCTTCAGTTCGCAATCAGGGCCTGGAAGGCCTTTTCGTCCAGGATAGGGATGCCCAGCTTTTCCGCCTTCTGGCGCTTCGACCCCGGATCGCTGCCTGCGACAAGGTAGTCCGTCTTGGCGGACACGCTGCCCGTCGCCTTTCCGCCGAGGGCACGAATGCGATCCTGGGCCTCCTCGCGCGTCATGCCGGACAGCGTTCCCGTAATCACGAAAGTCTTTCCGGAAAGCCTTCTCTCCGCTGCCGGCTTCTTGGGCGGGGATGCCCACTCAACGCCGCTGCGACGGAGCGCATCGATGACATCCCGGTTATGCTGCTCGCGGAAGAAACCATGGATGTGCTGGGCGACCACTGGCCCGATGTCGGGCACTTCCTCAAGCTTCTCCATCGACGCCTCGGAAATCTCCTCCAGGCTAGCAAAGTGGCCGGCAAGCGCGTGCGCGGTCGCCTCGCCGACGTCCCGGATTCCCAGCGAATAAAGGAAGCGCGCGAGAGTCGTCTTCTTGCTCTTTTCGAGCGCATCGACTAGGTTGCCGGCCGACTTTTCGCCCATCCGGTCGAGACCGGCGAGCCTGTCGGCCGTGAGACCGTAAAGATCCGCGGCATTCTTGACGTATCCCGCGTCCACGAGCTGGTCGATCAGCTTCGCTCCCAGCCCCTCCACGTCCATTGCGCGACGTGAAGCGAAATGTCTGAGGGACTCCTTCCGTTGAGCGCCACAATAGAGACCACCGCTGCAGCGCGCCACGGCCTCGCCCTCCGGCTTGACGACGGCTGAACCACAAACGGGGCAAGACTCGGGAAGCCTGACGATCCGCGTGTGCAAGGGGCGCCGTTCGGCCAGCACCTCGACCACCTCAGGGATGACGTCACCAGCCCTGCGAATGACGACGGTGTCGCCGACGCGTACGTCCTTGCGGTGCAATTCGTCTATGTTGTGCAAGGTCGCGTTGCTGACTGTCACCCCGCCGACGAACACCGGCTCGAGCCGGGCTACGGGCGTCAGGGCGCCGGTTCGGCCCACCTGCCACTCGATGTCCCGGATCGTGGTCATTTCCTCCTCGGCCGGAAACTTGTGGGCAATCGCCCACCGGGGAGCACGGGCCACGTACCCGAGCTCCTGCTGCAGCGAGAGCGAATCAACCTTGTAGACGACACCGTCGATCTGGTAACCGAGCGACGGCCGGCGCACCAGCATCTGGCCGTAGTAGTCGAGAAGCCCCTCCACCCCCCGCTTCACCGTCGCCTCGGGAGCGGTCCGCAGTCCCCACTTCCTCAGCGACCCGAGGATCTGACTGTGCCGTTCAGGCAAGCCGCCGCGCTCGATCAATCCCACGCCGTAGAAGTAGACCTCCAACGGTCGCTCAGCGGTGACACGCGGATCGAGCTGGCGCAGGCTGCCGGCGGCCGCGTTGCGCGGGTTGACGAAGGTCTTCTCTCCCCTCTCCTGCGCACGCCTGTTCATGGCCTCAAAGCCCGCGATGGGCATGAAGACCTCGCCGCGCGCCTCGAGCACTCCCGGCCAGCCTTTGCCGTGCAGCCTCAGGGGCACGGACTTCACCGTTCGGACATTGTGCGTAACGTCCTCGCCGGTGGTTCCGTCACCGCGGGTCGCAGCCTGCACGAGCACGCCGTCCTCGTAGACGATGCTGACCGCCAGCCCGTCGAGCTTGGGCTCGCAGGCATACTCGATCGGACCGTCGTGGTCCAGGCGATCGCGGACTCTGGCGTCGAAAGCCTCCACTTCTTCGGGCTCGAAGGCGTTGTCCAGCGAGAGCATCGGCACTCGGTGCCGGACCTCGCCGAACGCGGACAGCGCGTAGGATCCGACCCGCTGGGTTGGAGAATCCGGTGTCAAGAGCTCGGGGTGAGCGTCCTCCAGGGTCTTGAGCTCGCGCACCAGCCGGTCGAATTCCGCGTCGGGAATCTCCGGATCGTCGAGCACGAAGTAGCGGTAATTGTGATGCTCGATCTCGGCACGCAGCTCGCGAACCCGCTGCTCGATTTTGCTCGCGGAACGGGTCACCGGCAGGACACCCGATTGCCAGCCGATCGCTCAAGGCGCCCGGAGGCGGCGTATTACGTGCTCGAAGTGCACGACTTCCTCGCGCAGGTTCAGGACACGCTGGGCCGTCAGAGAACTGCCCTGCTCGTCCTGCAGTTGTCCGGAAAGCCGCTGGGCGAGCCGTCGCGCCGTGGCCAGCATCATGTCGAAGGTCGTGCCACCGTCCACCGGACCGGGCACCACCGCAAAGATCGATATTCCGGGGAAGCTCATTGAAGGCATGCCTTCCCGGTCGAACGAGCCGGGCTCGATCATGCTCGCCACGTAGAAGATCGATTTGCCATCATCCCGCTCGCGATGGAAGATGGAGTACTTGCCGAAGTGCAGCCCTTCGGACTCCAGCGCATCGATCACGGCATCGCCCGACCAGCGCTCGTCCTTGCAGACCAGCCGGAGCGCGACGATCTTCTGCCGCTGGGGAATGCTCGTCTCGCCTGAAGTCTCCGTTTCGGCTTCGGGCTCGGCTGCGGTTTCCGCTTCCACACCAGCCTCCTCACCTGCGGAACCGGCCGTCGCCGGTGCGTCCTCCGCAGCGAGTTCGTCGTCTTCCTCGAAGTCGGGCTCCAATGACGGTGCGGCCGGTTCGCGGCCTCCGTCGAAGAGCTTGTTTCGCTCGAGCGGCTGGGTCCTCAACCATGGCTCCCGCTCCTCGCGATTCGGCTCTCCGCCAGACGAAAGGTCCTCGAGATCCTGCGGCCGCTCGTCCAGGTGCTGCTGCATCGCACGATACGGGACGCGTATCGGCACTTCCTCCCGGACCGGCGACTTGCCGAGTTCCGGTTCTGTGTCCTCGGGAAATTCGACGACCGGGAGCTCGCGAGGGCGCTCGCGGCGGCTTGCGCGTATGGGCGGCAATTCGTCCGCCGTCCCGCCCGCCTCGACGGCTGTCTCCTCTCCCAAGGTGGGCTCGCTTCGGCCGGGCTCCTCCTCGGACCTACTATCTTCGGAAAGATGATCCGCCTCATCGCTGCGCCGGCGCCACTCCCACCACCAGATCCCTGCCAGCAGCAGGACACCGGCCGCAATCAGGATCCAGCGCAGTTCGGGCATCGGCTTCTCTCCGCTCAGCCGGTGGCCATCCGGACGGCCTCGTCCACGTCCACCGCGACGAGACGGGACACGCCCGGCTCATTCATCGTCACGCCGATGAGCTGACCTGCCAGCTCCATCGTCGACTTGTTGTGCGTGATGAAGATGAACTGCACTCGCTCCGCCATGTCCCGCACGATGTCGCAGAAGCGACCGACGTTGTTGTCGTCGAGCGGTGCGTCGACCTCGTCCAGCAGGCAGAACGGGGCGGGGTTCAACTCGAAAATGGAGAAGACCAGTGCAACGGCCGTCAGCGCCTTCTCGCCGCCGGAGAGCTGGCTGATCGTCGAGTTCCGCTTGCCCGGCGGGCGTGCCATCACGGCCACGCCCGCGGTGAGTGTGTCCTCGCCGACCAGCTCGAGATAGGCGCTCCCGCCTCCGAATAGCTTCGGGAACTTCTCCTTGAGCCCGGCATTCACCCTGTCAAAGGTGTCCTGGAAGCGGCTGCGGGTTTCCCGATCGATCTTGCGGATGGCCTCCTCGAGCGTGGCGAGCGCGTCCGTCAGGTCGGCGAACTGGCGGTCCAGGTACTCCTTGCGCTCGCTCTGTTCCTTCAGCTCGTCGATGGAGGCCAGGTTCACCGCTCCCAGACGTTCGATCCTGCCCTGCACATCGACGAGCGATTCTTCCCAGGCCGGGACCGTGGCCTCGGCGGGCAGCTGCGCGCGCACGGCCTCCAGCTCGAGGCGGGTGGCCGCGAACTGCTCGAGGAGCGACTCGCGACGCACCCGCGCCTCCTGGGCACTCATCCGAACCTGATCGAGCCGTTCGCGCTGGGCGACCACGGCCGCGTCCCGCCCGGCGCGCTGCTCCTCGCGCTCGCGGACTCCTGCCTCGGCCTCGTCCACGGCACGGCGAGCCTCGGTCAACTCGCGCTCCACCAGAAGGCGGTGATCCAGCGCCTCCTGCAGACGCGTTTCCAGTTCCCGCAGTGGCGACTCACCGGACCCCAGCTGCTCGGAAAGGTCCTTGCGGCGCGCCTGAAGCTGCTGAACCTGCGCGCTGATCCGGTCGAGGCTGGTCCGCAGCGATGCCAGCGTCGAACGCTGCGACTCGACCTTTATCGCCAGCTGCTGGGCAGCCGCCACGTCGGCCTGCGCGTGCCGCCGCGCCTGCTCGAGTCGCGTGCGAAGCGAGTCGCGCTCCTGCTCGAGCACTGCTCTCTGGTCCTCCGTCTGCTCCATCTCCGCAAGCCCGGCCTGCAGGCGCTGGCGGGCCTCCCGGATCTCGGCGTCGTCGGATTCGATCGAGGCTGCGGTTTCCGCCGTTTCACCCTTCAGTCTCTCGAGACGCTGCGCGGCCTGTTCGGCTCGCGAGCGCATGGCCTCGAGCTGACCACGGAGGTTCGCATGCACGCGGTGGGACTCGTTTGCCAGGGCGAGGCACTGCTCACGCTCGTCCTCCAGCCGCAGCACTTCCGAACGGCTCGCCTCGTTAGCATCCTGCGCCTGGCGGAGTCGCGCCTCCGCACTCCCCACGAGTTCGCGCAACGATCGCAGTTCCCCTTCGCGTTCGATCACGCCGTGATGCTCGTCGTCTTCCGAGCGCGACACGCGCAGCCAGTTCGGCCCGATCCAGATGCCGTCGCGGGTGACGACGGACTCGCCCGGTCCCAGGTTTCGACGACGGACCATCGCCTCGCCCAGCGTGGAAGCGGCCCTGACACCCGCAAGCAAGGGCAAGGCCGATGCGGGCGCGCGCACGAGCGATGCCAGCGCGTCGGAGCCACCTTCCAGACCCGTCGCAGGCGCCTCGCCCCCGACGAACGTGATTTCCCCTCCGGCAAGCTCGCCGACCAGCTCCGGGACGCCCTCCAGTCGGTCGACGCACACGGCCTCGAGATAAGAGCCGAGCACGGTCTCCACGGCGCTCTCCCAGCCCGGCTCGACCTGAAGCAGCCGTGCCAGGCGTGGCAGGCCGTCCATGTCCTTGCTGCGGAGCCAGTCCACCGCCGTGCCGGAAACCTGACCGAGGGCGGCCCGCTGCACGGCCTCGAGCGAGACCAGCCGGGAACGGACGCTCTCGAGGCCCGAGCGGGATGACTCCAGTTCCGCCGCAGCGGAGCCCGCTCGCGTGCGGGCGGCCTGCAGGTCGTCCGTCGTCGCCGCGAGTCGTCGCTGGGCGTCGGCATGCCGCTGCGACGCCGCAGTCTCCTCGGATTCGAGGCTTTCGAGCCGGCTCGCCATGTCGCTGCCGGACAGGACCGAGTGATCAGCGTCCAGCCGCTCGCGCTGCGCCACCAGGCGCGACAGGCGCAACTCCAGCTGCTCCACGCGTGTTCTTTCCACGAGCGTCTTGCGGGAGGCCTCGCTGGCACGCGCGCCGAACTGCTCCCACCGTTCCTGCCAGTCGGACATGGCCTCCTCGGCGCTCCGCAAGGCCTCGTAGGAGGTCCGCTCGACGGACCGGGCATCTTCGAGCTCGGGCTCGGCCGCCTCGAGGCCGGCAACCAGCGTGTCGACCTGCTCCTGGTCGCGCTTCAACAGCGCGTTCGACTCGACCAAGGTCGACTCGATCCCCTCCAGGTCCGTACGCTGCCGTTGCCGCAGCTCGCGGGCGTGCTGCAGCGACTGCTCGGCGCGGCTCGCCTCTGCTCCCGCCTCGTAATAGCGGCCCTGCACTGCCGAGAGCACGTCGCTGCGCTCGGCATGCAGGGCGCGAGCCTTCTCGATGTCCGCCTCTATCGACCGCAGCTCCGCGATGGCCGCCTGCAGCGCATTCTCCCGTTCGCGAGCCAGGCTGTCCTGTCCGGACAGGTCGGACTCGAGCTCGTTCAGCCGCAGTGCGAGAAGCTCCGCCTGAAGGGCACGCTCGCGCTCCTTGAACTCCCGGTAACGCCGCGCCACGCCGGCCTGCCGCTGAAGATGCCGAATCTGCTTGTCCACTTCCTCCCGCAGGTCGTTGAGGCGATCCAGGTTCTCGCGCGTATGGCCGATTCGGTTCTCGGTCTCGCGCCGGCGTTCCTTGTACTTGGAGATGCCCGCGGCCTCCTCCAGGAAGGCACGCATGTCGTCCGCCCTGGCCTCGATGAGCCGGGAGATCATGCCCTGCTCGATGATTGCGTAGCTGCGCGAACCGAGGCCCGTGCCCAGGAACAGCTGGGTGATGTCCTTGCGACGGCACTTGGACCCATTGATGAAGTACGTGGACGTGCCATCGCGCGATACCTGACGCTTGAGCGACACCTCCGCAAAGCTGGCGTAGGCGCCGCCGATGGCACCATCCGCGTTGTCGAACACGAGTTCCACAGACGCGGTACCGACGGGCTTGCGCCCCGCCGAGCCGTTGAAGATGACGTCGCTCATAGAGTCGCCGCGCAGATGCTTGGCCGAGATCTCGCCCATGACCCAGCGCACGGCATCGATGACGTTCGATTTCCCACAGCCGTTTGGACCGACGACGCCAGTCAGGTTGCCGGGAAAGTGCACGGCGGTGGGATCGACGAAGGACTTGAAGCCCGAGAGCTTGATTCGTGAAAGGCGCATCCTGGCCCTGCAAAGGAAGTGGAGTCGCCGGTAACCGCTCGTGGCCCGGCAAAGCACTCTAGTGTAAATTATCGTCCTCACTTTGACGACGATCCTCAGGCCGTTCCGTGGCAAGCAGCGAACCGCTCGGCAGCCAGATCAACCGTCCATCGAGCGAGCTCGAGACCTTCCCCAATCCGGCGCCTGAACGCGACTACACGATCCGGATGCAAATCCCGGAATTCACTTGCCTGTGCCCGAGAACGGGGCAGCCGGACTTCGCCACGCTCGAACTGGAGTACGTCCCCGAGCGGCTCTGTGTCGAGCTCAAGTCCCTGAAGCTTTACATCTGGTCGTTCCGCGAGCAGGGCGCCTTTCACGAGGCGGTCACCAACGAGATCCTGGACCGGCTCGCGGGAGCCCTGTCGCCGCGATTCATGCGGCTGACTGCCCGTTTCAATGTCCGGGGCGGCATCTACACCACCGTCGTGGCGGAGCACCGGGCCGCCGACTGGTCTCCGAACGCCCCGGTCCCGCTGCCCTGAGCTCCCAGGAGCCGGTTTCCATAAAAGCCGAAGTTAGAGCGCTCCGGCAGTTGCCGGGACCCGATTTGGAGGTCTTTCGGGAAGCCAGGACCAAAAGCTGGCTGACTTTGCTGGACGGCCGCGGTCCGGTGGCTATAATCCGGCGCTCCCTTGATCACGGGACAGGAGTCTGTGATGCCCGCAAAGAAGTCCGGCTCGAAGTCCGGCAAGGCAGCCGCAAAGCGCAAGACCGCGGCCCGTAGCAAGCCCGCAACCCGTGCCAGGGCGACCGCGGCGCGCAAGAAGACTGCGACCCGCAGGTCCGGATCCGCCGCGGTGCGCAAGCCCGCGTCCGCAAGGAAGACGCGCGCAAAGACTGGCAAGAGCGCCGCCAAGGCGACGCGCGCAAGCCGCTCCTCCAGGCCGGCGTCGAAGTCCAGAAAGAAGAAGAGCGTCGCCGCCCAGGCGAAGACCACAGCCGCAACGCGTCGCGCGCCTTCGAAACCTGCCCGGAAGAGCCCTCAGAAGGGGGTTGCCAAGCCGGCCAAGGCCAAGCGGCCGGCCGCCCGCAAGACGGCGCCTGCCAAGGCGGCCAAGGTCAAGGCTGCGAAGCCGGTGAAGGTTGCAAAGCCGGTCAAGGTGGCAAAGCCCGCCAAGGTTGCGAAGCCCGCCAAGGCGGCAAAACCGGTCGCGAAGTCCCGCCCGACGCGCGCCAAAGGCGCGCCTTCCGGCAACCTACCCAAGGCCCCTCGTGCGATCCCCGTGCCTGCCAGGGCGATGGCTGTCGAGGAAGCACAGGTCGAGGAAGACGAAGAGGAAGCAGAAGCCGGTCACAGCCTGTTGCTCGGGCCACGCAACGTCCAGCCCTACATACCGCGCAAGGGCGAGACCTACATGAGCAAGGATCAGCTCGGGCACTTCCGGTCGATCCTGTGGACCTGGAAGCGCGACCTGATGGAAGAGGTCGACAGGACCATGACGCACATGAAGGACGAGGCAGCCAATCCGCCGGATCCCAACGACCGGGCCACGCTGGAGTCCGAGTTCGCGCTGGAGCTGCGAACCCGGGACCGGGAGCGCAAGCTCATTCGGAAGATCGAGGAGGCGCTCTCGAGGATCGAGGACGGCAGCTATGGCTACTGTCTCGAGACGGGTGAGCCTATCGGCGTGAAACGCCTCGAGGCGAGGCCTGTCGCGACGCTCTGTATCGAGGCGCAGGAACGCCGCGAACGTCGCGAGCGCCAGTACGGCGACCGGGACGACTGGTATCGCTGACCCCGAAGGCCGACCTGCGGGAGGCGCATCGGGCTCCAGCCAAGGGAGCGGGCGCCCACTCCGAGGTGCCGAGGCAGTAGGAAGATTTGCGCCATCCCCAACCGGAGACCTGCATCTCGGGTCGCTGCTGACGGCGGTCGGTAGCTACCTCTGGGCGCGTGCGTCGGGTGGCAGGTGGCTGGTACGGATTGAGGACCTCGATCCGCCGCGGGAGGTCTCCGGCGCCGCAGGGCGAATCCTCAGGACTCTGGAAGCCTTCGGGCTGGAATGGGACGGCGAAGTAGCCTTCCAGAGCCACCGCACGGACTTGTACGAGAGCGCGTTGGCGAGTCTGGCCAACGAGGGGATTGCGTACGAGTGCTCCTGCTCACGGGCGGAGCTTGCCATGCTGGCGCCGACAGCGGACGGCGAGCCGGTATATCCGGGGACGTGCCGCGCAGGCGCGGGTCGACCCGATCGACCGACGTCGATTCGCTTCCGGCTAGCGGACGGGCCCTCCCGAGTCTCCTTTCTGGATCTGGTCCAGGGACACTTCGCGCAGGATGTTTCGACGTCAGTCGGAGACTTCGTTATTCGTCGAAAGGATGGCTTCTTTGCCTACCAACTGGCTGTCGTCGTGGATGACGCGAGCCAGGGAATCTCCCAAGTCGTTCGTGGCTCCGACCTCCTGGACAACACACCACGGCAGATCCTCTTGCAGCGGGCGCTAGACCTGCCGCAGCCGGACTATGCGCACCTTCCTCTGGTCACCGAGCCCGACGGCTCGAAGCTCGCCAAGCAGAGCAGGTCGGTGCCGATTGACCCGTCCCGGTCCGGCATCCTGCTGTTCCGGACGCTGCGAATGCTCCGGCAGCATCCACCCGACGACCTAGCGAACGAGGACGTACGAACGCAGCTGCGGTGGGCCATCGGGCATTGGAACCCGGAGAGACTGCGCTCCGTCAGGTCGATCGGCGCCTGATGTCGACTTGGGTCCGGACCTGATTTGGCAGTAAGGTAGGGGTCTCAGGCGTCGCCCCGCGCCGGGGACGCGGCTTCGCTGGTGTCGCGGGCGGGCGCCTACTCCCGGGAGCGCGTCATGAGCCAGCCCCGCGTCATCAAGAAGTACCCCAACCGTCGCCTCTATGACACGAGCGACAGCCGCTACATAACGATCGCTGACATCCGACGGCTCGTCCTCGACAAGGTCGATTTCGTTGTGCTCGACCAGAAGACGCAGGACGACATCACGCGCAGCATCTTGTTGCAGGTCATCGCCGAGCAGGAGCACGAGGGCGAGCCGATGATGAGCCAGGACTTCCTGTCGCAAGTGATCCGCGCCTACGGCGGCACGATGCAGAGCTTCGTCGGCAGCTACCTCGAGCAGAGCCTCAAGCTGTTCATGGCGCAGCAGCAGCAGATACGGGATCGCATGCGCTCCATGGTCGGAATGGAGCCCTTCGCCGGGGTCGCCAGCCTCGCCGAGCGCAACCTGGCGCAGTGGACCTCGCTGCAGGAGCAGATGCTGCAGAACATGCTTGGACAGGGCCGTAAGGCCGGGCCGACACGCGACGACAATACGGGCGACTGACCCGGCTCGTGGCTGCTGAGGCGAAGAAAGGGCCACCAGGGCCCTTTCTTGAGTTCGGCGTCGGGCAGGGCCTCTACGAATCGGCCCGCCCTTCGGCTGGGTCACTCGACGCCGCGCATGCTCAACCGGATGCGACCCTGCCGGTCCACCTCGAGGACCTTCACCCGGATCACATCGCCCTCCTTGAGCTTGTCGCTGACGCGCTCGACCCGCTCGTCGGAGATCTGTGAAATATGCACCAGGCCGTCGCGCCCGGGGAGGATCGTGACGAAAGCACCGAAATCCATCAGACGCGCGACCCTGCCCTCGTAGACCGAGCCGACCTCGACGTCCGAGGTGATCATCTTGATGCGACGCTCCGCCTCGCGGCCGGCAGCACCGTCGACGGCGGCGATCTTGACGGTACCGTCGTTCTCGATGTCGATCGTCGTGCCGGTCTCCTCCGTGATCTGGCGGATCACCGCCCCGCCCTTGCCGATGACGTCGCGGATCTTCTCCGGATCGATCTTGATCGTGATGATCGTCGGAGCCCACTCGGACATCTGCGGCCGCGGCTTGTCGAGCACCTTGTTCATCTCGCCGAGGATGTGCAGGCGGCCATCGCGTGCCTGTCCGAGGGCTACCTTCATGATCTCGGGCGTGATGCTCGTGATCTTGATGTCCATCTGCAGGGCGGTGATGCCCTCTGCGGGTCCGGCAACCTTGAAGTCCATGTCGCCGAGGTGGTCCTCGTCACCCAGGATGTCGGTGAGCACCGCAAAGCGGTCGCCTTCCTTGACCAGTCCCATGGCAACGCCGGCGCTGGGGGCCTTCACCGGCACGCCCGCGTCCATGAGGGCCAGACTGGTCCCGCAGACGCTGGCCATCGAGCTCGACCCGTTGGACTCCAGGATCTCCGAAACCACCCGCAGCACGTACGGAAACTGCGTGAGGTCCGGCATGATCGCGTTCACGCCGCGCCGGGCGAGGTTGCCGTGACCGATCTCGCGGCGCTTGGGCGAGCCCATGATGCCCGTCTCGCCAACGCTGAAGGGCGGGAAATTGTAGTGCAACATGAACGGCTCGCGCCGCTCGCCGGCCAGCGCGTCGATGATCTGCGCGTCCCGGCCGGTGCCGAGCGTGCACACCACGAGTGCCTGGGTCTCGCCACGGGTGAACAGCGCGGAGCCATGGGTCCGGGGCAGCACACCGACCTCGACCTTGATCGGGCGTACGGTCTTGGTGTCCCGCCCGTCGATTCGCGGCTTCCCATCCAGGATGCGGCCGCGAACGAGCCTGTATTCCAGCCAGAAGAGCTCCTCCTCGACCTCCTCCTTGGAGAAGGCCGGCGCATCGCCTTCGCAAAGGGCCGTGATGGTCGCAGCCTTGACCTCGGTTACGCGAGCGTGGCGCGCCTGCTTCTCGACGACGGCGTAGGCCTCGTTCATGCCGGCCTCGGCCTGGGCGGCGACAGCCGCCTTCAGAGCCTCGTTGGCGGGCGGTGCGCTCCACTCCCACTTCGGCTTGCCCGCCTGCGCCACAAGCTTCTCTATGGCGTCGATGGCGGCCTGCATGTGCTGATGCCCGAACAGGACGGCGCCAAGCATGACGTCCTCGGACAGGCAATTGGCCTCGGACTCGACCATCAGCACGCCCTCGCGCGTGCCCGCTACCACGAGGTCGAGGGCCGACTCGGACTTGGTCTGGGTCGTGGTCGGATTCAGGACGTATTCCCCGCTGACGTATCCGACACGGGCCGCACCGATCGGTCCCTGGAACGGCACTCCCGACAGCGCCAGCGCTGCCGAGGCACCCAGCATCGCGGGAATGTCGGTATCCACCTCCGGGTTGACCGACAGCACCGTCGCCACCACCTGGACCTCGTTGTAGAAGCCGTCCGGAAACAGCGGCCGTATGGGCCGGTCGATCAGGCGCGAAGTGAGCACCTCCTTCTCCGAAGGCCGCCCCTCGCGCTTGAAGAACCCACCGGGAATCTTGCCGGCTGCGTAGGTCTTCTCCTGGTAGTTGACGGTGAGCGGGAAGAAATCTCGGCCGGGCAAGGCCTGCTTCCTCGCGACGGCGGTGACGAGCACCACGGTGTCCGACATGGTCACGAGCACGGCACCGTCGGCCTGGCGCGCCATGCGCCCGGTTTCGAGGGTTACCGTGTGCGCGCCGTAGGTGAAAGTCTGCTGGGCAACGCTCACGCTTGCTTCCTTATAGAATTCGGGATCCGAATGGATCGGCCGTTCCGTCCCCGACTCTCGGGGTCGCGGCCGACACTCGCCGACTGAAACGGGATCAGCGGCGCAATCCCAGTTCGGCGACGATCGCTGTGTACCGCTCCGGGGCGTTCGCCTTGAGGTAGTCGAGCAGACGGCGGCGCTGCGCCACCATCTTCAGGAGACCGCGCCGCGAGGCGTGATCGCCCTTGTGCGACGCAAAGTGGTCGGTCAGCCCGCTGATCCTCTCGGACAGCAGGGCAATCTGGACCTCGGGCGAACCGGTGTCGTCGGGGCTGCGGCGGAACTTGCTGACGAGTTCCGACTTCTGCTCGGTCGTGAGTGGCATTGCGGACAGACCTTCTAGATAACTCAGTAACTTACCCTTGAGCGAAGCCGGGCATTTTAGCCGTCGCGGGACGCCGCCTCAAGCACGATCTACGACCACGTCGCGGCCTCCAGATCCACCATGATGCGCACCGGGGCGAGCCGGCGCCCCTCGGGCGTCATCTGGCCCACCCCGAGGAACCGTCCGGTCGGACCGTAGAGCCGGACCAGTGACCCCGGCGGGCCGCTGACGAACACGGCCTGCCCCTGGAGAAGGTACGCCTGCTCGATCTCCCCGAGCGTCACCGCGGGCCAGTGGTCGAGAGCGATGTCCGGCCCGAGCAAGACCTCGTCGAGCGCAGCCTCGCCCCCGCTGGCCGCGAGCTCCTCGAGCTCTTCCAGCGTCCAGAGGCGCTCGTCCCGGAAGCGTCCCAGCTGGATGCGACGCAGGGCCGAGACGTGGGCCACCGTACCCAACCTTGCCGCGATGTCCTCCACGAGCGTCCGAACGTACGTGCCCTTGCTGCAACGGACCTCAAAGCGGAGATGTGACCCGTCCCAGCGCGTCACGTGCAGCTCGTGGATTCGGACCATGCGCGGTTCCCGCTCGACCTCGATGCCCTTTCGCGCCAGGTCGTACAGTCTCCTGCCGCCGCGCTTCAGTGCCGAGTACATCGGCGGAACCTGTTCGATCGGACCGAGGAAGCCCGTGCAGGCTGCGCGCAGCTCCTCCAGCCCCAAACCCGCAGGCACCAGGGCGGTCGCCGAAATCGTTCCCTCGGCATCGCCGGTGTTGGTGGAACTGCCGAACGCCGCGGTCACCAGGTAGGTCTTGTCCGCGTCGAGCAGCATGCCGGAGACCTTGGTGGCCTGCCCGAAGCAGACCGGCAGGAGGCCGCTCGCCAGCGGATCGAGACTGCCGGTGTGTCCGGCCTTGCGGGCCCGGAAGAGCCGTCTCGCCCGCTGCAAGGCGGCATTGGAAGACAGCCCGGTGGGCTTGTCGAGCAGCAGGATGCCGTCGACGTCACGCCAGGCCGGCCGGGGGCCGGCGCTCGCAGACAACCTCGCCACCATCACTCGTCGTCCCGTGAGGTCTCGTGACGCCGCTCGTCCTCGGCCAACGCCTCCGCGATCAGGCTCGACAGTCGGGCACCGTGTTCCACGCTTTCATCGATGCGGAAGTCGAGCTCCGGCGTGACCCGCAGGCGCATCTCGTGACGCAGCGCTCGTCGCACGTGCCCAGCGGCTCCGCGCAACCCCGCGAGATATTCGTTCGCGTCTCCCTGCCCCGCAAACGGGGTGAAGAACACGCGGGCGTGCGTGAGGTCGCGAGACATTTCCACCGCGGTGACCGTCAGGAGCCCCACGCGCGGGTCCTTGACCTCACGGCGCAACAGGTCGGGCAGCAGCCTCTTCAGCTGCTCCTCCACGCGTCGCGCCCTCGCAAATTCCTTAGGCACGTTCCTGGCAGCCCGGGTCGCGCCCGCTCAGAGCGTGCGCGCGACCTCGACTCGCTGGTAACACTCGATCTGGTCGCCGACGCGGACGTCGCTGTATCCCTTGACCCCGATGCCGCACTCGGTGCCCGCGCGGACGTCGTTGACGTCGTCCTTGAAACGCTTGAGCGACTCGAGTTCGCCCTGGAATATCACGACGTTGTCGCGCAGCACGCGGATCGGGTTGTTGCGCCGGACGCTGCCGTCGACGACGAGGCATCCGGCAACGGTGCCGAACTTGCTCGAGCGGAAGACTTCCCGCACCTCGGCCAGGCCGACGATCTGCTCCTTGACCTCCGGTGCCAGCATGCCGGTCATGGCCTGCTTGACGTCGTCGATCGCCTCGTAGATGACGCTGTAGTAGCGGACGTCGACGTTCTGGTCCTTCATTGCAGCACGCGCGGCGGCGTCGGCGCGGACGTCGAAGGCGATGATCTGCGCCTTCGAGGCCGCAGCGAGCATGACGTCGGACTCGGTGATCCCGCCTACGCCGCTCGAGATGACCTTGATCCCGATCTCGTCGGTCGAGAGCTTGGTCAGGGCATCCGAGAGAGCCTCTGCCGACCCCTGAACGTCCGCCTTGACCACGAGCTGAATCGTCTGGCGACCTTCTTCGCCCATCTGCGAGAACACGTCCTCGAGCTTCTGTCCGGCCTGCTTGGCCAGCCTCACGTCGCGGAACTTGCCTTGCCGGTAGAGCGCGACCTCGCGCGCCTTGCGCTCGTTCTCCACGACGAGCAGTTCGTCGCCGGCGTTCGGGGGCCCGGACAGGCCGAGCAGCTGGGCCGGGAGCGAAGGCCCGACCGACTTGATGGGCTCGCCGCTCTCGTCGAACAGCGCGCGGACTCGGCCGAACTGTTCACCAGCCAGGACGGTGTCGCCAACCTGCAACGTGCCGCGCTGCACGAGCACCGTTGCGACCGCGCCGCGGCCCTTCTCGATGCTTGCCTCGAGGACCACGCCCGCTGCCGCGCCTTCCGTGGGGGCCTTGAGCTCCAGCACCTCGGCCTGCAGCAGAATCGATTCCAGCAGCTGGTCGACGCCCTCGCCGGTGTGCGCCGAGACGTTGACGAACATCGTGTCGCCGCCCCAGTCCTCGGGGATCACGTTTTCCTTGCCGAGTTCCGAGCGAACCCTCTCGGGGTCCGCGTCCGGCTTGTCGATCTTGTTTACCGCGACCACGATCGGCACTTCCGCCGCGCGCGCGTGCTGGATCGCCTCCTTGGTCTGAGGCATGACGCCGTCGTCGGCAGCGACGACCAGGATCACGATGTCGGTGACCTGTGCGCCGCGCGCCCGCATGGCCGTGAAGGCCGCATGACCGGGGGTGTCGAGGAAAGTGATGATCCCGCGCGGGGTCTCGACGTGATAGGCGCCGATGTGCTGGGTGATGCCACCCGCCTCGCCCGCGGCCACCTTCGTCCGCCGGATGTGGTCCAGCAGCGAGGTCTTGCCGTGGTCGACGTGGCCCATGATCGTGACTACCGGCGGACGCGCCAGCTCCTCGGCCCCCGTCTCGAGGCCTGCCTGCAGCTCGTCCTCGATCTGGTTTTCCTTCAGCGCCTTCGGTACGTGGCCCATCTCCTCGACGACCAGCACCGCGGTGTCCTGGTCGATGGGCTGGTTGATGGTCGCCATCACGCCCATGTTCATCATGGCCTTGATGACGTCCGGCGCCTTCACGGCCATCTTCTGCGCGAGCTCGCCCACCGTGATCGTCTCGCCGATCGGCACGTCGCGCCGGACCGGCTGGGTAGGCAGCTGGAATTCCTGACGCTGGTCCGACTGAACGGTGGCGCGGCGTCCCGAGGCGCGCGTGCGGCCCTTGCGGTGCTTGGCCGACAGGCCGCCGGCGATGTGCAGCTCCTCGCGTCCATATTTCGTCTTCTTGTCCGCGCGGCGTGCCTTTTCTGCCTTCTCCTCGCGCTCGCGGCGCTCCTTCTCGGCCTGCTCCTTGGCCCGCTGCTCGCTCTCGCGTCGCGCAGCCTCCTCCGCAGCGATGCGCTTGCGTTCCTCTTCCTCCGCGCGGCGCTTGGCCTCCTCGTCGAGCCGCACCTGCTCACGGGCCTCGACCTCCTTGCGGCGTGCATCTTCCTCGGCGCGCCTTGCGGTCTCCTCAACCTCGCGCTGCCGATCCAGCTCCTCCTGGGCGGCACGAGCCTGTTCCTCCAGAACGTCCCGCTTGATGTAGGTTCGCTTCGCGCGGACCTCGACCTGAACGGTCCGGGCACGGCCCTGGGCCGCCGCAACCTTGATCTCGGACTGGGCCCGCCGCTTGAGCGTGATCTTGCGCGGCGCCGCGCCCTCCTCCTTGCCGTGCGCCTTGCGCAGGTGCGTCAGCAGTTCCAGCTTCGCATCCTCGCTGATCACGGCGTCGGGCCCGCCGACCTTGATGCCGGCCTCCTCGAGCTGCGTGAGCAACTTGTCGACCGGGACCTTCAGGACCTCGGCGAACTGTGTAACGGTGACGTCAGCCATGCGTATCCACCCCGTGGCCCTTCTCAGGCCTGGTCAGCTTCCTCGAACCAGTGGGCCCGAGCCGCCATGATCAACTTGCCGGCGCGCTCCGGTTCGAGGCCCGGCACATCCTCGAGATCGTCGAGCGACTGCTCGGCCAGATCCTCGCGCGTGCGGACGCCCCGGGCCGCCAGCTCGTAGGCCAGTTCCGTGTCCATGCCGTCCAGCTGCAGGAGATCCTCGGCCGGCTCGGACTCGTCGATCTTCTCTTCGCTCGCAATGGCCTGGGTCAGCAGCACGTCCCGCGCGCGGTTGCGAAGCTCGTCGACCATTTCCTCGTCGAACTCCTCGATGGCCAGCAACTCGGCGGTGGGCACATAGGCGATCTCCTCGATCGACGAGAAACCCTCGTGCACCAGCACGGTCGCCACGTCCTCGTCCACGTCGAGCTGCTTCATGAACAGCTCGCGCAGCTCGACCTGCTCGCTCTCGCTCTTCTCGACGGCTACCTGTTCGGACATGACGTTGAGCCGCCAGCCGGTGAGCTCGCTCGCAAGCCGTACGTTCTGGCCACCGCGGCCTATCGCCTGGGAAAGGCGGTCCTCCGGCACAGCGATGTCCATCGCGTGCGCCTCTTCGTCCACCACGATCGAGGTCACCTCGGCCGGCTGCATCGCGTTGATCACGAACTGGGCCGGGTTGTCGATCCACGGGATGATGTCCACCCGCTCGCCGGCGATCTCGTTGGAAACCGCCTGCACGCGCGACCCGCGCATGCCGACACAGGCACCGACGGGATCGATCCGCGGCTCGAGGCTGCGCACTGCGATCTTCGCCCGCGCACCGGGATCGCGCGCGGCGCCGAGGATCTGGATCAGGCCCTGGCCCACCTCGGGCACCTCGATCTTGAACAGCTCGATCAGGAACTCGGGCGCAGTTCGCGACAGGAACAGCTGCGGTCCCCGGATCTCCGACCGCACCTCGCGCAACAGGGCCTTGATGCGATCCTGGGGACGCACGATTTCGCGCGGGATCATGTGCTCGCGGGGGACGAACCCTTCGGCATTGCCGCCGAGGTCGACGTAGACACCATTGCGGTCGACCCGCTTGACGATGCCCGAAGCCAGGGTCATGGCCCGGTCCTTGTACTCGTCGACCACCTGCGCCCGCTCGGCCTCGCGCACTTTCTGCACGATTACCTGTTTGGCCGTCTGGGCGGCGATGCGGCCGAAGGCGACCGACTCCATCGGCACCTCCACGTGACCGTCCACCTCCGCAGCGGGATCGACGTCCCTTGCGTCTTCGAGCCGCAGCTCACGCTCAGGCACTTCCAGCTCCGTGGAATCGTCGGCGAACACCTTCCAGCGGCGGAAGGTGTCGTACTCGCCGGTCTTGCGATCGATCGCCACGCGCACGTCGATGTCCTCGCCGTGCTTGCGGCGCGTCGCCGAGGCGAGCGCGGCCTCGAGCGCCTCGAAGATGATTTCCCGGGCGACGCCCTTCTCGTTCGAGACCGCCTCGACTACTTCAAGGATCTGCCTGTTCATGTTTGCCTGTTCCGACCAAGGGGCCGCCGTCAGGCGACCAGCCGTGCCTTGCCAATCCTTCCAAGCGGCAGGCGCCATTCGCGCCCATCCACCTCCATCACCAGATCTTCGTCCGCGAGCGCCTTCAGCACGCCCCGGAACCGCCTGCGTCCCTCGACCGGCGCGACCAGCTCGACCCGCGCCTCGCTGCCGAGGAAGCGTTCGAAGTGCGCTCGAGTCCTGAGCGGCCGGTCGAACCCAGGCGAAGACACCTCGAGCTCGTACGCCCGCTCGATCGGGTCGGCCGCATCGAGCACCGTGCCGACTGCCCGGCTGACGACCTCGCAGTCATCGAGCGTCACGTGCGAGTCGTCCGTGCGATCGATGAACAGCCGCAGCAGGGCCCGCCCCGAGGCCGGACTGAAATCGATCTCGAGCAACTCGTACCCTGCTGCTGCAACGACTGGTTCCAGCAGACCCAGCAGCTCGACCTTCGTCGTCACGTCCAACCTGCTCCGTCCGGCACGCCGTCGAAAGGCGGCTCGGGAACAAAAAATGGGCCAATAGGCCCATTTCTCGTTCTTATCCGGGAGTGTCGGCGGCCGTGGCCGCCGGCCCACACCCGACCTGCAGCCTGCCAGGCATGCCGGTCAAACCAAAAAGGCCCCGCGAGCGGGGCCTTCTCTCGAAAACCTCGGTTCCGGGAAGCCATCCCGGGGTCTCGCTACCCCGAAGACGGACTCAAGTCGACCCCGGCCGCGGCGAACTATACCCGATAAGACTCCGATTTCTCAACGGTTTCCGCGGCGCGGCGGGGGAACGTCAGGTTGCATCGGCCAGGCGCTCACCGCTCACGATCAGCCCGTCCTCGTCGGCATAGACCCAGTCCCCCGGATGAAACGTCACTCCGGCGAAGCGTACGCCGACCTCCCGCTCGCCATGGCCCCGCTTTTCGCTGCGCCGCGGATGCGCAGCGAGCGCGAGGATCCCGAGCGAAAGCTGTCCGAGTCGGGCCGTGTCCCGGACGCAGCCGTTGACGATGACGCCCGCCCAGCCGTTCGAGACGGCCTTCTCGGCGAGCAGATCGCCGAGCAGGGCGCACCGAACCGAACCGCCCCCGTCCACCACCAGGACGCGCCCCTTGCCCGGCTCACCCACGGCCTCGCGCACGCGCGAGTTGTCCTCGAGGCAGATGGCCGTGGCCGCGGGCCCCGCGAAGCGTCGCACGCCGCCGAAGTGCCGGAAGATCGGCTCGGCGGTCTGCACCTGCGGGTGTGCGTCGCACAGATCCGTCGTGGCAAATCCCTCGCGCGTGTCGCTCATTCTGCGGTTGCCTTGCGCGCCCGGCCGGCGCCGTCGCCGAGTTTAGCCACGCGGCCTGCCTTGTCCAACAGGGTCGCCTCAGCTGCCGAGGTACTTTTCGAGCGTGCAGTGGAAGTGCCTGATCCGCGCCTCCTGGTAGGCGCCGAGGTGCACGTCGCCGCTCCTCGAGGCGAGCAGGCCCTCCTGGACGTGCGGCAGGTTACTCATGTCCTGGTCGATCACCGCTCCGAGCACGGGCAGTTCTTCGGCCGTACTCCACGGCTCGTCCGGCCCGAGCAGGCGCATGGGGACCGGAGCCGGCCGCGATCGATCCGCCCGGCAACGCTTCAGGATCATGACCTCCATCAGGCACGAATCGACGGCGAGAGCCACGGGCCGCCACCGATACACGATGTTGGGTGCGAATCCGCCCCAGGGCGAAAAGTTGGGAAAGACGTTGTAGACGATCGCGTCGAGCGTCTCCGCGTCTGTGACCCCGTCATAGTCACCGCCGAAGGCGCGCGCGAAGCTGCGGCGGTTCATGGCGCCGAGCACCGACCGTGCGCCTTGGTTGCCGGCGTCGCCCGGCCGGGCCCGGCCGCGGCCCATCAGCGACAGCATCCCGGTCACCACGTCCGCGTCGCCGGGCGCCGACTCGCCGAGATGGGGGCTCGGCGAGCCGAAGGCCGCGAGGTTGCGGTTCACGTGATCCCCATATACGTCGTACTGGGCACTGGCATCGGCGAAGACAGGCAGGATCTGCGGATGGGTTGCCACCACGTGATAGGACTCCATGAAGGCTTCCATCGCGACCTTCCAGTTGCAGCGGATTTCCTTGGCGACGTGCGCCGCCTTGTAGCAGTCCTCCAGTCGCCAGCGTCCGAAATGCGCCGGCAATACCTCCAGGTACTCCTCGAGCGGCATGGCGCCCGGATCCATGTTGATGAACACGAACCCACCCCAGGTGCCGGTCCTGACGGCGGGCAGCGTCAGGTGCTCGTCCCGCAGGTGGGCGAAGTCCCAGCGGCAGGGAATGGAGCGGATCGACCCGTCCAGGTTCCAGGTCCAGCCGTGAAAACCGCAACGGAACGCGCGTCCGTTGCCCGGCTCCGTGGCCAGCCTCCGCCCCCGGTGAAGGCAGGAGTTGTGAAAGGCCCGGATGCCGCCATCCTCGCCACGGACGACCAGCACCGAGCGCCCGACGATGTCGTAGACGACGTAGTCGCCGGCGGCAGGAATCTCCTCTTCCCTGCAGGCGACCTGCCAGACACGCGGCCAGAGCCTCTCGCGCTCCAGCTCGAAGTACTCCGGCGACGTGTACCGCGATGCCGGAACGGGCCGGGTTCCCAGGTCCCGTTCAGACTCGCTGGCGAGCGCGCTCGGTGCACGGTAAGTGTCGGACCGCAGCAGCTCCTGGTAGGACCCGCCCGGGCAGCGCGCCCGGGAAGGGTTGCCGCCTCGAGATCCTTCGCTCACGACCGCAACCGCATCAGGTGCGCTCCAGGAACGGCTCCATCAGCGGCTGGATCCGGAGGGAGGACGGGACGCGGTCCGCGCCGATGCGTCGATCGAGTTCCTCGTGCCAGTGGTAGATCCGCCGTTCCTGGTAGGAGAGGTACATGCCCTTGAAGCCCGCCGTCTCGACGGACTGCTGTATCCGCGGTGCGAACTGGGTGTCCTCCTCGAGGATGCGTTCGAAGTTGGACATGCGGGTCGGCCAGAGTTCGTGACCCTCCGCGCCTTCGGGCGCGAACCAGTGCACGTCGACGGTCATCGAGCGGGGGGTCCGCGGCCAGAACGTGATGAACGGCGTCCCGGTCGACGACGGTGGCGTAACGAGATTCGGGTAGAGGTTATAGGATGGATTCTGGCGCGCGAAGATCTCCTCCGCCGAATCGATCTCCGGCATTCCTGCGGCGCCCGGATCGCGCCACTCGGCACGCCGGTGCGGTGTCACCATCAGCGAGTGGCCGCGGGGCCACAGGACGACGTGCGTGCCCCGGGAGTCGAGGAACCGATCCACGGTCTGCGGGTGGATGGACTTCAGGTGATACGTCTCCAGGAAGGCGTCCAGGAGGATCTTGACGTTGCACGCGATCTCGTAGCTCGCACTCGCGATATGGCGATGGCGCTCGAACTCGAGATGCTCCCAGTGGCCCGGCACGGGCGCTAGCGAATCGCACAGCGGCTCCGCATCGGGGTCCTCGTTCACGAATACCCAGTTGCCGAGCTGCTCGCAGCGAACCTCGGCGAGCCCGAGGCACGATGTGTCCATGCCCGGGAAGTCACGCTTCTCCCGGACCGCCACGAGGCGTCCGTCGAGATCGTAGGTCCAGCCGTGATAACGGCAGAAAAAGCCTTTGGTTTCGCCCTTCTCCGCCTCGACTAGCGGCGCACCCCGGTGCCGGCAGGTGTTATAGAAGGCCCGTACACGCTGGTCCTTGCCCCGGATGATGATGATGGGCGAACCGGTCTTCTTCCACAGGCGAAAACTGCCGGGCTTCGGCAGCTCGTCCGTGTGCAGTGCATAGAGCCAGGATCTCTTCCAGAGGTGACGGGTCTCGAGTTCCAGGAACGCCGGGTCGGTGTACCTGCCACCGGGTATCACAGGCAGGGCCGGAAATCCCTCGGGCGGAGCGTCACGCTCCTGCTCGCGCCGTATTCCCTCGAAAAGACTGCGCTCGACTGACGCTTTCACCGTGTCCCCCGGTGTGAAATGTCCGGTCAACGGGCCTCTTGTTATTCGAAGCCACGGGCGGCAGCATCCGTAAAGGCCGCACGGCCAGACGTCCCAGGCGATCGACAGGAAAGGCATGGCTTCCGGCGCAGACGAACGCGTTCACTTCCGAACCTGCCACCTTTGCGAGGCCATGTGCGGGGTGGAAATCAGGGTCCGTGGCGAGGACATCCTCTCGGTGAGGGGAGACCACGCCGACCCGTTCAGCCGGGGCCACATCTGCCCGAAGGCCGTCGCACTCAAGGACGTTCACGAGGACCCCGACCGGCTGCGCCAGCCGTTGCGGCGAACCGCTGACGGCTGGGAGCAGGTCTCCTGGGACGAGGCGCTCGACGAGGCGGCCCGCCGCCTGGTCGACATCCAGGCCGCACACGGCCGGAGTGCCGTTGCCACCTACTTCGGCAATCCGATGGTCCACAGCTACACGGCACTCCTGTCCGGCACCCTGCTGCTGCGGGCCCTGCGCTCCCACAACCGCTATTCGGCCACGTCGGTCGACCAGTTGCCGCATCACTTCGCGGCGTACCACATGTACGGTCACCAACTGCTGATTCCGGTACCGGACCTCGATCGATTGCAGTTCCTGTTGGTGATCGGCGCCAATCCAGCCGCGTCCAACGGAAGCCTGATGACGGCACCCGACGTCGCTCGGCGGCTCAAGGCGATCCGGCAACGCGGAGGCCGCCTGGTGGTCGTCGACCCGCGCCGCAGCGAGACCGCCCGGCTCGCCGACACCCATCTCTTCATACGACCCGGAACGGACGCGCTGTTGCTGCTGGCACTGCTGCATACGATTTTCGCCGAGGGCCTGGAGCGACCGGGCAAGCTCGAGACGCTCGCGAACGGCTGGGACGCGATCCGTCAGGTCGCAAAAGGCTATTCCCCCGAACAGGTAGAGCATGCATGTGGAATCGGGGCGAGCGAGATCCGTCGCCTGGCCCGGGACTTCGCCGCATCGGACGGCGCTGCCTGCTACGGTCGCATGGGGGCCTCGGTGC
>LJNS01000097.1 GCA_001303245.1 Gammaproteobacteria bacterium SG8_30
TGAGCTTTGCCCGGGCCGCGCGCGAGCTGGGCGTGCCTCCCCCGACCCTGACGCGCAGGATCCAGCGGCTGGAGGAACGACTCGACGCCCAGCTGCTGCGGCGGAGTACCCGGCGCGTGCGTCTCACAGATGCCGGGGCCCTGCTGCTGGAGAGCGCGGAGGGGCCGCGGCGCGACCTGCGCGAGGCGCTCGAGTGCCTCGCGGAAGACTCCGATTCGCCTCGGGGCCGAGTCCGGATCACCCTGCCGGCCGATCTTGCCCGCCTCTGGCTCGCCTCCCCGTTGGCAGCGTTCGCCGCCCGCCACCCGGACGTCCGTCTGGAGCTGTCGCTCACGGGGCGACTGGTGGACCTCGTCGAGGAAGGCTTCGATCTGGCGATCCGGGTCGGGCGTCCGCAGTCGGCGACGCTAATCGCGCGCCGCCTGGCGGTGTTGCCCACCGGGCTGTATGCGAGTCCGTCCTGTCTGGCCGGCCTGCTTCCGCTCGAGCACCCTCGGGACCTGGAGGCGGCGAATGCGATCGTGCTGACCGGCCGTTCGGCGGATCGCTCGTGGTCGTTGTCCCGCGCGCGCGAGAAGACCGAGATTGCGCCCAGGGGCAACCTCGAGGCCGACGACCTCGGGACCCTGATCAGCCTCGTCGCCAGCGGCGCCGGCGTCGCCCTGCTTCCGGTGCCACTCGTGGCCGGAAGCCAGGAGGCCGGCCGCGTCGTGCGCGTGCTGCCGGGCTGGAACGGCCCCGAGGCTCCCGTGTATGCCGTCTTCCTGTCGCGCAGGATGCCTCTGCGGCTACGCTTGCTGCTCGATCACCTGCGCGAATGGCTGGACGACCACTCGCCGGGACGCTGAATTTGGCATGATCCGCGCGCGACGATCGGGCACCGGACCCGGTCCAGGCGACGATGATCCAGCTACGTGACCTGACACTCGCGCGCGGCGCTCGCAGCCTCCTCGAACACGTGGACCTCCAGGTTCACGCGGGCTGGCGCGTGGGCGTGGCGGGCGCCAACGGCAGCGGCAAGTCCTCGCTGTTCGAACTGCTGCGCGGCGAGCTCCCGCCCGAGCGGGGCAGCTGCGAGTTGCCGTCCCACTGGCGCGTTGCGTCCGTCGAGCAGGACACCCCCGCATTGTCCAGGCCGGCCGTCGAGTACGTACTCGATGGCGATGTCCGCCTTCGCGAGGTCGAGCGCGCGCTCGCTTCTGCACACGCGGCGCACGACGGCGCACAGATCGGCAGTCTGCACGCGGAACTTGAGGCGCTCGACGGCTACGCGGCCAGGTCACGGGCCGCGACATTGATGGCGGGCCTCGGGTTCGACACGGGCGACCTGGATCGGCCTGTCGCCGAGTTCTCCGGAGGCTGGCGCATGCGGCTCAACCTGGCACGGGCGCTGGTTTCCCGCGCGGACCTGACGCTCCTCGACGAGCCGACCAACCACCTCGACCTCGATGCGGTGGTGTGGCTCGAGCGCTGGCTGGCCGCGTATCCAGGGACGCTCCTGGTCGTGTCCCACGACCGCGACTTCCTCGACGGCTGCACGACCCACACCGTTCACCTGAGCGGCCGGCGGCTCACGCTCTACCACGGCAATTACTCGAGCTTCGAGATCCAGCGCGCCGCCCAGCTCGCTGCGCAACAGGCCACGTTCGTGCGTCAGCAGCGCGAGATCGCGCGCCTGACACGGTTCGTCGAGCGTTTCAAGGCGAAGGCCAGTAAGGCCCGCCAGGCCCAGAGCCGGGTCAAGGCGCTCGCACGGATGGAGCGGGTCGCCGCGGCGCACGTCGAGGCTCCTTTCGACTTCGAGTTCCCCGAGCCTGAGCGTGCTCCGGACCCGATGCTCACGCTCGAGGCAGTCGCCGCCGGCTACGGCGCGGGCACCGTGCTGCGCGAGGTCAGACTGCAGTTGCGCACCGGATCGAACATCGGCCTGCTCGGTCCGAACGGCGCGGGCAAGTCCACGCTGATCCGGCTGCTGGCCGGCGAGCTGGCACCCCAGTCGGGCCACCGCGTCGCAGGCCACGGCCTGCAGATCGGCTATTTCGCCCAGCATCAGCTGGAACAGCTCGATCCCGAGGGCTCGCCCCTGTCGCACCTGACCCGGATCGACCCTCGCAGCCGCGAGCAGGAGCTGCGCGACTACCTCGGCGGCTTCGACTTCGGCGCCGAGACGGCCGAGGCGCCCGTTGCCAGGTTTTCCGGCGGTGAGCGGGCCCGGCTCGTGCTCGCGCTGCTGGTGCGCCAGCGGCCGAACCTGCTGCTCCTGGACGAACCGACCAACCACCTCGACCTGGAGATGCGTCACGCACTAACGCGAGCGCTGGCCGGCTTCCCAGGCAGCATGGTGCTGGTTTCACACGACAGGTCGCTGCTGCGCAGCATCTGCGACCGCTTCCTGCTCGTCGCCGATGGCCGGGTGTCTCCGTTCGACGGTGACCTGGAGGACTACCTCGAGTGGCTGACGAACCGTCGCGCCGGGGCGCAGGCATGCGCAGCACCCGGCGACGCAGCGGTCTCGAAGGCGGCCAGGGTGGCCGCGCGCGAGGCCGCGTCGGCCGAGCGCCAGGCGCGCCTCGCCCACCGGCGTCCCCTCATCAAGGAGTCCGCGGAGCTAGAGACACGGCTGGCCCGCCTGACGGCGGAGCGGGATGAGGTGGAGCGTGCCCTGGCGGATCCTGCGCTCTACCAGCCGGGCGAGACGGTCGGGATCGGGGAACTGGCACGACGGCAGGCGCGACTGGCCGCGGCGATCGCCACGGCCGAGGAACGGTGGCTGGCCGTTCAGCTCGAGCTCGAGGACGCCGGGGACGGCTGATCGCTCCCCCGCAGCCGATTGACTTGTCCGGGGGTCGGGGGGAGACTCGCGCCGCATTTCTTGTCCCGTCCGCCCTGCGCGATGTCCCAGCAGAATCGAGAAGACAAGACGATCGACGCGGGCATCCTGGTCCGCGGACTGCTCGTGCTCGGCGCGATCGTCGCTGCGTTCGCGCTGCTGCGCCACGCAGGCTTCGAGTACGGCCCGGAGCAGCTCAAGGCCTGGGTCGACGCGCAGGTCCGGCAGCGCGGGACCGCGGGAATCCTCCTGTTCACGGCGGCGGGTGCACTGTTCACCGGCGTCGGGCTCTCCCGGCAGGCACTGGCCTTCGTAGCCGGTTACGCGTTCGGCGCCATCGGCGGTGCCGCAGTCTCCCTTCTCGCGGAGATGGCCGGCGTCGCCCTCGCGTTCTCGTTCGCCCGCTACGTGGCGCGGGACCGGGTGGTCCGGCGCTACGGCGGCAACATCCGACGCTTCGACCGGTTCTTGCACGGCAATCCCTTTCTCATGACGGTCGCGGTGAAGTTGTTCCCGCTCGGCAGCAACGTCGTGCTCAACGTCCTCGCCGGAGTCTCGAGCGTGCCGCTTCGACCCTACCTGCTCGGCTCGGCGGTCGGCCACGCTCCGCAGACGCTGATTTTCGCGATGGTCGCGGCCGGCGTCGCGACGGGCGACCACCTGCAGAGCGTGCTCGCCGTCGTGCTGTTCCTGATCTCCGGGCTGATCGGCCTGTACCTGTTCCGCAAGTACCGGCGCGAGCTCGAATCGGTCGACGAGCTCCCCGCAGAAGAGCTCCGTCCCCCACCGGGCCAACCCTGAGCGGCAAGCCCGTGCCGCGTCGCCGGCCTATAATCCGACGCCTCGGCAGTCCAGAAGCTTCAGATGTCCCCAGCCCAACCCGCCAGCCACGCGCGTCGAGCCGACGCGGCCGGAGCGATCGTCTGGATCCTGCTGTGGGCGCTGGCACTCGCGGCACTGTTCGCGGGCAGCGGTTCCGTGGCCCTGAAGGAGCCTGACGAAGGTCGCAACGCCGAGGTCGCGCGCGAGATGATCGAGCGCGGGGATTTCGTCGTCCCCCACCTGGACGGCATGCCGTATCTGGACAAGCCGGTCTTCTTCTTCGCCTCCGCCGCGGTCGCCGTCGGCGCCCTCGGGCCGACCGAGCTGGCGGCACGCCTGCCGTCCCTGCTGTTCACCCTGGCGACGGTGCTCCTAGTCGTGACGGTCGCCAGGGCCCACTTCAGCGGCCAGGAGGCACTGCTCGCGGGATTGATGCTGGCCACCGCGCCCCTGGCCCTCGCCTTCGCACGCATCGTCATCTTCGATGCCGTCATGATGTTCTGGGTGAGCCTGTCCTGCGTCGCCTTCCATCTCGGCTTCCAGAGGCAGGGTTCTGGGTGAGCCTGTCCTGCGTCGCCTTCCATCTCGGCTTCCAGAGGCAGGGTCGCGGCTGGCCTCTGCTCGGGTGGACCGCCGCGGGTTTCGCGGTCCTCACCAAGGGCCCCGTCGGGCTCGTGCTGCCACTCCTCGTCGGCATTGCGGAGGCGCTGGCCTGCGGGTACCGCCTGCGCCGGATGTTCCCGCTGGCGGGCGTCGCCCTCTTCGTGCTGGTGGTCGCACCCTGGTTTTTCGCCGTGACCGCCCGGCAACCGGAGTTCCCGCACTACGCCTTCGTCCGCGAGACCTTCGAACGCGTGGCGACCGACCGGATGAACCGGACCGCCGGCATCCACTACATCCCGGCCTTCCTGATCGGCGGCAGCCTGCCCTGGGCGGTGCTGCTGTTCGCCGGATGGAAGAGCCTCAGGCAGTTCTGGCGCAACCGCCGCGACCGCGCACGCACCGAGGTCTTCCTGATGCTCTGGATCCTCGTGCCGACGGTGTTCTTCATGCTGTCGCAATCGAAAAGACCGGGTTCCCGCCGTGGCGCTGCTGTGTACGCGGATCCTGCACGAGGCTCCGCAACTGCTGCGCGTGGCGCTGTGGACGTCGGCCGTCGCCGCCGCGTCCCTGGGAGCGACGCTACTGCTCGGTGCCGGCTGGCTGGCGGAGCAAGTCCGCGGAGACGAGCTCGCGCGGGTCACTGCCGAAGTCGCGCCGTTTGCAGGAGCGATGCTGCTCGTGGCCGCGGCGGTCGCCGTCGCCGGCCTGCGGATCCGGCCGCTCGCGATCGCGGGCGTCGCGCTCGCCCCCATCGCGCTGGTGCTGGGGCTGCAGCCCGTACTCGCTGCGACAGGCGAGTCGCGCTCGGCGAGACAGGTGGCGACCGCCATCCGGGACGCCGGCCTCGCAGCGGCGGAGATCGTGACGATCGGCAACTATCCGCCGTCGCTGTCGTACTACCTCGAGCGCACGGTGCTGGTCGCCACCGACGACGGCAAGGCCATTCGCAGCAACTACATCGAGGAATACGTTCGCGACCTGGCGGCCCGGTCCGGCTCGCCGCTGCGCCCGGCGGACTGGTGGCAGTCGCGTCTCGAGCAATGCCCGGAGCCGACCGTGTTCGTGGTCGAAAGGCGCAGTCGAGAGGCTGCGGAACACCTCGGCGAGCGTCTTCCCGTGATCGGCGAGCCCGGGCGATACACCGCCTACGGCCCCTGCCAGCCGACGGTGCCCTGACCGCATGTGCGGTGTCTTCGGGGCGGTAAACCTGGCCGGAGGATCGCTGCGCGACCCGGTTCGGGTCCGTGCGATGGCCGAGACCATCGTCCACCGCGGGCCGGACGCGGGCGGCCATCTCGAGGAACCGGACGCCATATTGGGCTCGCGCCGCCTCGCCATCATCGACCTGAGCCCGCTCGCCAAGCAGCCCTTCACGAGCCCGGACAACGACGTCTGGGTCGTCTGCAACGGCGAGATCTACAACGCGCCCGAGCTGCGTGCACGCTACGTCGCGCAGGGCTATCCCTTCCGATCGAGTCACAACGACGTCGAGCCCATCGTGCCGCTCTACCTGGAGTACGGTGAGCGCGCCGTCGAGTACCTCGACGGCATGTTCGCACTGGCCATCTGGGACCGCCGAAGCAGGGCGTTGCTGCTGGCCCGCGACCGCGCCGGCGAGAAGCCGCTCTTCTGGCAGGAGGCCGCGGGCGAGATCCGCTTTGCCTCGGAGATCCAGGCTCTGCTCGGCGCGAGCACCGCGTCACCGGCTGTGTCCCGTACGGGCCTGTCTGACTACCTCGCGCTCGGTTACTCCACGGCGCCCGACACCCTCTTCGAGGGCATCCGGAAGGTCGAGGCGGCGCAGCAGCTGGTGTTCTCCGGCGGCCCCCCGCTCGCCCGGCGGTACTGGGACGCCGTCGGTTTCGCGGCAGCGCCGGCGGCGCAGGAGGCCCCGCCGGCCGCCCTGCTCGACGCGCTGACGGGCGCGGTCGAGCGGCAGCTGAACGCGGACGTTCCACTCGGCGTGTTCCTCTCCGGTGGGCTCGACTCGTCCCTGCTCGCGACCGAGGTCGTCCGGCGCGCACCCCCGGGATCCGTCAACACCTACGCGGTGAGCTTCGAGGCCGCGGGCTACGACGAGTCCGACTGGGCATCCAGGGTCGCTGAACGACTCGGAACCCTCCACCACCGCGTGCGCGCGGGCGACGCCGAGCTGCTTCGCGCCCTCGACTACACGGGCCAGCGGATGGCGGAGCCGATAGGCGACCCGGCCGTGCTCCCGACCTATCTCCTGGCCGAGGCTGCGGCGGAGGACGTCAAGGTGGTCCTCTCGGGAGAGGGAGCCGACGAACTCTTCGGCGGGTACCCGACGTACCTCGGCCACCGGTGGGCCGGGCGGTTCGCGGCGTTACCGGGCCCGCTTCGGGACGTCATCCGCCGCATCGTCCAGGCTCTGCCCGCCACCCCGGCCAAGGTGTCGCTGCAATTCCTGGCGCGCCGCTTCGTCGAGGACGCCGGACGCAAGCTCGAGGAGCGGCACATGGCCTGGTTCGGGGCCCTCGGCCCCGAGGCAGCGAAGCTGGCCGTCGAACACCAGCCACCGGCAGCGCTCGAGACCTGGCGACGGCTCGAGCCGGTCACCGAGCCCGTAAAAAAGGCCATGGTGTTCGACCTGTTGACCTACCTGGCCGAGAACCTGCTGAGCAAGGTGGACCGGGCGACGATGCTGGCCTCGATCGAGGCCCGTGCGCCATTTCTCGATCGCTCGCTGATGGAGCTGGCCCTCCGCCAGCCCGCGATGGCCGGGGTCGGCAATGTTTCGATGAAGATCGCACTGAAGAGAGCCGCCGAGCTGCGACTCCCGAAGGACATCGTCCACCGTCGCAAGCGCGGCCTGTCGGTTCCTGTTTCCTCAATGATAAACAAAGCGTTACGCTCGGAAGTGGATGCAATGCTGGAACCGGCACGACTGCGCCGGCAGGGCCTAATCCGGCCTGAACCCGTCACCCGGCTGCTCGAGGAGCACCGGTCCGGTCGCGCGGATCATGGACGGCGTCTCTGGCCACTGTTCATCCTGCAGCGCTGGCACCATCGGTGGCTCGAGTGAGCGACCGTTTCCCTAAGGTTTCGCGCGAAGAATCATACGGACTTATCTGTTTTAGAAAGAAATCTCTTGGACACCTCGCTCTGTTATTGAATCCCGTCCCGCGAGCCCCATATTGCGATAGACTGCAAAAGTTCTTTGGGGGCGACCGGTTTCGACGTGGGTCGCGAAACTCCAGGTGCGTGCCGAGGTGCAGGCCTCCTCGTTAATCAGCTTGCAAACCTATAGTTGCGAACGACGACAACTACGCTCTGGCGGCTTAATCCCGCCTAACCTCCGACTGGCTCGTGCCTGTGCGGTCAAATCGGGGGACGCGCTCACAGGATCGCGGTGCCGGTGTGCTGAGGGCCGATGCCGCTAAAACGTTCCTGAGCTGGCCTCCTGTCTTCCCCGCCCGCCGGGTAGCATGAGGCGAGATCAATAGGCGCGGATACGCACGTAGATCCTGTAGCGTAGGGCTTGCGGACGCGGGTTCAATTCCCGCCGCCTCCACCATCACCGAGTCGTCAGGTCGCCAACGACTCCTCCAGGGCGCCCAATCGGGCGCCTTGTCTCTGTCCGGCTCCAAGTCGCCCCCCTACCGTGCAGCAGACCGCCGCGACCCGGGGTCAGCCGGTATCCGCGTTGAAGCGCTCGGGACGGGTTGCACACGGCTCGACAGGACACGTTAGGATGCGCCGATGAGCAAAACCCGCCCCGCAGCGCTCCTCTGCCTCCTCGGCCTCGGGCCGGGCCTCGCCGCCGGGCAGACGCCCGATGCCGCCTCCGAGCGAGCACGTCTGGGAAACCAGCGCACCCAGGCGGAGGCGGAGCGCCGGATGCGCGAAGAGCGTGAAGTGCAGAGGGCCGCACCAGACGTTCTCGGCGAATCGACCGGAGAGACGTCCCGACAGCCTGGTACGCCGACCTCGAGCGGCGTCGTGGACCCGACGGGATCCTACAGCCCGCCACGCTCCGGTCCGTCTTCCATGGCAGCCGGCTCGGTCGCGCCGCCTCGCCCGCCGGCCACCGACGACGAGCTGACCGAGCGCGCGCTGAAGCAGTTGCGGGACCTCGGTGAATTGAAGGACGCCGGATACGTCACGGACGAGGAATTCCAGCGAATCAAGCAGCGCATACTCGAGCGCCAGTTCTAGGCGCCGTCCGCAGGGCCTTCCCGAATGCGGCAGCTGCCGAGCAGAATGCGCCCCGCCGGGCCCCGAGATGACAGCGCTGTCAGCCTGGGATAGGATATCTCCCCAGTTTCAGCGACGAAATGGCCGCAGCGCGCCCGCCCCACGGCAGCTTGCGCAGCGGCCCTCTGAGGGATAGCTCATGTCCAACCTCTATCAGCGACGCATGTCGCTTGCCGGTCTCGATCTCGCCGGACTGTCGCTCTCGGATCTTCGTGAGGACCCGGCGACGCCGTCGGCGAGGCGCAGATCCGCGAGCGGCTGGCCATCGTCCGGTCGTGCGTCCGCTGGATCCGCACGTTCTCCTGCACCGACGGCAACGAGCTCATCCCGGGCGTCGCCAGGGATTACGGGCTGAAGACGCTCGTCGGCGTCTGGCTGGGAGAGGATCACGCCAAGAACGAAGTCGAGCTGGACAACGCGATCCGGCTCGCCCGGGACGGACAGGCCGATATCCTCGGCGTCGGCAACGAGGTGCTCCTGCGAGGCGATCTCGGCGAGAAGGAGCTGCTCGACTATATCGCACGGGCCAAGGCAGCTGCGCCCGGTGTCCCGGTCGGCTACGTCGACGCCTACTTCGAGTTCAACGACCATCCGCGCATCAGCGCGGCTTGCGACGTAATCCTGGCGAACTGCTACCCCTTCTGGGAAGGCTGCCCCGCCGAGCACGCTCTGCTGTACATGAAGGAGATGTACCGCCGCGCCGTGCGCGCAGGGCAAGGCAAGAAGGTCATCATCAGCGAGACCGGCTGGCCGGATACCGGCACCGCGACAGGCGGTGCAATACCGTCGTTCGAGAACGCCATCAAGTATTTCCTCGACACCTGCCGCTGGGCCGACGAGGACGGTATCGAGGTCTTCTATTTCTCTGCCTTCGACGAGGCCTGGAAGGTAGCTGCCGAAGGCGACGTGGGCGCGTACTGGGGTCTCTGGGACAAGGACGGCAGGCCGAAGTATGGGTGATCAAGCGATGGTCAAGACCGGTATCGCGGCGACCGGCCGGATACCACGCGGCAACGCCATCTGCTACTCGGGTTACCGCGAAGGGCAGAGTCCGGCCAGCCGGGTGTATCCCTCCCGCGATCAGATCCGCGAGGATCTGCTGATCCTCGCGCGCAACTGGAAATACCTCCGGCTCTACGACTGCAGCCCGCACGCGGAGCTGGTCCTGGACGTGGTCAGCGCAGAGTCACTGGACTTCAAGGTCATGCTCGGGCTCGACATGGCTGCGGAAATGAGCAATCCGCACTGCCCCTGGGGCGCCGAGTTCAGCGAGGAAACGCTGGCGGCGAACCGGCACGCGAACGCCGCGGAAGTCCGCCGGCTGATCGACCTGGCGAACCGCCACGGGGACACCGTTTTCGCGGTCTCCGTGGGCAACGAAGCAAGCGTGGAGTGGACGGACCACATGGTTCCGGTCGACAGCCTGGTCACCTACGTCGCCGAGGTGCGGCAAGGGATCAGCCAGCCGATCACCTTCTGCGAGAACTACGTGCCGTGGACCTACAAGCTCGAGCCGCTGGCCGAGGTACTCGACTTCATCGCGGTGCACACCTATCCGGCGTGGGAGTACCGCTCCCTCGACGATGCGCTCGAGTACACGAAGCAGAACTACCGCTCGGTGGTCGATCACTACCCCGGCAAGCCGGTCATCATCACCGAGGCCGGCTGGACGACCGCGGCCAACGGCCGGGGCATCGATCCGCACAACGCGTCTGAGGAACTGCAGGCCAGCTACTACAGGCAGCTCATGGAGTGGACGTCCGCCGAGGAGATCCTGACCTTCGTGTTCGAGGCCTTCGACGAGCCGTGGAAGGGGTCGCCCGACCCGCTGGAACCCGAGAAGCACTGGGGCCTCTTCAACGTCGACCGGACGCCCAAGCTCGTGATGCGGGATCTGTATCCCGACCTTGCCCCCGAGTGATTGGCCAGCACTCTGCCCGCCCGCGCGCATCACGGAGAGGCGTCAGCGAACGAAGCGGATGCTGTCCAGGTAGATGGTCACGGGGGTTGCCCTACCGGTCAGGGTGACGACGAAGCCGGTCTTGATGCTCGAGAGGTCGGCTTCCTCCAGCGGAACGCGGTAACGCTTCCATTCCCTGGTCAGCACGATTCCCTCGACCTTGGCAATCCCGGAGTCCGAAAAGACCCGGTCCGGCTCGAGCAGGCCGACGCCGAAGGTCACGCGCTCGCCACCGTACTCGCCGCGCGCCCACACCTCCAGTGCGGTCGCGCCCCGCAGGTCATGGCCGCCTTCGAGATCACCCCAATTGTTCGGAGGATCCTGCCAGGCGATGCCAGCCCAGCCGAACCGACCCTCGAACCGGAGGCGGATCGCCGCGTCGCCTTCGAAGACGACCTCCTTCTGGTTCCCGTCGAGCGTCAGGTGCTCGATACCGCCCATCCACCCCGAGGGAATCCAGGGCATGCCCTCAAAGCCGTCCTCGTAGACCGGAAACGGCATCCGCGGGCGTACCGGTCCCCGGACCAGTAATGGAACATTGGCCGTGGCGGCGTGGCCGGCGTCGTCATAGGCGTAGAGGAAGAGCCGATACGGGCCCGGCTCCCGGGGCATTCGCACGCGGGCACCGTCGCGCCTTGACTCGAGGATCGCCCCCTCGATGGCGGGCGGTCCCGGCCGGTAGTCCCCGCCCGTCGCGTACTCACCGGACTCGGGACGCAATACCCATGCGACACGGATCTCGCCGCCTTCAGGATCCTCGACTGTGGCAGCAATGCTCACGACCTGTCCCGGATCGACCGCCGGGGATCCGTCGACCCGCAGCGGGCTTGCCTGCGGCGCGAGATCTGCGGGTGCCCTGCCCGACCAGAGCTCGGTCATCACGTCGACCGAGGCCGTACGCGACCCGTCCTCCAGGAGCATTCCCAGCCAGGTCTCGGTGCCTTCCATCTTGTGGCCCCAGAGGAAGGCGTAGGAGCCGAGCGTCATGCCGCCAGCGCCGAGCACCGCAGCCTCATAGGTCTCCCGCATGAAGCGGGCCTTCTCCTGGCTCGTCGGCTCGTACGGCGCGCCCCACCCGGATCTCGGCACCTCCCAGGGGCCGGGAGGCCCGAACTCGGTGAGCACGAAAGGTTTGGTCGCCCCGCCTTCCCGCAGCAACCGCGGAACCTGTGCCGCTCCACCGTAGGCGTTGACGCCGTGAATGTCGATCGCAGGGCAGCGCCGGTGGACGAACTCGATGCGCTGGCCGTGGACGAAGGCGGTCACCGTCATCGTCGGATGATTGGGATCGAGCTCCTTCACCATCGCCGCGACCTGGTTCACTGCAGCCCAGATCGCAGGATCTTCGCCTTCCTGGAAACCTTCCATCTCGTTGCCGATGCCCCAGATCAGCAGCGCCGGGTGATCGCGGTAGCGCAGCACCATCTGCCGCGCCCGCTCGAGCTGCTCCGCGACCTGGGTTTCGTCGGAATAGTCGAAGCCGTGCCGCTCGTGGCCGAGCCAGATCCCGACCGTCACGGTCAGGCCCAGCTCGTGCGCATCGTCGAGCAACGTGCCAACGTCGCCACCCCAGGTGCGGACGGAATTGGCTCCGGCCGTGGTGAGAGCGTGCAGCGACGCGTCGCCGCCCGCACCCCGTATGAAATAGGGCTCACCGCCCCGCAAGAGCTGCCAGCCCTCGTCGGTCTGCCTCGCCTCGACAGGTATGGCCTCGGCATGCGCCACGTACGGATACGGCAGCCCCGCTGCGAGCAGCACGGCACCGACGAGGGCGGGCTTCGTTACCAGGACTCGAGGAACCGGGCTCAGCCCGTGTTCACGAACACGAGTCCGTCCGTGTAGTCTGGTGGATTTGCAGGCCGATAGCGGTAGCCCCACTCGAGCAGTACCTCCAGGACCAGAAGCGGGTCGCCCTCTACCAGACGCCGGTAGCCCGTCGCATCGGTCCTATAAAGGTTGTCCGCCGTCAGTTCGTTCAGGCCGATCGGGAAAGGAATCGGACCCCGGGGATCGTCCGGCGGCCTGACGCTCTCGCAACACGTGAAAACGGTCACCGAGCCGAAGAAGTTGTCCAGCACCGAACGGTAGGCCTTCAGGGCCTGTGCCTGGATGATGGGATCGCCGTTGTAGTTCCAGAGCTCGTGCAGGGCGAGAGCGGTGTAGAACTGGTTCTCGCCAGACGCGCGTCGCGCAAGGGCGGTCGCCCAGAAGTAGTACCGCGCCTTGGCGCCCGTCCTGCCCGCCGGGATGGAACTGAACAGCTCGAACTTGTTGGTCGCATCGGGATCGTTGACGTCGAACTCGATGATCGGGACGGTCACGAACGGGTTTTCGGGATCCTCGAGCACGCACTGCTCGGTGAAAATGCCGACGTCTGCGCAGGCCAGGTTGACCAGCGTATCTGTCGGCAGGACGATCGTATTGATGACCTCGCCGTCGTTCGGTCCCGGTTCTCCCTGGCAGCCTGCGACGAGGACGCCCAGCGCCACCAGCAGCGCCGTTCCCAACAGTCGGCCGCGGTTCGGGCCGATGATCGTTCCGTATGTGTGGCTCATGTAAATGGTTCCCCGGCCAGCGCCTGACGCCCGCTAGAAGCGGTAGGTGAAATAGACAACGACGAGGAAGAGGTAGTCGTTCAGGCCATCCAGGTACTCCTCGTCCGGCGAATTCTCGTCCGTCGTTCGCAGGATGCCCCGGATACCGATCCGCGTAGCCCGTTCCTCGTCCATCTTCGAGCCGAGCATTCCCGGCGACCCGAGCAGGTAGGCGTAGTCGAGCTTGTACTGCTCGGGGTAGGTGAGGTTGAACTGCCGGTAGAAGTCGTAGGGACCCCACGCGTCCTTCAGGAAGTATCCGCTGATCAGGTGCCTGCGATTCAGCAATGCCTTGCCGTGCAACTCGAAGTAGTCGCGGGTGCCGCCGTCCGGGTTGCCCGTCGACTGGTCGAACCCCCGGACCAGCCTGAAGATGTACCGCGACCTCTGGGTCGGATTGAAGACCAACCGGCTGCTCAGGGCCCACACGTCCTCGGCCGGCAGGCCGCGCCCGAACGACGCGTTCGCCCCAGACGGTTCGTAGAAGAACAGGTAGGCGTCCGTGGGCGTCGGGAACTCCGTGTAGGTGCCTCCGAAATTGAACGCGAACTTCGCGTCCTCCCGCCACTCGTTGTCCCAGTCGTAGAAAGGCGTCGCGCCCGTCGGATCCCACGTGAAGAACATTTCCGCCGACCGGGCCTCGCGGTTGCCCAGTACGGCGAACGGGTCGTTGTCCCGGTCGCGGGGGCTGAGGCCGGGATTGAGCGTGCCGTCGGGATCGATGGACGGCGGGATAAACGGGTTGGCGTGGATGAAGTTGTCCCGGTACATCAGGCGCGGGTAGATCATCAGGTTGCCGAAATGCATCATCATTCCGGCCTCGTACTCCTGCTTGTTGCCGAGCCCCGAGTACGGCAACCGGCTCGGATCGGTGACGCCGAAGGTCTTGAGCGGGTCGCCGCCGTCCGCCACCAGGCCGGCGTAGTGCCCTGAGACGTAGGTCTCCGCCCCGAACACTGGGAAGGTCAGCTTGGCCTTGAAGCCGAGCGTGTCCTCGAACTTGATCTCGTCCTTGTAGATGTTCCCGTCCGGACCGAGCCGCGTATAGATTTCGTCGACCTTCTCGGTCGCCGACATGATCCCGCCCAGCTCGAGCTTGACGTCCTTGAAGAGCTCCGCCTCCGCGTAGATCGTCGTCTGGCGCGACTGTCGCTCGGTCGCCTGGGTCGCCGCGGCGCCCTGCCCCAGCCGCGCGACGTCCTCCGAATGGATCAGGCTCAGGCCGACCCGCCCGAGGTCGAGATCGTACTTGACCACGAACTTCGGGTTGGCCCCCCAGTAGACCTCGGGGCCGCCCAGCAGGGTCAGGCCTTCGAACGCGCCCTTGCCCTGGATCTCGATTCCCTCGGGCGCCTTGGCATTCCAGACATCCATCCCCGAGATGTCGGTCGCTTCCCGGACGAGACCGAAGAAGTCGCCCTCATAGCCCCAGTGGAAACGCGGCGTGTGGTAGAAGGCCTCTATATCGGCGTGCTTGCCGCGGAAGTTCGCGCTGAAGTCATAGATCTCGACCCTCTCGCGATCGGCGATGATCACGGGCTCGACGTCGACATCCTGGATCTCCGTCGTCGCATTGTCGATCACGATCGGCAGACCGCGATCGCCGTAGGTGAATTCCAGCGGCCTCTTGTCCGCCACGTTGCCGAGGATGTTGAGCGAGAACTGCCCCTCGAGTTCCTCGGTCGGCTGGAACCCGAAATCGACGAACAGCATCTGTCCGTCGGAGAACTCGACGGCATCCTCGCCGTCGATGCGAATCTCCTCCTCGGTGCCCCGCAACGCGAATTCCCCGCGGATGTCACCGCCCGTGAGTCGCAGCCAGCGCTTGCTTTCCCTGTTGTCGGCCTTGAGCTGTCGTACGTCGCCCTTGAGCTCGTAGAGCGCCATGTCCATGCTCGCGAACATCGCGTTGATCTGGGCCTTGCTGGCGTCGTAGGGATCCAATGCCCACACTTCGGACAGTACGTCGTAGGCCATCCGCGGCCGGGCCTCGTAGACGCCATCGGAGTTCGGCAGCCCCAGTGCGGCGATGCCGAACCACTCCTCGTTCATGTTGTTCTTGCCTTCGGCCCAGTCGAACAGATAGCCCTGGTTCGACCACGAGGCGTTGTTGTCCTGCTTGTCCAGGTTCTCGATCTGCAGGTACTTCCACCACTCGTCGCGCCACTCGAACACGAAGCCGCCGATGGAGTTGCCCTCCTCGCCGTTGCCGTAGGCCTTGTTGTACATCTCCTGCCACTGGTCCTTGAGCATCAGCGCCTGCGAACGCTGGTCCTCCTCGAACCTGCGAGCGTTGAATGCGTCACTGCCGAACTCGAAGAACACTACCGGCAGGTCGAGCTTCCGGTCGACCTCCGCCCACAGGTTGGTGAAGCTCGGGCCGCGATAGGCGTTCACGCCGAGAACGTCCATGTCCTTGCAGTACTCGGCGATCAGGTCGATGTACTGGATGTCGCCGTTGACGATCGTGAACGGGTGGTTGGGAGCCACCGCCTTGCCCGCTGCGATCACCTCGTTGAACAGGCTGTAGAGATAGCGGGCCTTGGCCGTGTTCTGCTCACCCTCGGGCAGGTTCTCGATCTCGAAGCTCGACCAGGAGAGCCCGTAGTTGCTCTCGTTGCCGAAGGCGAACATCAGCACGCCGGGAACGTCCTTGTACTTGCGGACGATCTCCACCATGTCGCGCTTGAGCGTCTCCCGGGTGAGCGGGTCGGAGTAGTCGACGAACGGGACCCACTTGCCACCGATCGTGTAGCCGTAGCGGCCCATGAGCGGATTGATCACCGTCATGATGCCGTGTTCCCGGTAGATGTAGGTGACCCACTCCGGCGGGATTTCGCTGAAGCTGCGTATCGCGTTGACGCCGGCAGCTTTCATCAGCCCGAAGTCGTAGTCGAGGACCTTCCTGATGAAGTCGTCGGACTCTCCCCAGAGGTTGTACGTGTAGTTCTGCCCGCGCGGCGAGTAGCCCCAGACGACCCCTTTGACGTAGAAGTCCTCACCGTTGACCTGGAGCTTCCAACCCTTGTCGTCCTTGAAGGTGGTGACCCGGTCGGCCTGGGCTTGCGCTTGCAGCGGCGCGGCCAGGGCGAGCGCAATGACCAGCAGGCCGCCGGCCTGTCGCATGTTTCGGAGGAAGCTTGAAACCGCCATGTTGACTACTCTACTTGTCAGATTGACCGTTGCTCGGACCCCTCGAGGCGCCGTGCCGTCTGCCCGCATTGCGGCGCCCTACGGCACGACAGCGACGTCGTCGAAGTAGTAGGTCTTCTCCCCGGCATCCGCACCGGTCGTGCCGAAGTTGAAGAAGATCGACACTTTGTCGTAGGTGTTCGCCTCGTCGAACGGAGCGGTGCCCGCTGCCTGGTTCGCGAAGTCGAACACCAGTATCTCCCAGGTATTGACCGCCGCCGTCGTCGCCTCCGTCTCGACCGAGATCGCGGCATTCGACGCGTCCTCGACCTTCAGCCGCACCGGGATCCCGGCGTCCGGCGAGTACACCCGCACCGACATCTGCGTGCTGCCCGCCGCCAGCGGGATCCGCGGCACCGCGTCACCGGCCAGCGTCGACACCGTCGTGCCGGCCCACAACTCCGCGAAGCCCTGCTTGATCGCCTGGACCACCTGGTTGGTGCCGCCCGCCGGGTCGT
>LJNS01000098.1 GCA_001303245.1 Gammaproteobacteria bacterium SG8_30
ACGTGCTTTGCCAAATCGACCCCAACTACGTTTAACTTGTTCATGTATGGACTCCTTCCTCTGAGCGTCTCGTCAACACTCAACCTAGAAGCCTGGGTGGGAGGAGTCCATACATTGGGTCGATCTGACCCGGTCAGGCGCCGATCGCATTAGCGCGGGCTAATTGTCGGTTTCCAGGTCAGGAACTGCCGGCAGGCTCGGCCGGACGGTGGCTCCAGGCGCTACCCCCGAAGACCGGCCAAAAGCCGTCGATCGCGGCTGGCGGAAAGGGCCCCGGCCGGGCACGACAGGCACGCCGTATGGCTTGCAGGTCAGCTCGCATTCCGGTCACGTTGAAGCGATGCGACTTTACAGAATTCTGCGTTCTCGGCCGAGGCCGCACTGTCTCTAGTTCTTCGTGTTAGTGTCTTGGCGAAAAGAGATCGTGTGCGCCGTGACGCAGTCCACCTGCGGGCGCGCCGCGACGTTCAGCTGATCGGTAGGGAGGCGCCTCCGCGTACGCGCCGGCAAGGAAGCGGCAATGGATTCATCAATACAAATCGAAGGCGTCAAGGGACTCACGAGGGGAAGCCCAAGTTGCACCGGCGGCCTTCGGGGGCTCCAGGTCGAAGTTTGCGACGAACTGGCCGATTCTCACTGGGACAAGTTTGTGGCGACCTCGCCTCGAGGGCATCACGTCCAGAGTAGCTTGTGGGCCAACGTCAAGTCTCGTACGGGCTGGCGATGCCTTCGCGTGCTCGCGAAGCGGGAAGGGCGCATCAGGGGAGGTGTGCAAGTCCTCCTAAGACGAACTCGCTGGTTCGGCCTCGTCGGATACGCACCAAAGGGACCGGTCGTCGACGCAGACGAGCCGTACGTAGTGGAACGGCTTCTGAATGAGCTGGACAGCATTGCGGCCACCCAGAATATACGGCTCATGGCCATTCAGCCCCCGAGCGAAAATTCAGCCTGGGCGAGTTTGTCAGCTGCAGGCCGCCTCGGTCCGTTTCCGTTTGAGTTGGCTCCGACGGCGACCGTCGAGATGGATCTCTCGAATCCCCTCGACACCCTGTTGGCAGAGATGAGGCCTGGAACTCGTTCCAACGTTCGACGCAGCCAGCGAAGAGGTATCAAGGTTCGTCTGGCCACCGACAAAGACTTGCCGAACTTTCATCGACTTCTCAGTGCGACGGCGCGCAGACAGGGATTCGTACCCGAGAGCCTGGAGTTCTATCGGACCTTCTGGGACGTCTTCGCGTCTCGTGGTCACCTGAAGCTCTTCATGGCTGAGCACGATGGGGAGCCGGTCTCGGCGTTGCTCGCGGTCGCTTTCGGGGGAACAGTCCTCTACAAGCGTGGGGGATGGTCCGGCCGCCATGGCGATCGCCGACCGAACGAGAGCATGCACTGGTCCGCAATCAAGTGGGCTCAGGCTGAGGGCTATCGCTACTACGACTTCGAGGGAATCTCGCGCCCGGTCGCGAGAGCCGCTTTATCGGGCAGTGGCATTCCAGAGTCTGCCGCGCAAACGCTTGATCGTTTCAAGCTGGGATTCGGAGGCAGCGTGGTTCTGTCCGGCGAGCCGGTATGTCTGATGAGACCGCCACCGGTTCGCTGGGCATACAACAAGGCCTATCCGATCATTGTAAAGAGCTCCGTGCTCTCAAGCCTTGTAAGCAGGGCTCGCAATTAGATGGCTCATCGCGTTCGTAGTGCTCTTCAATGGTCTTCCCGCCTTGTTCTTGTCGATTCTTGAATCCGTGTCTTGTCGGGAGAAGGATGCGAGGGCTGAAAGAAACAAGAGGAACATGGTTGTGGCGAGAGGTGCCGCCAGGGTCGACTTGACGGCCGGAACGCCTGGGCGTGCCTGCCGCCCCAGCGAGCAGGCTGGCAACAGACAGGCGCCATACGATTGGAGCGACAAATAGACCAGGTCGAGGACTGGCGCACTATGGCCAGGTCCTGTCGCGCTGCCGGCTCCATCGCTAGAACCACATGTCGCGGATACACCTGCCGTCACGCGGCAGGACCTCCCACTTGTCCAGTCCGTCGAAGTGGTCGACCGGTATCTCTGCAATCTGGTCGGGGTCGGTCATTCGCAGGTTTACCGCGAGTCTGCGACGACCCTCTTCATTCGCCTTCATCGCCCTCCAGTACGCTACGCAACCGCAGGTGCGGCAGAAGTTGAAGCTCAACGAGTCCCCGCGAACGTAGGCAGTCGTCTCTCCGACGACGGCGATGCTCTCTCCTTCGTATCCGTAGGCCCAGAGGACGCCATATCGCCGGCAAGCCGTACAGCTGCAAGCCGTCACGGACTCAGGAAGCTCGGCGAGACGCCACCGAACCGCTCCGCAGTGACACGAACCTTCGATCATTTGCGTGCTCCCAGTGCTCGAGTCCTGCCGGATCATCTTGGCAGACCGCGATCCCTGCCGGCGTGGTCCATGGACTGGAGAGGAAGACTATCAATTACTGCCCTGGCGCACGCGACAGGATTCGAATCGAGATGCCGGATTCGGGTTGCGGACCAATACGAGGGATGCACCACCCAGACTCTCGACGCCGGGTCGGGAAATGGCTCGACGCGGAGCATGGCGTAGAAGGTTGTCACGTGTCGCGATACACGGGCGCGAGCCTTTCCGCCCATTTCGACCCGGCTGACCGCGGAAGGCGGCGGTTCAATTCGGATCAATTGGTCGTCGCTGCAGCGTGACCAGTTCGTCGCTCGAGCTGTAGTAAGGAATGATGTATCGGCAGCAAAGCGAGCAGCCATTGAGTCATTGCCTTGTAGCGCCTTGTCGTCATAGTGGCCCTGACTTCATACCGGCAGAGCAATGCTCGCACGGCTGTCGAACGCTTACCTGTGTCCCGGTCCCAATCCGTGTCATCAGCAGTCCCCCGATGCTCGACGAGCCGAGCGATCCTTTCGGGTCGGTGACTTCCGGCAAGCCAGCTTGGCGATATTCTCGACCCGAGGGTGGCGACGAGGAGTGCGCGTCTCGACCCGCCAGCACTCTCGCTTGCCAGCAGTCCTCCCGGGCCGGAAGAGTGCCGCCCGGTGGCTCATTCCGGCCCGATGGGCACAGCCTTCGGACGAATGAGGGTCAGCGGTCGCCGTCGGGAGCCTCGGCCTCGCAATCTTCGGCCATCTCTGAGCTTGCCCGCAGCGGGTGAGCGCGCCTCCAGAAGGCATCAAACGTGGCGCGGCCGATGGCGTCCATGAGGTCGGTGGGCGTCGCGGATGCAGCACGAGACGAATCGGCGCAGCGTGCGTCGATCCGTCCGCGTCGAAGTGATTCTGAGACGTCCACGATTCCATCAGTTGAGATGCCGATTTAATATTTCTATCTAAGTTGTTGACCTGCGGTGCGTCTCCATTCGTACGCGCCGGCGAACCAGGTCGACCCGTCTTGGTACGCCGCCCGTCGGCAACGCGACGCCAGGATTCGCCAAGGCTCGACAGACCAGGTCGTCGACGATACGTCTCGAGTGGCAGTGCACCGGGAATGCAGCCTTGACGTCCCGAATGGGGGCCGGACAGGCTAGTGCTTCGCCGACGCGGTCGGTCGGCAGCGTATTGGGTGTCCGAGCGCCTCGCGGGTGCCGCTGGCCGATTCTGCTGCTCGAGGGCCAGGAGTCGGCCGGGGCATTCCCGCACCAACCCGCTACGCTTTCCGGCATTGACGGCGTTCAGCCGTCGGCCTAGTTTTCATGTTGATCACCTCGAGCGCGGGGCCCGGGGAATCGGTCGATTGCATGGGAGGCAACATGGCGACGAAGAAGAAGGCGTCCAGGAAGACGGCGAAGAAGTCTGCCGGCAAGAAAGCCAAAGGCCGGAAGTCCGCCGAAAGGCCGGAAGTCCGCCGCGAAGAAGAAGGTTGCGGCCAAGAAGAAGACGGGGGCAAAGAGGAAGACGGCTGCGAAGCGCTCGAGCAGGCCGGCCAAGAAGAAGGCACGGCGGACCACGCACCGCAGCTCGAGCGGCAAGAAGCTCTACGCAAAGCGCGACGCCAAGGGTCGCTTCAAGGACATCCAGACCTATGCCCGCGCCCACGCGGCGGACCTGAGGAAGAAGTCCAAGACCGAGGCCGAGAAGGCCGAAAAGACGGTCCGCAAGGCTGCGAAGAAGGCTGCCGGAAAGGCGCGGAAGGCCGTCAAGAAGACCGCGGCGAAGACGCGCAAGGGCGTGTCCACGGCGCGCAAGTCGGCCAAGTCGGCGATCCGCAAGACGGCGGTCCGCGTCCGCAAGGCCACCACGAAGGTCGAGCGCATGGCGGAACAGGCGGTCAGCGGCGCGGCTTCCGCCGTGTCGTCGGCTGCACAGGCCGTCGACGAGGCCGTCACCGAGGCTGCCAGCAAGGTCGAGTGAAATGCCGATGGGGCGCGGGCCGGCCGGCCCGCGCCCGCCGGTTCGCCTGCGGGAACGCATGTTGCGTTACGATGCGCGCGGCGCCCCGGTAGCTCAGTGGATAGAGCGGCCGCCTCCTAAGCGGCAGGTCATAGGTTCGACTCCTATCCGGGGCACCATCTTCCCTGGCTGAAATATCCGGTCTCGCGGCCGGGTCTGGTGGGCAGTGGCCCTGACGACCCGGGCCCGGCAGGAGGCCGACGATGCTCATCAGCTGGACGAACCGACTCTACGACTTGTTCGACGCGGCTAGTCGCGTCGACTACCTGGCCCCGCTGGCCGTGAGGCTCTACCTCGCGCCGGTGTTCTGGGTCGCGGGGATGAACAAGGTGGCGGGATTCGACAACGTGGTCGAATGGTTCGGAAACCCGGAGTGGGGACTCGGCCTGCCGGTGCCGTGGCTGATGGCGCTTCTCGCCACCGCGACGGAGGTCGGCGGCGCCGTGCTGCTGCTACTGGGGCTCGGCACGCGAATCGTGTCCATGCCGCTCATGATCACCATGGTCGTCGCCATCACGGCCGTGCACTGGGACAACGGCTGGCAGGCCGTGCACGATCCGCAGAGCCCCTATGCGAGCGAGTGGGTGCTCGGCGTGGAGGCGAGTGACGCACGCGAGGCGGGTGAGCGGTTGTCAGCTGCCCGGGACATTCTCCGCGAGCACGGCGATTACGCCTGGCTGACCGGCAAGGGCAGCTTGGTCGTGTCGAACAGCGGCATCGAGTGGGCTGCGACCTACTTCGTCATGCTGTTGACGCTCTTCTTCACCGGCGGGGGACGATTCGTCAGCGCGGATCACTGGCTGGCGCGGCACTGGCGAAGCGCTACGCCGGCGCCGACGTGACGCCCCGGCGGCGGCGGGCCGCTGACGTGCCGCGGGTAGCGTCAATAATGTGCCGGACCCGCAGGCCCGCGACCGCGTAAGTCACTGAATTCCGGTTCATGGCGCGCCCCCGTTGCGTTATCATTTCGGACCCGCGCCGGCAGCCGCCCGGCCCGGCGTCAGGACTGTGCTGCGAACGGAGTGCGCACGAAGGCCATGAGCCGATCCCTACGCGAGTTGTACGACTCGAGCCCGCTTTTCGGGGCCAATGCGCCCTACGTCGAGGACCTCTATGAGCGCTTCCTCGAAGACCCCGACTCGGTTCCGGCGAACTGGCAGGAGTATTTCGCGGGAATCCGGGCCGGGTCCGGGCGGGAGACCGCACACGGGCCGGTGAAGGCCGGCGTACTGGCGAGGGTCGGCGCCTCGCGGGTTGCCGCACGGGCTGCGGCCGACGGGGAGGGCACGCAGAAGCAGGGCGCAGTGTCGCGACTCATCCAGATCTACGCCAACCGTGGTCACCTCGTCGCGCGCATCGATCCGCTCGGGATGATGCAGCGGCCGACCCCGCGCGTGCTCGAGCTCGGTTACTTCGGCCTGACCGATGCCGACCTCGATACCGAGTTCTTCACGGGCGGCCGTGTGGAAGGGGTCAAGAAGCGGGGAAGGCTCCGCGACATCATCGCGGACCTGAAGAACATCTACTGCGGAACGGTAGGCGCCGAGTTTGCGCACGTGTCCGAGACCGAGGAGCGTCTATGGCTGCAGGACCGCTTCCAGCAGGGCCGGCTCCACCACACTTTCTCGCCGGACGAGAAGCGGAACATCCTCTGGCAGATCACCGCTGCGGAGGGCCTCGAGCGCTACCTGCACACAAAGTACGTCGGCCAGAAGCGCTTTTCCCTCGAGGGCGGTGACGCCCTGATCCCGCTGCTCGACGACCTCGTCCAGCAGTGCGGGATACGCAAGGTCGAGGAGATCGTGATCGGCATGGCCCACCGTGGCCGGCTGAACGTTCTGATCAACGTCCTCGGCAAGTCGCCCCAAGAGCTGTTCTCGGAGTTCGAGGGGGACTACGACACCTCGAACTTGATCGGCTCGGGCGACGTGAAGTACCACAAGGGCTTCTCGGCGGACCTGCGGACGCCCGGCGGCAACGTCCACGTCGCGCTGGCCTTCAATCCCTCGCACCTCGAAGTCGTCAATCCGGTCGTGCAGGGTTCGGTCCGGGCCCGACAGGACCGGCGGGGCGATACTTCCGGCGACAGCGTCGTGCCCGTGCTGATCCACGGCGATGCCGCCTTCGCCGGCCAGGGCGTGGTGTCCGAGACGCTGCAGCTGTCGCAGGCCCGGGGCTTCTACACCGGCGGCACCGTGCACCTCATCGTCAACAACCAGGTCGGGTTCACCACGAGCGAGCCGCTCGACGCCCGCTCGACGCTCTACTGCAGCGACGTCGCCAAGATGATCGAGGCGCCCATCCTGCACGTGAACGCGGACGACCCGGAGGCGGTCGTGTTCGCCACGCGCCTCGCGCTCGACTACCGCATGAGGTTCCACAAGGACGTCGTCATCGACCTGGTCTGCTACCGGCGCCACGGGCACAACGAGGCCGACGAGCCGGCGGCGACCCAGCCGAGGATGTACCAGGTGATCCGCAAGCACCCGACGGCGCGCCAGCTTTATTCCAGGACGCTCATCGCCCAGGGCGTCGTCGGCGAGGACGACGTCGGCACGATGCTGCGCGAGTATCGCGAGAGCCTCGAGCAGGGCACGCCGCAGCCGCGGGCGTTCGTCGGCACCGCGGGCAACAAGTTCACCGTGGACTGGAGCCGCCACATCGAGGCGGACTGGGACGAGCGGATCGTCACGGCCGTCGCTCCGGACCTGCTGAAGGAGTTGGCGGAAAAGCTGACGACCGTTCCCGACGGTTTCTTGCTGCACCCGCGCGTGGCGCGCATCATCGACGACCGCAAGCGGATGTACGCCGGCGAGCAGCCGCTCGATTGGGGCGCTGCCGAGACCATGGCCTATGCCGCGTTGCTGGCGGACGGCCACCGCGTGCGCCTCACCGGCCAGGACTCTGGCCGTGGGACCTTCTTCCACAGGCACGCGGTGCTGCACGAGCAGGAGACCGGCCAGCGCTACGTGCCGCTCGCCAACCTGTACGCGAAGCAGGGACGCTTCACCGTCATCGACTCGGTCCTGTCGGAGGAGGCGGTGATGGGCTTCGAGTTCGGCTACTCCACCACCGATCCGGCCACGCTGATCATCTGGGAGGGCCAGTTCGGCGACTTCGCCAACGGAGCCCAGGTCATCATCGACCAGTTCATCACCTCCTGCGAGGCGAAGTGGCAGCGGGTGTCGGGAATGACCCTGTTCCTGCCGCACGGCTACGAGGGCCAGGGGCCGGAGCACAGTTCCGCGCGCCTCGAGCGCTTCCTGCAGCTCTCTGCCGAGATGAACAACCAGGTCTGCGTCCCGTCGACGCCTGCGCAGATGTTCCACATGCTCAGAAGGCAGATGATGCGCGGCCTGCGCAAGCCGCTGATCGTGATGACGCCGAAGAGCCTGCTGCGCCACAAGCTGTCGACCTCGACGCTGGATGACCTCACCGACGGTCGTTTCCACGCCATCATGGACGAGGTGGACGCGATCGATCCGGCGCGCGTGCGCCGCGTCGTGCTGTGCAGCGGCAAGGTCTTTTTTGACCTGCTCGAGCAGCGCCGCGCCGAGCACATCCAGGACGTCGCGATCGTCCGGATCGAGCAGCTGTATCCGTTCCCGCTCGATGAGTACGAGTCGATCATCGCGCGCTACCCGAACGCCACGGACGTCGTGTGGTGCCAGGAGGAGCCTCAGAACCAGGGCGCCTGGTACCAGATCCGCCACCGGCTCCAGGAAAAGCTGGGCCCCATGCACACGCTGCTCTACGCTGGTCGCCCGGGCGCCGCCGCACCCGCGGCCGGCATTTTCCAGCTGCACGCCGAGCAGCAGCGTGACCTCGTGGAGGCGGCGCTTCGCGGATTGACCACCGAGACCACCCATCGCGACACGCATCGCCTGACCCTCGAAACCCTCAGGAAGATCTCATGACCGTCGAAGTTCGCGTTCCGCAGCTGCCGGAGTCGGTAACCGACGCCACGCTAGTGGCATGGCACAAGAAGCCGGGGGACGCCGTCCACCGCGAAGAGAACCTCGCCGATCTGGAGACCGACAAGGTCGTCCTGGAGGTGCCGTCCCCGGCGGACGGGGTCGTGAAGGAACTGAAGTTCGACACGGGTGCCACGGTGACGGGCGGCGAACTGCTCCTCGTCATCCAGGAGGGCGAGGCCCCGGCGTCGAAGCCGGCCGTGGGCGAGGGCGGCGAGCCGGCGGAAAAGGCGCAACCCTCGAGTGCCGCCCAGGAGGCGGAGCCCGGCGAGGGCAGCGCCAAGCTCTCGCCTGCGGCGAAGCGGCTGGTGGAGGAAAACAGGCTCGATCCGTCCCGGATCGCCGGCTCGGGGCGCGACGGCCGGATCACCAAGGGCGACGTCGTCCAGCACCTGGCGAAGCCCGAGGCACGGCCTCCGGCGGCGCCGGCCAGCGGCAGCGGCGCCAGGGCGGAGCAGCGCGTGCCGATGACGCGGCTTCGCGCGCGCATCGCCCAGCGCCTGGTCGAGGCGCAGTCGACACAGGCCCTGCTCACGACCTTCAACGAGGTCGACATGCATGCGCTCAACGAGCTGCGTGGCCGCTACAAGGACGCTTTCGAGAAGAAGCACGGCGTCCGCCTGGGCTTCATGTCGTTCTTCGTCAAGGCCTGCGTCGAAGCGCTGCGCCGCTTCCCGGTAGTCAACGCCTCCGTTGAAGGCGACGACATCGTGTACCACGAGTACTTCGACGTGGGCGTGGCGGTGTCGACCGACCGCGGCCTGATAGTGCCGATCTTGCGTGATGCCGACGTGATGAGTTTCGCGGACATCGAGAAGGCGGTAGCGGGCTACGCGCAGCGTGCGCGCGAGGGCTCGATCAAGCTGGAGGAGCTGACGGGCGGCACGTTCTCGCTCACCAACGGCGGCGTGTTCGGATCGCTCATGTCCACGCCCATCGTCAATGCACCGCAGAGCGCCATCCTCGGCATGCACAAGATCCAGCCGCGACCGATGGTCGTCGACGGGCAGGTCATGGTGCGGCCCATGATGTATCTCGCGCTCACCTACGACCACCGGATCATCGACGGCCGCGAGGCCGTCCAGTTCCTGGTGGCCGTCAAGGACGCGATCGAGGATCCGGCGCGACTGCTGTTGCAGATCTAGGGCGCAGGAACTTTCCGGGACGCGCGGCGATCCTGCGCTGCCGGTCCCGCTGTCTTGAGCAGGCGCTGCTCCGGGGGATGAAGAGACATGTCTGACGAGTTCGACGTGGTGGTCATCGGCGGCGGACCGGCCGGCTATCCGGCAGCGATCCGCGCGGCGCAGAACAAGCTCTCGGTAGCGTGCATCGACGAGTGGAAGAACTACGACGGTAGCACCGCGTTCGGCGGCACCTGCCTGAACGCCGGCTGCATCCCCTCGAAGGCGCTGCTCGAGTCCTCCGAGCTGCTGCACCGTGCGCAGCACGAGTTCAAGGCCCACGGCATCCAGGTCGGTGAGGTCGGGATCGACGTGGCCGCGATGCAGAAGCGCAAGGCCACGATCGTCAGGCAGAGCACCCAGGGCATCCTGGCGCTCTTCAAGTCGGCGGGCGTCACTCCGTTGCAGGGCCACGGTCGGCTGCTGCCGGGGCTCAAGGTGGAATTCACGGCCCACGATGGCGCCAAGCGGACCCTGCAGGCCAAGCACGTCGTGCTGGCCTCGGGGTCCCAGCCCATGGAACTGAAGTCCGCACCGTTCGACGGCGAGCGCATCGTCGACTCCTGGGGTGCACTCGAGTTCGACGACGTGCCGAAGCGGCTCGGCGTGATCGGAGCCGGTGTCATCGGCCTGGAGTTGGGCAGCGTCTGGCGCCGTCTCGGCTCGGAGGTCGTGATGCTCGAGGCGCTGCCCGACTTCCTTCCCATGGCGGATGCCCAGGTTGCGAAAGAGGCGCTCAAGCACTTCGGCAAGCTCGGCCTCGACATCCGCCTCGGCGCGAAGGTCACGGGTGCGAAAGTCAGCAAGGGCAAGGTCACGGTCGGCTATGCCGACGACAAGGGCGAGCAGTCGCTCGCGGTCGACAGGCTGGTCGTGGCCATCGGCCGCAGGCCGTACACGCGCGACCTGCTTGCCGAGGGAACCGGCGTGGAGGTCGACGAGCGCGGGTTCATCAAGGTGGACGATCACTGCAAGACGGGAGCTGCCAACGTGTGGGCCGTCGGGGACTGCGTGCGCGGACCGATGCTGGCCCACAAGGGCAAGGAGGAGGGTGTGGCCGTGGCCGACGCGATCGCCGGACTGTACGCCGAGGTCAACTACAAGGTGATCCCGTCGGTGATCTACACGGCACCGGAGATCGCGTGGGTCGGGCTGACCGAGAAGCAGGTCAAGGAGAGCGGCAGGGCCTGCAAGGTGGGCAACTTCCCGTTCGCGGCCAGCGGTCGCGCCCGGGCCATGGAGGCACCGGCCGGCTTCTGCAAGGTGGTGGCTGCGGTCGACGACGACGAGATCCTCGGCGTGCACATCATCGGCCCGATGGCAGGGGAACTCATTGCCGAGGCCGTGCTGGCCATGGAGTACTCTGCCAGCAGCGAGGACCTGCAGCGGACCATCCACGCGCATCCGACGCTCTCGGAGGCGCTGCACGAGGCGGCGCTCTCGGCCGACAAGCGCGCGATCGACTTCCCGAACCGTTGATCGGTCAGGACCGCGACGCCGGGTCCTGTGGCCGCCCCGCGAGTGCTCCCGCGGCACGCGCGTCCACCGACCGCAGGTGCAGGTCGCGCTGCGGGAACGGGATCTCGATGCCCGCGGCGGCGAGAGCCTCGTACACGTCGACGTAGCCGCCCGTGCGGGCCGCGAGAACCGTATTGGCGTCGCGGATCCAGAAGCGGACCGTGAAATTCAGCGAGCTGTCCCCGAAGCCGCTGAACACGACCGTCGGCTCCGGATCCTCCATCGCCAGCGGCTGGCGCCGCGCGACCGCGGTCAGGACCTCGAGCACCTTTCGCACGTCGCTGCCGTAGGCGACCCCGACGTTCACGTCGATGCGCCGCGTGCTGTCGGACAGCGTCCAGTTGATGAGATTGCCGGAGAGCAGCGTACCATTCGGTACCACGACCTCGGCGCCCTCCCAGGTCTTGATCCGCGTCGCCCGAAGGCCGATCTCGACGACGCGCCCCTGCAGCGTGTCCACGTCGATGATGTCGCCGGGCTGGATAGGACGCTCGAACATCAGGATCAGGCCCGATACGAAGTTGTTCACGACGTTCTGCAGACCGAAACCGATGCCGACGCCGAGCGCGCCCGCGATGATGGCGAACTGGGTCGTCTCGACGCCGGCCGCAGCGAAGGCCATGAGCAGGCCGCCTGCGAGTACAGCGTAGTAGACGAGCGTTGCGGTGGTGCTCTTCGCCCCGGCCGGCCATGGCAGGCGGACGAGGATCTCCTCGTTGAGCACGAAACGGATCGCACGCGAAACGTACAGGGCCAGGACTACGCCGACCACGAAGGCCAGCACGCCGCCCATCGAGATCTCGAGTTCGCCGAGATTCCAGGTCCGCTCCATGGCCTGCCCGAGGCGATCGACCACCGGGTCCCAGAGGCCGAACACAGCCAGGCTCGCCCAGACCCACAGCCCGATGGCGACCCATCCGACAGCGGCCTGGATGCTGCCGATCATCGTTTCGCCATGGTGAGTGACCATGTGCATGGAGCGACCGAGGCGAGTCCTGACGAACAGGGATAGCAGTTGCTGGGTGACTACGGCGGCCGCATAGAGAATTGCGGAGACGTAGACGACGGCGAGCGAGCCGTGCGTCAACAACTCGGCGAGCGACACGTTTCCGAGAACGTTCGCGAGCACCGCGCCGGCCGTCAGCACGACGAGCACCGGAGTGATCCGCGCCACCAATGAAAGCCAGGAACGACTCGGAGGAGGTTGCCGGCGCGACATCCGGAGCAGCCAGACAAGGCCGGCAAGGCCGAACAGGCCTACGAGCAGGAGATCGAGCCGATATGCCAGCGAATCGAACGGGAGCAGTGACCGTGGCCTGGCGAGCAGCACGAGGGCGGCCAGGCCGTAGAGGACCGAGGGGTGCCCGGCAACCAGGCGCACGGGCGCCAGCCGGATGAGCGGAATGAGCATCGCCACCGCGAGCGTCTCGGTCAGGATCGCCGGGGCATTGCGGGCGGCGACCAACGCGCCCAGCAGCAGCAGCAGCGCGATGGCCGAATAGGGTCTCTTGAGCAGGCGTCCTGCATCGGGCAGGTCGGCCGCGGCCGAGGCGGTCCAGCTGGGCCGTCGCGTCATCCAGAGCAGGAGCACCGTGAACAGGCCAGCCAGCAGCACGAACGCCTCGACCGCGCGCCGATGGACCCGGAGGTAGCCCTGCAGGAAGGACCACTGGTCGAGCCAGAGCTGCTGCGTTCCCTCGAGGACGGCACGAGCACTGAGCTCCGGGACCTGCCAGATCGGAGGCGAGTCGGCCTGGAAGCTACGGGTGGCCGCCAGTCGGGTGGCCTCGTCCAGGGCCAACTGCGTGTCCGCGAGCAGCCGGACATGTTGCTCGACCCGGTCCCGTCGCTGCAACGTACCGCGGAGCGGCTTGTCGAGCGCCCGCTCCGCGTCCGTGATCGCCGCCAGTACGCGACGTGCTTCCTCGATGAGGGGCCTGGCCAGCGCGTTGTCCTGTGCCGCGGCGATCGTCGCAGACCACCGCTCGCGCATGCCTGCGAGCTCGGCCGAGTCGCTCGACAGTTGCGTGGCCGTGCGCCCGATCGTCTGGCGGACCTGGTCGAGCCGGCCCGCGTAGAAGGCGGCCTGGCGTTGCAGCTGCATTATCCTCGAGGCGGGCAGTTTCTCGGGCTGCCGGATGTCCGGCCTTTCCCGGAAGGCCTCGACGGAGGCCGACAACTCCTGAAATTGTTGCGAGTCTTGAGCGGTGGCTTCTGACGGGATTCGCTCGCGGATCTTGGCGATCCGCGCCAGAGTGTCATCCGACTCCGCGGGGATCCGCTCGGCCGGAATGGCGACCGGCGCCTTCGGTGCCTCGGCCGTCGCGACCGTGGCCTCCTGAGACTCGGCCGGCAGGCTGACGACGGTCCCCGAGATGAGCAGCGCCGCTGCCAGGGCGGCAACCAAGACCATGCGTCGCGGCTGGTGTGATTTCATCGGCCCGATGGGATGGTGATGAGCGGCATGCCCGAATCCTACCCTTTCACGAACGGCGATGGGACGAGTCGTCAGCGGCCGAGCCGCCGAGCACCGATCACGTTGGGCAGCGACTTGAGGCGGGTCAGCAGCCTGGACAGCTCCTCGAGGTCGTGGATCGTGATGGTGACGTCTATCCGGGCGATGTTGGTGGAGCGGTCCGTCTCGGTGGTCATGCGGACGATGCTGATCTTCTCGTCGGTCAGCAGGCCGCTCACGTCGCGCACCAGGCCGCGGCGGTCGTAGGCCTCGAGCGCGATGTCCACCGCGAACCCCTGTTCGCCGGCGCGTCCCCACTCGACGGACAGGACCCGTTCCGGATGCTGTCGGCGCATGCGTTCCAGGCTCGCGCAGTTGGCGCGATGCACCGTGACGCCACGCCCGATCGTCACGTAGGCGGCGATCGGCTCGGGAGGCAGGGGGTTGCAGCAGCGCGCGAAGGTCGACACCAGGTCGCCGATTCCCTCGATGTCGAGCCCGGTCGAGCGTTTGCGCCGGCGCTCCGGATGGCTGCGCGGCGGTGGGGCGAGGGACTGGGCTTCCTTCAGCAGGCGCTGGACGGCGCCGCTGACCTGCGCGACGTTCATGTTTCCCGCGCCGAGGGCCAGGTAGAGCGCATCGGCGGTGTCGAGCTTGAGCTCCGCCAGCAGCGCCGGCAGGCTGACCGAGCTCTGAACCCCGAGCCGGGTCAGCTCGCGCTCGAAGAGATCGCGGCCTTCGTGGCGATTCTGGCCCTCGTCCTGCCGGCGGAACCAGGACCGCACCTTGGACCGGCTGCGAGGAGAGGCGAGGTAGCCGAGTTGCTCTATGAGCCAGTCGCGGCTCGGGGCCGGGTGCTTTCCGGTCAGGATCTCCACTGCCTCGCCGCTGGCGAGCTTGTAGTCGAGCGTCACCATGCGACCGTTGACGCGCGCGCCCCGGCAGCGGTGACCGAGCTCGGTGTGGACGTGGTACGCGTAGTCGAGGGGTGTCGAGCCGGCCGGCAGGTCGACGACGTCACCTTTCGGGGTCAGCACGTAGACGCGATCCTCGAACAGCTCGGCACGGATCTCGTCGAGGAAGTCCCGATGGTCCTCCGTTCCCGTCGTCGGTGACAGCAGCTCGCGGAGCCACTGGATCTTGCGATCGTAGGCGGCATCGCGTGCCTTGCCCTCCTTGTAGCGCCAGTGCGCGGCCACGCCGAGCTCGGCCTGCTCGTGCATGTCACGGGTTCGGATCTGGACCTCCACCGGCACGCCGCCGGGCCCGATCACGGCGGTGTGCAGGGAGCGGTAGTCGTTCTCCTTGGGCGTGGCGATGTAGTCGTCGAATTCGCCGGGAACGTACAACCAGCGCCCGTGGACCAGCCCGAGCGCGGCGTAGCAGTCGGCGACGGAGGCGGTGAGAATGCGGACCGCGCGTACGTCGAACACCTGCTCGAAGCTGAGCTGCTTGCGCTGCATCTTTCGCCAGATGCTGAATATGTGCTTCGGCCGGCCGGTCACCTCGGCGTCGATCCCGGACTCCCGAAGCATGCCGTCGAGTTCAGTGGTGATCTCCTCGATGTACCGTTCCCGGTCGGCCCGGCGCTCGTTCAGCTTGCCCGCGATGAACTTGTACTCGCCGGGCTGCAGTAAGCGGAACGCGAAATCCTCGAGCTCCCACTTCAGTTGCCAGATACCGAGGCGGTTGGCGAGCGGCGCGTAGACCTCCCGGGTCTCCCAGGCCAGTCGATCACGATCTTCCGGCGACAGCTTCCCGGCGTCACGCAGGTGGTAGAGCTGCTCGGCCAGGCGGACCAGCACCAGACGCGGGTCCGTGATGACCGCCAGCAGCATCTTTCGCAGCGACTCCGCCTGGCTGGGCGACAGCCCGCGGTCCGGCGAGAAGCGCTCGCCGACGTGGAAGCTGCCCAGCGCCGCGAGGTCGCGGGCGAAGCGTGTCGGACCTTCGCCGAAGCGCTGGCGGGCAGCATCCATGCCGAGAGCGCCCGCGGAGAGCAGGGGCGCGAGGAACGCGCCGGTCACGGTGTCGGGGTCCACCTCGAGCGCGGCCACGATCGCTGCGATGCCGAGTCCGCGCCGCAGTGCCGGCTGCGAGTCGTCCCCGAGGGGCAGGAGCTCCTCGACGGCCGCGCGGGTTGCCGCCAGCTGAGGGGTTTCCGTGGAACTGTCGAGGTGAGTGGTCTTCATCGCTGGGCGCGTGCCGGTGCCCGGCGTTTGCCGGTATCATACGCGCTTTGACGTGCCGGCCCCGCGGGAGTGCCCCGCGATGCCGGGTTCGCGCAAGGAGAGCGTCCGCGGAGAGCCGCATTCCCTTGATCGGCTGCGACACCGGATGAGAGCGCTGCGAGGCAGGCGATCGCGGGGACTGCGTCTCGCGGCGGAGGCGTCGCTCGCCGCACCGGCGCGGCTGGCCGGGCCCGCTCGCATCCTGGGGCTCGATCCCGGCTCGATCGTCACGGGCTACGGCGTGCTGGACGCGTCCGGCTCCGGCATGCGCCACGTCGCGAGCGGGAGCATCCGGGCGGGGCGCGGTGAGCTGGCCGACCGCCTGCGGACGATCTTCCAGGGCGTCGGCGAGCTGGTCGCGGAATATGGGCCCCAGGAGATTGCGATCGAACGCGTGTTCATGAAGGCGAACCCCGACAGTGCGCTCAAGCTGGGCCAGGCCCGCGGGGCCGCGCTCTGCGGCGTGCCCGGCCCCGGCATCAGCGTCCACGAGTACGCCCCCAGGGAGGTCAAGCTGGCCGTCACGGGCACCGGTGCGGCCGAGAAGCGGCAGGTCCAGCACATGGTCAAGGCCCTGCTCGGCCTGGGCTCGCAGCGTCTCGGCGCGGATGCGGCGGACGCGCTGGCCATCGCGATCTGCCACGCGCACCACCGCGCGCTCGGGCGGGCCGGCAGGCCGGGATGATCGGCTTCCTGCGCGGACGGCTGCTGTCGAAGCACCCACCGGCGATCGTGGTCGACGTCAACGGCGTCGGCTACGAGCTGGAGGCGCCGATGTCGACCTTCTACGCCCTGCCCGCGACCGGCGAGGAGGTCCGGTTGCACACCCACCTGGTCGTGCGGGAGGACGCCCACCTGCTGTACGGGTTCTCGACGGAGGGCGAGCGGCGCCTCTTCCGTCACCTGCTGCGGGTCACGGGGATCGGCCCGAAGATCGGGCTTGCACTGCTGTCGGGCATGAGCGTCGACGCGTTCCTCCTCTGCGTCGAGGCGGAGGACGTCGACAGCCTGGTCCGCGTGCCCGGCATCGGCCGCAAGACGGCCGAGCGGCTCGTGGTGGAGATGCGGGACCGGATCCGCGCCCTCGGCGAGGCGGTCCCCTCCGCGGGCGACGCGGCCCTCGTCAGGCCGTCCCAGGGCGGTCCGGCCGCCGAGGCTTTCGCCGCCATGGTGGCGCTCGGCTACCGGCCCGCGGAGGTGACTCGCCTGCTCCGGTCGGTCGGGTCCGAAGGCACCTCGACGGAGGAGATCATCCGCGAGGCATTGAAGCTGGCCGCAGGGAAGTCGTAGGTTGCACGGAATGCTGGAACAGGATCGAGTCGTCCACGATGGAGCCTCGCGCGAAGACGAGGTCATCGACCGCGCCGTGCGGCCGAAACGCCTGGTCGAGTACGTCGGGCAGCAGGCCGTCAAGTCGCAGATGGAGATCTTCATCGAGGCCGCGCGTCGCCGCGGCGAGGCGCTCGATCACGTGCTGATCTTCGGGCCACCCGGCCTCGGCAAGACGACGCTCGCCAACATCGTGGCGAACGAGCTCGGCGTGAGTCTCCGCCAGACATCCGGGCCCGTCCTCGAGCGGCCCGGCGACCTGGCGGCGATGCTGACGAACCTGCAGGCCAACGACGTGCTGTTCGTCGACGAGATCCACCGTCTGAGCCCGGTCGTCGAGGAGATCCTCTATCCCGCGATGGAGGACTACCAGCTCGACATCATGATCGGCGAGGGCCCGGCGGCGCGGTCGATCA
>LJNS01000026.1 GCA_001303245.1 Gammaproteobacteria bacterium SG8_30
CGGCCTGCTCGACCCGGGCCGCCGCGACGCGCAGGTCGGCGTTGTGCTCGAGCGCCTCGCGGACGAGCGCCTGCAGCGACGGGTCCTCGAAATCACCGAGCCTGCCGGTCTCCACGGGGCCGGCGGCCGCCTCGGCCGACCAGGCTGCCGGCGGCACGGCCTGGCCGAGTGCCTCGCCGGCGAGTTCCTCGCCGGCCGGCGGGGATTGCAGTGCGCAGGCGGTGGCCAGCAGTCCGCCGGCCGCGGCGGATGCGAGCCTGCAGAAGCTGCGTGCGATGGTCCCCGGGGCGGTCATCAGTGCAGCTTCGGAATGATGTAGTTGAGCTTGGCGCCGACCCGCAGGATCACCATGCGGATGACGTGCAGGACCGCCAGGCGGTTCGTGTAGATGGCCGCCTCGCCCGACGCGCCCGCGGCGAAGAAGGAGTCCCGGTATTTCTCGTCGACGTCGAGCTTCACCGCGAAACGCCCGGGCGGAAGCGGCTGCAGCCCGGTCTGCGGAAGCGTTCCGGAGATGGGCACCTGGCCCTGGCCTGGCCCTGGCCCTGGGCCCAGATGATGGAGTTCACCTTCGCCTTGATGATCTTCCCCGGCAGGGTCCGGAGCGTCAGTTCGGCCCGGTTGCCGGGCTCCACCTGGTGCAGCTCGTTCTGGTTGTAGAGCGCGACGACCTGGTACTCGTCCTCGACGAAGGTCATCGCGACCATCGCCGGCAGCGGCACGGCGAAGGAGCCGGGCCGCAGCTGCAGGTTGATGATCCAGCCGTTGGCAGGCGCGTAGGTCGTGGTCTGCGACAGCTCCCAGCGGGCGTTTTCGAGCTCGGCCTTGATCTGTGCGACCTCGGCGAGGTCGCCGTCGACCTGCGCGAGCAGGCGCTCGCGGACCTGCGACTCGGATGCGCCCGCCGCCGCGAGCTGGGACTTGAGCTCCATGAGGTCCGCCTGCGCCTTCTGCAGCGCAAACGCGTCGCCGGCCCCGGTGTCGGCGAGCTCCCGGTACTGCCCGACGCGCATGCGCGCGAGCTCTACGCGGGCCGAGACCGCCTCTTTGCTCGACCGCGCCGCATTGAGCTCCTCGTTCAGCTTGCGCGAGGCACCCTCCGCGTTCGCGAGCTGGGCCTCGAGGGTCTTCACCCGGAGTTCGTATGGCGTCGGGTCGATACGGAACAGCACGTCGCCCTTCTGCACGTACTGGTTCCCGGTGACCGGCACCTCGACCACTCGGCCTCGGACCTGCGGGACCACCTGCACCACGTACTTGATGACCCGGACGTCTGCGGAGGATGGCGCGAACACGTTGAGCAGCAGGATCAGCACGGTCATCCCTACGACGGGAATGAGCACGACGACGACCTGGGACCTGATGTTCCAGGGCAGCCACTTGAACTTGATGAAGATCAGCCAGACGAAGAACGCATAGATGGCGAGCAGCAGGGCTTCCATCAGCCAGCCCTCCCCTCGTCAGCCTTGTCGCGGCGGTCTTCGGTCGGCTCGACCGTCGCGGTGCCGGGCGGGCCGTGATACTCGACACGATCCGTCCCGTAGGCCAGCCGGTACATCACGGGCTTGGTGTACGCCCAGAGCCAGGCGAGCGGCCAGAGCAGTCCGCCAAAAGCCAGCGACAGCAGGCACAGCGTCTTGATCGCCGGAGCCTGGGGATGGCCCTTCTTCTCGGCAATTTTCTCTGGCAGCACGTGGATCAGCCAGAAGATCCACAGCACGCCGATCGGGACGACGATGAGCACGATCCAGGAGACCACCTCGGCCATGGTGTCGAGCGCCTCGCCCTCGAGGAACGACGCCCGTGCATCGGGTGCGGCAAGCGCCAGCAGGATCGCGGTGAGCGTGGGCACGCGGGGCGTGATGCGTTCCGCGACCAAGGATCCGATTGCCATGAGCCTCCCCCTTCCGCCGGCCGATCACACGCCGTTATTGGGCGGGGGAGTATAGCGCCGTCCCGCGAAGGAGCGGCGTGGGCGGCCTTCAGGCGCGCAGTAGTTTGAAGGCGGCCTTCCAGTGGTTGAACTTGAACGCGTAGGTGATGAACACCATCGCCAGGGGCTCGAGCAGGCGGGACTGCTCGATGCCGCCGAGGTCGATGGACTCCCAGCCGAAGCGGTGCAGGATGTCCGCGACGGCTTCCCTGGCCGCAGCGTCGTTGCCGGCGATGAACATGGTGGGCGGCCCGCCCTTGAGCTCCGGGTTCACCATCAGCGGGGCCGGCACGATGTTGAAGGCCTTGACGACCCGCGCCGCCGGGGCCCAGGCCTGCACGAGCTCCCCGGCCGAGGTCGTGTGACCCACGGCGAGCTTCGGCGGAACGCCGCCGGAGAAATCGAGCGGATTGGTCGCATCGATGAGGACCTTGCCGGCCAGGTTCGCCGGCCCTGCAAGCTCGAGCGCTGACTCGGTGCCGCTCCAGGCGGTCGCCAGGACGGCGAGCTCGCAGGTGCGCGCTGCCTCCGCGAAGGGAACGACCCGTGCCCCCGGCACCTCGTCGGCGACCTTGCGCGCGCTGTCGCTTGCGGGATCCCGCGTACCGATGGCCACCTCGTCCTGCAGGCCGAGGAAACCCCTGGCGAGCGCCTGCCCGACGACCCCCGTTCCCAATATTGCGACTTTCATGTGGTCACGGCTTCTCCGTCGTTGCGTTTGGATCGACGAGCTCCTGCATGGGCTGGATGCTGCAGGCGAATTCGAGCAGCGTCTGGCCGAGCGTGCCCGGTTCAACCTTCTCCCAGTTCCGCAGGAAAGCCGTGGACTGCTCCGGGTCGTCGTCCTCGAGGTTGTTCCAGCGGAAGAAGAACGTGCCCACCTGGGCGCGTTTCTGCTGGGCACAGTCCCACTCGTCGCGGCTGAGGATGCTGAGGTGCGGTCCGGGACTGCGCGAGTTCTTGTACTCGACCCGCATCCACATGGTGACGACATCGCCCACCCGCCGCGCGTCACGGCGGGTGGCGAAGAACACCTGCTCCGGGTAGGTCTCGATCCACTCCCAGTCCATCCTGCCCTCGAGGTCGAGCTTCTTGACCCACTCGTTGCCGAGTCCCTTCATTGGCACCGTGTAAACCTGAGCGACTGCGGGTGCCGGCAGCGCCGGCACCAAGGTCAGGAACATCGCGGCAAGCAGGCTCCTCGGCATACGACTGGACTCCGGCGCGGCAGACATGCGCGGCTCCCCCTCGTCAGGATAGACTGCGGCGTTCGCGGGGCGTTCCCTGCGCGGCGGCCCCGACGGCGCCGGCGTCGAGCATCCCAGATGGCGAGGCTCCGGGGCAATCCCCGGCGAGCGGTTCGCGGGTTGCCGGCCGCGCCTCCGAGCGCGGCCGGTCCGGCCTTGCTAGCATGCCGCCGACGCGCGCCTCGCGCGGACGGAAAGGGCGGGAATGGATTTCGACGTCGACCTCGGCGCGCTCGACCTGACGAGCGAGATCGCGTACATCGCGCTGCTGTTCGGCCTGTTCGTCGTGCCGCGCATCATCCAGCGCTTCCGCATCCCTGCGGCGATCACGGCCTTTGCGCTCGGGGCTGGAGCCAGCCTCGGCTTCGGGCTGTTCCGCGGTGACGACACGGTGGCGCTGCTCGCCACGCTCGGAATCGTCTCCCTGTTCCTGTTCGCGGGGCTGGAAGTCGACTTCCGGGAGCTTCGCCGGGGAGCGGCGATCCTCGCCCAGCACATCGTCATGCGCATCGTGCTCGTGGGGGGCGCTGCCTGGGCCATCCAGACCTACGAACTGCTCGACTGGCGGCCCGCGATCCTGGTGGCGCTCGCGCTGTTCACGCCGTCGACCGGGTTCATCCTCGATTCCCTCGACAGCCTGGTGCAGGACGAAAAGGACCGCTTCTGGATTCGCTCGAAGGCGGTCGCCGTCGAGATCGTCGCCCTCGCGCTCATGTTCTTCACCCTCAAGTCGACGAGCCTGGAGAGCCTCGCGAAGAGCACCGCCGCGCTGCTGGTCATGATCCTGGTCCTGCCCTGGCTGTTCCGCGCCTTCGCCCGGGTAGTGCTGCCGCACGCCCCCAAGAGCGACTTTGCGTTCCTGGTCATCGTCGCTGCGGCCTGCGCGCTGATCACCCGCAACCTTGGCGTCTACTACCTGGTGGGTGCCTTCGTGGTCGGCGTCGTCGCGCAGCGCTTCCGCTCGCACATGCCCTCCATGCAGTCGGATCACATGCTGCGCGCCGTGGAGGCGCTCGCTTCGCTGCTCGTGCCGTTCTACTTCTTCCACGCCGGCATCGAGCTCAGGAAGGAGGACTTCTCCATCGATGCGCTACTCGCCGGCCTCGTGATGGTCGCGATCGCGGTGCCGATCCGGCTCGCGAGCGTGGCCCTGCACCGGCGAATTGCGCTCGGGGAATCCTTCGGGAAGGCCTTCCGCATCGCGGCGCCGATGCTGCCGACGCTCGTGTTCACGCTGGTGATCGCCGGAATCCTGCGCGACGAGTACCAGATCCCGTCCTGGCTGTTCGGCGGCCTGATCATCTACGCCTTCGTCACGACGCTGCTGCCGGCCGCCTTCACCCGGGCGCCACCGCCGGAGATTACCTTGCCGCCGATCCTGCCCACGGTCGTGCCGCCGACGGCGGAGCAGAAGAGGGGGCCGTGAGGGACTGTCCCCGAAGGGGGCTGTCCCTGTTCCGGGGAGGGGACAGTCCCCTACAGCCAGTCGGGATCAGGAAGGTCGCGGAAGGCCTGGATGAGCGCCTCGCTCCAGCGATTGCGAATCAGGCCGAAGTACTCGTTCCCGGGCTCGATGACCACGTGGCTGCTCACCCGGCACTCGTCGGTCTTCACGGTGACGACGTCGATGGGCATGCCGACCGTCAGGTTCGAACGGATGGTGGAGTCCATGGATACGAGCCCCGCCTTGGCGGCGCGCTGCAGCCTCGCGTCGCGCGTGACGACGCGGTCGATGATCGGCTTGCCGTACTTGAACTCGCCGATCTGGAAGTAGCAGGTCTCCTCGGTCGCCTCGACGAAGTTGCCGGCCGGGTAGACGTTGAACAGCCGCGGCGGCTCGCCGCGGATCTGGCCGCCGAGGATGATCGACACGTTGAACTCGATCTTGAAGGCCTCGAGCGACGCGGCGTCGCGTCGGTGGACGGCCCTGGTCGCGTCGCCGACGCAGCGCGCGGCCTCGAACATGTTGGCGACGTTGTGCAGGTTCGGCTGGCCCTCCGGCACCTCGAGCGCCTCGTGCAGGAGGCTGATGACGGCCTGCGACAGCGAGAGGTTGCCGGCGGTCATCAGTACGAACACGCGCTCGCCCGGGCGCTCGATGATGTGCACCTTGCGGAAGGTGCTGATGTTGTCGACGCCAGCGTTGGTGCGCGAGTCCGCGAGCATCACGAGGCCAGCATCGAGCAGCATGCCGACGCAATAGGTCATGGGAATGTCCTGTGGGAGAGGGCACGCAAGATGCTAGCGGGGCCGGCCAGGTTCGGCAAAGGCCGCCGTCACTGTTGCTGTTGCTGGAAATCGCGCTTCTGTCGTTTCGGCCGGGGCGCCGGCCTGCCGGAGACGTGCACGGCGACGTGCAGGGCCTCTTCGCCGCCGCCGCGGCGGACGCCGCGGACCGGACCCGCGTCCATGTAGTCCCGGCCGACAGCCAGCCGGCAGTGCCGGGGACCGGCCGTCGTGCCGTGCGTGACGTCCACGCTGAACCAGCCGCGGTCGTCGCCCAGCCAGGCGTCCGCCCAGGCGTGGCTGGCCACCGTCGACTCGCCCGTGTGGAAGTAGCCGCTGACGTAGCGGGACGGAATGCGGTGCAGCCGGCAGACCGCGGCGAAGATGTGGGCGTGGTCCTGGCAGACGCCGCGTCCCAGCGCGAGCGCCTCGGCGGCATCGTGCTCGACCGTGGTCACACCGGGCTCCCAGACCACGGCCCCGAGAATGGCGCGGCCCATGTCGAGCAGGCCGTCGGGATCCGCAAGCGCACGCGTCGTCCAGCGCGCCGCGAAGTCGCGCAGCGCATCGTCCGGCGTGGTGAGCGAGGTCTCGGCGAGGAATGCGAGCGGCGAAAGGCCGGACTCCTCGGTGGGCAGCGTGCCTTCCGCGTCGCTCGTGTCGACCCGTCCCTCGGCAAGCAGATGGATCTCCTCGAGCGGCTCGTCGACCGTGATCAGGTGCGTGACGTTGCCGAACGCGTCGAGCTGCTCGATCTGGCGCCCGGGCGAGGACAGCTTCCACCGGAGCGTGCGCTGCCCGGGCTCGGGCCGGGGCGTGAGGCGCACTATCTGCACCGAGTGATCGACGGTGTGGCTGTAGCGGTAGACGGTCTCGTGACGTATGGAGAGCAGCATGGTTTCAGCCCGCAGAGGACACTAGGAAATCCTGGCCGATGCGCCGGCCGAGGTCGCGGATGCGTATGAGGAAGTTCGCCAGGAACTCGTGCAGCCCTTCCTCGAGGATCAGGTCGATGCGCCCGTACAGCAGCAGCGCGTGCAGCTCGCCGGCCCGCCGTATGGTCTCGCCCGACTGGTCGTTGGCCACGGCGGCGAGGTGGGTGGTGAGTTCGTTGACGCAGCGATGCAGGGAGCGCGGCATGTCCGCGCGCAGGATCAGGAGCTCGGCCACGCGGTCCGGGGTGATGCGGTCGCGATAGACCTTGCGGTAGATCTCGAACGCGGAGACGGAGGCCAGCAGCGCGGAGTACTTGTAGTAGTCCACGCTGCCCGCTGCCTCGAGCCCCTCGGGGGCGAGCAGCCGGAGCTGCACGTCGAGGATCCGCGCCGTGCTGTCGGCGCGCTCCAGGAAGGTGCCGATGCGGGTGAAGTCGAAGCCCTCGTCGCGGAGCATGGTGCCCTGGGTCACGCCCCGCAGGAGGTGCGAGCGGAACTTGACCCACTCGAAGAAGTCGATCAGCTCGTCCGTGGACAGCCCCTCGCGTCGCAGCCCGCCGAGCTCCAGCCACGTGGAATTGATCGTTTCCCACTGCTCCGAGGTGAGCGTCCCGCGGACCGCCCGGGCGTTCTCGCGCGCCGAGTGGAGGTGGCTGACGATACTGCCGGGATTGCCCGCGTCGAAGGCCAGGTACGCGATCACGCGGTCCGCCGACACCATGGCGTGGCGCGCCCTGTAGCCTTCCAGCTGGCCGATCATGGCGAGCGTCGCGGCCCAGGCGAGGTCGAGCTGCTCGTCCTGTCGCAGCAGCAGCCCCATCCGCGTGTTCACCTCGAGCATGCGGGCGAGGTTCTCGGCGCGCTCGGTGTAACGCGACATCCAGTAGAGATGATCCGCCGTCCGGCTGAGCATCATCGCTGCAGCACCCAGGTGTCCTTGGTCCCGCCGCCCTGCGAGGAGTTGACGACCAGCGAGCCCTGCCTGAGTGCGACCCGCGTGAGCCCGCCGGGCACGATGCGCACGTCGCTGCCGGAAAGGACGAACGGCCGCAGGTCGATGTGCCGCGGCGCGATGCCTTCCTCGACGAAGGTGGGGCAGGTCGACAGGGCGAGCGTGGGCTGTGCGATGTAGCGCTCCGGGTGCGCCTTGATGAGCGTGCGGAACCGCTCGATCTCGGCGCTCGAGGCCTTGGGGCCCACGAGCATGCCGTAGCCGCCGGCGCCGTGCACCTCCTTGACCACGAGCTCGTCGAGGTGGTCCAGCGTGTACAGGAGGTCCTCCGACTTGCGCAGGATGCGCGTCGGCACGTTGTCGATGATCGGCTCCTCCTCGAGGTAGAAGCGGATCATCTCGGGCACGTAGGGATAGATCGACTTGTCGTCGGCGACCCCGGTGCCGATCGCGTTGGCGATGGTCACGTGTCCGGCCCGATAGGCGGCCAGCAGCCCCGGTACGCCGAGCATCGAGTCGGGCCGGAAGGCGAGCGGGTCGAGGAAGTCGTCGTCGATGCGGCGATAGATGACGTGCACCCGCTTGGGCCCGCGCGTGGTGCGCATGAACACGAAGCCGTCGCGTACCAGGAGATCCTGGCCCTCGACGAGCTCGATGCCCATCTGCTGCGCGAGGAAGGCGTGCTCGAAGTAGGCGCTGTTGTTGGCGCCCGGCGTAAGCAGCGCGACCGTCGGCTCCCGCACGCCCGGGGGCGCCACGCTGCGCAGGTTGTCGAGCAGGATGTCGGGATAGTGCTCGACGGGCTCGACCGCGTAGCGCGCGAACAGCTCCGGGAACAGCCGCATCATCACCTTGCGGTCCTCGAGCATGTAGGACACGCCTGACGGCACGCGCAGGTTGTCCTCGAGCACGTAGAACTCCCCCTCGCCGGCGCGCACGACATCGATCCCGGCGATGTGCGCGTAGATGTCCTCGGGCACCTCGATGTCCTGCATCTCGGGCCGGTACTGGGTGTTGCACAGTACGTGCTCCGGCGGAATGCGGCCGGCCTTGAGTATCTCCTGCTCGTGGTAGATGTCGCTCAGGAAGGCGTTGAGCGCGTTGACGCGCTGCCTGAGGCCGCGGAACAGCTTGCGCCACTCCTGGGCGGTGATGATCCGCGGCACGATGTCGAAGGGAATGAGCCGCTCCGATCCGGCCTCCTCGCCGTAGACGGCGAAAGTGATACCGACCCGACGGAACAGCAGGTCGGCCTCGGCGCGCTTCTGGTCGAGCCGGTCCGCGGGCACGCCCGCCAGCCAGGTGTCGAACCCCTGGTAATGACGCCGCACCCGGCCCTGGCCGTCGCGCATCTCGTCGTAGGACATCGTGGCCATCGCCGGGCGCAACCCTCCTGACATCACTCGGCACTCGGGCGCCCAGTGTAGCGGGTGGCGAGGGCGTCGTGGTTGCCTTGGATCGCCGCAACCCGTTGATTTTCTACGTTTATGCCGCCCGGGCGGCTTGCGCCGCACCGCATCGGTGCAACCCCGGATCCCAAACGGTGCTTTCCGCCGCCAAGGTGTCCTATCAGGAGACCCGCATGACATCACGACCGGCGATCCGGTCCCGCGGCAGCAGCGTGGCCCGGGCCATTGACCGCTGGGTCACGGCTGGGCTAGTCGACGAGGCACTCGCGGAGCGACTCCGGAGCCACGAGGCCGCAGCGCACGCAGGCCACTCGCGCCTGACCGTGTTCCTGTTCGGCTTCGGCGGGCTCGCCGTGGGTGCAGGCATATTGCTGTTCGTCGCCTCGCAGTGGCCCCTGCTGGGACCGGCCGCCCGGTTCGCACTGCTCGTGGCGCTGGTCCTCGGTCTTCACCTCGGGGCGACAGCGGCCTCGCGCTCCTCGGCCGCGCTCGCGACGACCCTGCACGCCGTCGGAACGGCCGCGCTCGGTGCGGGGATCTTCCTGGCCGGCCAGATCTTCAATCTGGCCGAGAACTGGCCGGAGGGGCTCATGCTCTGGGCGCTCGGTGCCGCCCTCGGGCTGTGGCTGCTGCGGGACTGGCCGCATGCCGTGTGGACGGCGATGCTCGTGCCGCTGTGGTTGCTCGCCGAGTGGGGCAGGTACCGGGACTTCGCGATGCCGCAGCCGACGGAGATCGTCGCCGTGGGCGTCGGCTTCGCCATGCTGGCCACGGCCTACTTCAGCGCAGCCTCGGGAAGCGGCGGGCCCATGTGGCGCAGGGCGCTCTCGTGGCTAGGGGTCATCATCCTCGCGGGGGTCGTCTTCGCGCTGCCGGGGCTGCGGTACCAGGGCGAGCTTCTCTGGGAAGGGGAATCTATGCAGCCGGACTTCGGAGTGCCTCAGGTCCTGCTGTGGATCCTGGCCGTAGGGCTGCCGGCCGGCGTCGCATTCGCTGCGCGGCGCAGGGAAGCCTGGCCGGTGCTCGTCGCGGGCGCGCTCGCCTACGTCGTGACTTGGCTCGACGCATCCGAGACCGGCCCGCGTCTCGTGGCCCACCTCCTCTACGCCGGGGCGTCGATCGGCCTGGTGGCATGGGGGCTGAGTGACCGGCACGCCCTGCGGATCAACATCGGCATCATCGGCTTTGCGTCGACGGTGCTGTGGTTCTACTTCGGCAACCTGTTCGACATGCTCGGGCGCGCGCTGGGCCTGATCGTGGTCGGAGTGCTGCTGCTGGCCGGAGGCTGGCTGCTGGAGCGGACGCGCCGTGCGCTAGTCCGGCGGATCCGCGGCGAGGAGGGCGTCTCGTGACTCCCGGCATCCGTGCCCTCGTCGTTGCGCTCGTGCAGGCCTCGATCGTTCTGGCGGTCGGCGGCAAGCTGCTTTACGACCGCACCACGCTGCCCCGCGTCTGGGTCGAGACGGCGGGCGTGGACCCGTACCTGCCAATCCGCGGTCGCTATGCGAGCCTGCGTCTGGTGGTGACGCCGTCGAATCCGCCGGACAGCGCCTGGCTTGAGGAGCGGAAGGAGAAACCGGCGCCGGAAGCCCGGGAAGCAGGACCATCGCCCGCGCCGCCCGGGGAGGCGCCTCTCGCGATTCCGGGCGGAGGGCGCGTCGCGTTTCCTGTCGGCAGCCTCGTCGCCGCGGACGAAGGTCTCGAGGTCGAGCTGCTCAAGGATGCAGAGGGCGGGCCGGACCTCAAGGCGGATGCCTGGGCCGAGGCCGAGACGGACTTGTCCGATCCCGAGGGTCGCTGGGTGCTGTCGATGCCCGTGGCGTTCTTCCTCCCGGAGCACGTCGACGACCCGACCCGTCTGCCGCCTGGCACGCGGCTCTGGGCCGAGGTGACCGTCCCGGAGAAAGGCCCGCCGCGGCCCATCCGGCTGGCGCTGCGCCGCGAAGGCGAAGGGGACATTCCTATTTTCCCATCCGCTCCAAGTCGTTGAATCGGAATGGCAGCGATCGCCTGAGCGGATCCGGCATCCGTCCCGGATCCGGGAGATTGCAGAGCCGGGCCCGGCCCCCAGCATCGCTGCGTCAGCCGAGGATCTGCTCACGCCCGTAGAGCCGCCCGGCCAGGGCCGTCAGCAGCGCTCCGAGGGCGAGCGTGCTCGCGACCGAGATCGCCACGTACAGCCCGGGCAGCGGCTCGTTCCGGAGCAGGCCCTGGATCAGCAGGTGCTGCGACAGGCTGGGTACGGCCATCAGCACGGCGTTTGCTTTCACGTCGAGCAGTCCGGCGACGGCGATGGGCAACGTCGGCACGAGCAGCACGGCGGAGAGCCATGTCTGGGCCTCCTTGTACGTGCGCGTGAAGGAAGCGATCACGGTCAACAGCGCCGCCCCCACGGCTACGAACGGCAAGGTCCCGCCGAAGACGGCGAGCGCCACGCGTGGGCCTAAGTTGGCCGACATGCCGAGTTCCTCGAGCGGCACGCGCTGGATGGAGACAAGCAGGGAGACCATCACCAACGCAAGCGCCAAGGCCATGAACGTTGCCGCGGCGAGGATCTTGCCGTAGATGAGGTGCGAGCGCGGCACCGGCGCGGTGAGCAGCGGCTCGAGTGAACCGCGCTCGCGCTCGCCCGCCGTGGCGTCGATGGCGAGGTACATCCCCCCGGCAAGAGTCACCAAGAGAATCACGTAGGAAAGGATACCGAGCACGAGCGTCGCGCGCGAAGAGGGCGTGGACAGGTCGACCTCGTCGACGACCACGGCCTGCGCGATGGTCGGGGAAATTCCTCGTGCCTGCAGCCGGAGCGCGGCGATGGTGCCGGAATAGGCGGCGAGGACGGCCCGCACGCGATCGGCGCGCCGACCGGCCTTGGCGTTCGAGCCGTCGGCGAAAAGGAGGACGCGTGCAGGCTCGCCAGCTCCGAAGTGCTCGCCGAACTCGCCGGGCAGGAGCAATGCGACCTGCTCACCATCCTGCTCGAGCCACTTCCGGACCTGGTCCGCCCCGCCTTCGCGGAGACTGACGTCGAGGTTCTGTTCGCGTAGGAATTGTACGAGGTTCGGTGCGTTGTCGGAGCCGGCGACGATCACCGGGACCGCCTCGTCGAGGCGTGACACGGACCGCTCCAGCGAAAGGCTCAGGATTCCCATCATCAGCAGCGGTCCGAACACGGGTCCGAGCACCAGGCTCGACATCAAGCTGCGGCGGTCGCGCAGCGTCTCGGTGACTTCCTTGCGGAAGACGGTCAGCAGTGCGAGGCTCATGCCAGGCCCTCCCGTTCGCCGAGGACGCGGACGAAGGACTCCTCGAGTGTCTCGCCGCCGAACTCCTGCTGGATCTGCCGCGGGGTGCCGCTGCCGGCTACGACTCCGCGGTCGATGATGACGATCTCGTCGCAGAGCGCCGCCACTTCCTGCATGACGTGGCTCGAGAAGAGCACGCAGTGACCCTGGTCACGCAAGTCCCGGATCAGCTTCCGCACTGCGCGCGTCGCGATGACGTCCAGCCCGTTGGTCGGCTCGTCGAGCAGGACCGTCCGGGGCGAATGCACCAGGGCGCGTGCCAGCGCCACCTTGGTTCGCTGGCCTTGGGAAAACCCCTTGGCACGCCGGTCGGCGAAGTCCGTCATGCCGAGGCGCTCGACCAGCCCGTCGACGCGGCGCTCGAGCGTGCCGCCCGCCAGGCCGTGGAGCCGTCCGTAGAAGCGGATGTTCTCGCGGGCGCTTAGCTGGGGATAGATGCCCGAGCCGTGCGGTAGCACACCGAGGTGGCGCCGCGCCGCAAGCGGGTCGAGGGCGACGTCGATGCCGTCCACTTCGGCCCTCCCCGCATCCGGCCGCAGCACCGTGTAGAGCATCCGGAGTGTGGTCGACTTGCCCGCGCCGTTCGGCCCGAGCAGGCCGGTGATGCGGCCATCGGCGGCCTCGAGGCTGACGTCGCGGACGGCCTCGACGGGACCGAAGCGCTTGGCGAGGCTCTCGGCACGGATCATGGCGCGCTCCCGTTGAAGCTCAGGAAGAACGGCGCCGGCTCGACCTGGCCGGAGCAACTCGCGTCGAGGCCCCGAGCCGTCCCGGCGTCGAGAAAGTGGCGGACGATGCGCTGCGCGCAGGGCAGGCCGAGCTGGATGTGACCCTTGTCCTTGAAGACGACGAGCAATGAGTCGCGAAAGCCCGCAGCCGCTGCCGCGGCGTAGGACGGGGGCGTCACCGGGTCGAGGCTGCCGGCGAGCAGTAGTGCCGGCACGGCCGAATCGAGCGGATCCTTGAAGCCCGGGTCCATCACACCGCGCGGCCAGACCGAGCACATCGCTTCGAGGCCCTCGAGCATCGTCTCGCCGAGGTAAGACGCACGCAGGGCTTCGCGGTCGAGCGAGCCGGTGTCGAGAAAAGGCAGGTCCTCGGTGCAGACGACGGCGTTGTGCATGCCGTAGGCGAGGCTCTCGACGAGCTCGCCGCGCACCATCTCGGCCTGGGCCGCGAGCGGCGCAAAGTTCCCGCGCTCAGCTGCCTCGTCCAACAGCAGCGGCAGCAGACTCGCAGTGCGATCCGAATAGGAGAGCATGCGCACCGCCAGCGCAAAGTGGCCGGCGGTGAAGCGCGTGGCCGTCGGCGTCGCCTGCACGGGATCGGCCAGGGTGACATCGACGGGCGTCGCCGCGAGCCGGTCCCGCAGCGCATCGAACTGCCCGCCGAGCCGGGGATACCGGGCGGCACAGGCCGGGGTCGCCGCACAGCGGGCGAAGCTCCCCCGCAGTGCTGCTTCGGCGTCGAGCGCCATCGAGGCGCCCAGGGCAAGCGTGGGGTGAACCACCGAGTCCAGCACGACGCTGCGGGCACGATCGGGAAAGCGACGCGCGTAATGCTGTGCCACCCGCGTGCCGTAGGAGCCGCCGTAGAGGTTGATACGCTCGTAGCCGAGTGCCGCCCGCACGGAGTCCAGGTCGCGTACTGCAGCGCTGGTCGTGTAGAAACGCGGGTCGCCGGGCAGGGCGGCCAGGCAATCTTCGGCCATGGACCTGAACTGCGCCGCGGAGACCTCCTCGTCGGCCCAGGCCTCCTCGGGAAACTCGCAGGTCATGGGATTGGAAAGCCCGGTGCCGCGCTGATCGACCAGCACGAGGTCGCGATCGCGACGAATGCCGGTGAGGGCCCCCATCAGCGGCACGAAGGCGTCCCGCGCGCCTTGTCCGGGTCCACCCGCGAGCAGGAACAGGGGATCCGGCCGGGCCTGGCGGCTGATTGCCGGCACGACGGCTACGGCGAGCTCGATCCGGCGACCGGTAGGATCGTTGGGGTTCTCCGGGACGGTCAGCCGGCCGCAGCGGGCCTCGAAAGAGGCGAGGCCGCGCGGGTGCTCGAGCCGGCAAGGCGCGAGCTCGAGCGAGGCCGGGGGCGTGCCTGCTGGTGCCGCCTGACCGGCAACGAGAGGCAGTGCGGCCCCTGCCAGGGCAGTCAGCCCGGTGAGCCATCGCGAAACCTGTCGATGCATGAGCGTGCTCCCGCGGGATCCTTCCCGATCGACCTTGCCGGGCCGGCCGCGAACCGTCGGCGCGGAGCCGATTCTCCGGATTCGGAGGGAGCCCGTCTCCTCCGGGCCGCAATTCTGCGCGAGGAACCGATGCTGCCGGCACCGGCCGCGGTAGAATCGGCGGCCTTTCGTTCCCCCGAATGAGGGCGCGTGCGCGACTACGATGTCATCGTCATCGGCGGCGGTCACGCCGGCACCGAGGCCGCCCTGGCGGCGGCCCGGATGGGCGCGCGCACCCTGTTGCTCACGCAGAGCATCGAGACGCTCGGCCAAATGAGCTGCAACCCGGCGATCGGGGGCGTGGGCAAGGGCCACCTGGTGCGCGAGATCGATGCGCTCGGCGGGGCCATGGCACGCGCTGCGGACGCCGCCGGCATTCAATTCCGCACGCTGAACGCCAGCAAGGGCCCGGCAGTGCGCGCGACGCGTGCCCAGGCGGACCGGCAGCTCTACAAGCGCGCCATCCGCCGCATGCTGGAGAACCAGCCCGGTCTCGAGCTCTTCCAGCAGGAGGTCACCGACATCGAGATCGACGCGGGGCGCGCGCGCCGGGTGGTGACCCGGGCGGGCCTGGCCTTCGGTGCCCGAGCGGTCGTGCTGACGGTGGGCACCTTCCTGGGCGGCCGGATCCACGTGGGGCTGGACAATCACCCGGGCGGCCGCGCCGGGGATCCGCCGTCCAACCGGCTGGCGGCACGCCTGCGGGAACTGCCGCTGCGGGTCGGCCGGCTCAAGACGGGCACACCGCCGCGCCTCGACGGCCGCAGTCTCGACTATGCCGCGATGAGCGTGCAGCCGGGTGACGAGCCGCGACCGTCGTTCTCGTTCCTCGGCAGCGTGCTGGACCATCCACGGCAGGTCTGCTGCTACATGACGGCCACCAACGAGCGCACCCACGAGCTGATCCGCGCGGCGACCGACCGCTCGCCGATGTTCACCGGCAGGATCGAAGGGGTCGGGCCTCGCTACTGCCCTTCGATCGAGGACAAGGTGGTGCGCTTTGCCGACAAGGCCTCGCACCAGCTGTTCGTTGAGCCGGAGGGCCTCGATACGAACGAGGTGTACCCGAACGGCATCTCGACGAGCCTGCCTTACGACGTCCAGGTCGAGTTCGTGCACAGCATCCGCGGCTTCGAGCGGGCACACCTGACGCGGCCCGGCTACGCGATCGAGTACGATTACTTCGATCCCCGCGACCTGCGCCACTCGCTCGAGACGAAGCACGTCGCGGGCCTGTACTTCGCCGGCCAGATCAACGGCACGACGGGCTACGAGGAGGCGGCGGCGCAGGGCCTGCTGGCAGGCGTCAACGCGGTACTCGCCTGCCGCGACGCCGAGCCCTGGTGGCCGCGCCGCGACGAGGGATACCTCGGCGTGCTCGTCGACGACCTCGTCACGCGCGGCGCGACCGAGCCCTACCGGATGTTCACCAGCCGCGCCGAGCACCGCCTGCTGCTGCGCGAGGACAATGCGGACCTGCGCCTCACGCCCCGGGGCCGCGACCTGGGCCTGATCGACGACGGACGCTGGGACTTCTTCCGGGCCAAGCACGACGCGACGCAGCGCGAGGTTGCGCGGCTGGAGACGCAGCTCGTTCGTCCGGGCCAGGTCGACGAGGAGGACGCGCTGCGCGTGCTCGGCGGCCCGGTGGCACGGGAGCAGCGCGCGTTCGAGTTGCTCCGACGGCCGGGCGTCTCCTACGAGGGGCTCGTGTCGCTCGCGGCCGTCGGGCCCGGCGAGCTGCCCGACGACGAGCGCCTCGCTCGGCAGGTCGCGTTGCAGGTCGACGTCGCCGCCAAGTACGCCGGCTACATCGAGCGGCAACGCGCCGAGATCGAGCGTCACCGGCGGGCCGAGGAGACGCGTCTGCCGCCGGACCTGGACTATGTGCGGGTCTCAGGACTGTCGAACGAGGCGCGCCAGCGGCTCGCCGAGGCGCGGCCCGAGACCGTCGGTCAGGCATCCCGGCTGCCGGGCATCACGCCGGCGGCCGTGTCGATCCTGCTCATTTATCTGAAGAAGCGTTCGCGGGCCGCGTGAAGCGGCCCGTGACGGGAGCGCAAGTCATGCGGGGACTCGCGGCGGCATTCCTGGCGGTATCGGTGCTGGCTGTGCCTGCGGCCACCCGTGCGGACGGCCTGCTGGACGACTACCTCGCCTTGCAGGTAGGCAGCTTCACGTCGGAGGCCCAGTCGCGCCAGGACTCCCGCTACGGCGTGGCCATCTGGCATTTCGCCGAGATCTGGAAGGGGGCCGGCGGCAGCGCGGACGAGCGCTGGATGTACACGGAGAGCTGGTTCGGGGACGCCGGGCGCCCCTACATGCAGCGCATCTCCCGGCTGTCAGCGACGACGGACGGAGCGATCACCGCGCGGCGCTATGAGATCCGGGAGGCCGGTCGCTTCGTCGGCGCATGGAAGGAGCCCGGAAGGTTCGCCGGGCTTTCGCCGGAGGATCTCACCGAGCTCGAGGGCTGCGAGACGATCTTCGCTCGGACCGGCGTGGATCGCTTCGAGGGCGGCACGATCGGCGCGCGCTGTCGCAACGCGTACAAGGGCGCCACCTACGCGGTGTCGCAGTCCACGTTGACGCCGGAGGGCATGACCAACTGGGACCGCGGCTTCACGGCGCGCGGCGAACTCGCCTGGGGCCCGGCCGCGGGCGGCTATCGCTTCCGCCGCACCGACGAGACGGACGCCTGTGTCGACCCGGTACGAATGCTCGTGTTCGGAACGATCGACGACCGCGAGAGAATCCGTGACTACGTACGGGCCATGGCGGACTCCGGACTCTACCCGGCGACCGGGGGCTGGTACGAGGCGCTGACCCCGCCGCTCGAGGTGTTCGAAGGGAGCCCGCCGGATACGCGCGGCGTGGCAATAGTCCGCTTCCCGTGCCTGCAGGCGGCCCGGCGATTCTGGCACTCGCCGGAGTACGAGGAGATCCGCAAGCTCCGCGAGGGAATCGCGGAATTCGAGGTCCTGGTGCTGCCCGTGCCGCGGCTGCCGGCGTGGGCGGACTGAACTTGTAAGGAGCTGTGTTCATGTACCGTCTCTACTACGCACCGGGCGCTGCCAGTCTCGCCGCGCACTGGATGCTGATCGATCTCGGCGTCCCCCACGAGCTGCGCAAGCTCGACCTCGGCGCGGGCGAGCACAAGGACCCGGAGTACATGCGCCTCAACCCGAACGGGCTGGTGCCCACGCTGGTCGTGGACGACAGGCCGGTCTACGAATGCGCGGCGATCCTGATGCTGCTGGCCGAGAGGCACCCGCAAGCACAGCTCGAGCCGGCGCGCGGCACCGCCGGGCGCATGGCATACCTGCAGTGGATGATGCACTTGACCAATACGCTGCAGACGGCGTTTCGCGGCTGGTTCTATCCGCACGAGGCGGCGGGCGAGGCAGCCGCGCCGCGCGTGAAGGAATTCGCGCGTTCGCTCATCGAGTCGGCCTGGAACCGGGTCGAGGCGCAGCTCGCCGCGAGCGGCGGTCACATCGCGGGGCCGCAGCTCACGGCCGCCGATTTCCTGGCGACGATGCTCATGCGGTGGTCGCGCAACATGCCGAGACCGGCGACGGACTGGCCGACGATCCGCGGCTACGTAGAGCGCATGAAGGCGAGGCCGTCGTTCCGCACGCTCTACGAGAGGGAGGGCCTGACGGAGTGGGCGTGAACGACCCCGCCGGCGGCGCGAGGTCGAAAGCCAGGTGAGCGCCGGGCGCAAGCTTATCTTGCTTGCCGTCTTCGCCGCCGCCGGCTTCGCCTTCTGGCGTCTCCAGCTGGTCGAGACGGACGATGCAGCGCTGCCCTCCATGTCGGCGATCCCGCTTCAGCTCGAGCGCGGCAACGGGGCCGAGCCGGACTCGCTCGACCCACAGCTCGCCCGCATGGACTCCGCGCTCAACGTCCTGCGCGACGCCTACGAGGGCCTGATGTCGGTCGGTCGCGACGGCAGCGTCGTGGCCGGCACCGCGGAGTCCTGGAGCGTCACCGACGGCGGTCTCACCTACGTCTTCCGGCTGAGGTCGGCCGCGAAGTGGTCGAACGGCGACCGCGTGACGGCCGGCGACTATGTTGCGGCGTGGCGGCGCCTCGTCGACCCGGCGACGGCATCGCAATACGCGCAGATGCTCGAGCCGGTCGCCGGAGCGCGCGCAGTGTTCACGGGCGCAGCGGCGCCCGAGACGCTCAGCGTGGAAGCGGTCGACGACCTGACCCTGAGGGTGCGGCTGGAAGCGCCGGCCGGGCACTTCCTCGCCATCCTGTCCCATCCGAGCACCTTCCCGGTGCACCGCCCGAGCCTGGCGAGACACGGCGGCGGCCTGGCCCGCCCCGAGGTCGCAGTCACCAACGGCGCCTTCACGCCGGTCGAGTGGCAGGTCGGGGCCTGGATCCGCTCGGAGCGCAATGCCTACTACTGGAACGCGGACCAGGTGGGCCTCGACGCGGTTCGCTATCACCACGTTGCCGACCCGATGACGGAGCTGACGCGCTTCCGGGCCGGCCAGCTCGACGTGACCTACACCCTCCCGCCGGGGAAGGTCGAGGCATTGCGCGGCGCATCCGAGGGCGTGCTGCACGTGGCGCCGCAGCTCGGCGTGTACTACTACGGTCTGGCGCTGGATCGCGCGCCGTTCGCCTCGTCGCCCCGGCTCAGGCAGGCGCTTGCCATGGCGGTCGACCGCGACACGCTCGCCGCGAAAGTGCTCGGCGACGGCGAGATCCCGGCCTACAGCTGGGTGCCTCCGGGCGTAGACGGCTACCAGCCGCAGGTCTTCGAATGGTCGGTCCTCGACGGTCCGGCGAGGCGTGCGGAGGCACGGCGGCTCTACGAGGAGGCAGGCTACTCCGCGGATCGGCCGGCCGAGTTCACCCTCAGCTTCAACAAGAGCCCGCTGCACGACCGGATCGCGCTCGCCGTCACGGCGATGTGGCAGGAAGTGCTCGGGGTGCGCGTGGCGCTGCGGGCCGAAGAGTTCCGGGTGCTCAAGCAGACGATCGATGCGCGTGAGGTACAGGCGTTTCGTGGCAGCTGGATCGCCGACTACAACGACCCCTACTCGTTCCTGCAGGTGCTGCGGAGCGGCTTCGGGATCAACCTCCCCCGCTACCGGGACGAGGCCTACGATGCGCTCCTCGACGAGGCGGCCGTCGGCGCAGACGGGGGCAGGGCGGCCCTCCTGGCGCAGGCGGAGAAACGCATGCTCGAAGCAGTCCCGGTCGTGCCGCTCTTCTTCTACGTGTCGAAGCACCTGGTCGCGGCGCGCGTCGCGGGCTGGTACGACAACGTGATGAACGTCACCTACAGCAAGGACCTCTCCCTGGTCGAGTGATGTCCGCCGTCAGCCCGCGAGTAGCACGGCCTCGGCGTGCTCGAGCGCCTCCGGCGTGCCGTAGATGACGACCACGTCGCCCTCGCGCAGCGTCGTCGACGGGTCGGGATCGCGCCCGACGATGCCGTCGCGGCGGATGGCAGTGAACGACACCTCTGCGCCGCGGGCGCTCACGGCATCGAGCGACTGGCCGATCGACCACGCCCCGGGTGGCAGCACGACCGTGTGCAGCTCCTCGCGCAAGGCGTGGGAGCCGTCGATCAGCTGCGCCTTGTCGCTGCGGAAGACGCTGCGCAGCAGGCTGTAGCGGTGACGGCGTATGTCACCGATCGTCTTGACCACCTGGCCGACCGGAACCCGGAGCACGATCAGTGCCTGCGACACCAGCATCAGCGCGGCCTCGAGGGTCTCCGGCACGACCTCAGTGGCTCCGGCGGCCACCAGTTCCTCGAGCCGCGTGTCGTCGGCCATGCGTACGAGCACGGGTACGTCGTCACGGAGCCTGCGTATCGATTCGACGATGCGCACCGACCGGTCGGGGTCGGAGAAAGTGATGACGACCGCGCTGGCGTGCTCGAGACCGACCGAACTCAGTACCTGCTCGTCGGCCGCGTCGCCAAAGACCACCGGGTCGCCGGCCTGGCGGGCCGTTCGGACGCGGAACGGGTCGAGGTCCATCGCGATGTACTCGAAGCCGTGCGCCTCCAGCACCCGGGCGACGTTCTGGCCGACCCGGCCGAAGCCGCAGAGCACGACGTGCTCGCGGTGCGCGAGGGCGTCGGTGGCGGCCTCCTCGCGCTCCAGCTCGGTCTGCGCCGGTCCGCTCTCACGCAGGATCTTGCGCGCCAGCCACTTGTTGTGCCGGATCAGCAGGGGCGAGATCACCATGCTGAGCGTGATGGCGGCGAGCAGGAGCTGCGTGAGCTCCTGGCCGATCAACCGGTTCTGCAGAAGAAGCGCGATCAGCGCAAAGCCGAACTCGCCGCCCTCGGAGAGCACGATGCCGGTGCGCAGCGACTTGAACCAGCCGCCCGCGAAGCCGCGGGCGACCACGGTCACGATCGCAGCCTTCAGCAGCAGGATACTGGCGAGCAGCGCCGTCACCAGCAAGGTCTCGTGCGCGAGCAGCCGTGGGTCGAGCTGCATGCCGACGGTGACGAAGAACAGTCCGAGCAGTATGTCGCGGAACGGCCGGATGCCCGCCTCGACCTGATAGCGGTACTCGGTCTCGGCCAGCATCATCCCAGCCAGGAAGGCGCCGAGGGCGAGGGACAGCCCGACGGCGTGAGTCGCCCACGCCGCTCCGACCGCGACGAACAGTACCGCCAGCGTGAACAGCTCCGAGGTCCGGCTGACCGCGATCTCGTGGAACATGGGACGAAGCAGCCAACGGCCGGCGGCCAGGACGATGGCGAGGGCCGCGCCCGCCTTGGCCACGGCGGTAAGCACCTCCGTGAGCGTGTATTCCGTGCCCGCGGCGCCGATGACGCCGGCGAGTGCGAGGAACGGCACGAAGGCCAGGTCCTGAAACAGCAGGATTCCGAAGGACAGACGCCCGTGGGTGCGATTCAGTTCTCCCTGCTCCGTCAGCTGCTGAATGACGATGGCGGTGGAGGACATGGCGACCGCGCCGCCGAGAACCACGGCGACCGCGGCGGGCTCGCCGAGCCACCAGGCCACGCCACCGAACGCGGCGGCGGTCAGGCCCACCTGGGCACTGCCGAGCGCGAGGACCTCGTTGCGCATCGCGATCATGCGCGGCAGGGAGAACTCGAGCCCGAGCGTGAACAGCAGGAAGACCACGCCGAACTCGGCCAGCGTGCTGGTCGTCTCGGTGTCCTCCACCCAGCCGAGCGCGTGCGGACCGAGCGCGGCGCCCACGGCCAGGAAGCCGAGCACCGGCGGCAGACGGAGCCGGCGCAGGGAGGCCACTACCAGCAGCGTCGCTGCCAGCAGCACCAGCACGTCGGCAAGCATGCTGTCCGCCATCGGTCCTCACCCGAAGGGTCCGCAGGCCGACATCTTCGGTGCGCGCCACGGGCCAGGCAACTGTCCCGGCTACAGCCCACGAGCCCCGCCTGCTAGCATCGCCTGGAGCGGAGGCAGCCACGGGGACACTCCATGACAGATCGCGTCGTTGCAGCCAGGAGCCCGGCGAAGCTGGAGGTGCAGGCGGGCCGGACCTACTGGTGGTGCCGCTGCGGGCGCAGTGCCCGGCAGCCGTTCTGCGACGGCTCGCACAAGGGCACCGGACTCGAGCCCCTGAAATACGACGCAACCGAGACCAATACGGTCTGGTTCTGCTGCTGCAAGCAGTCGGCGCACGAGCCGCTCTGCGACGGAAGCCACCGCAAGCTCTGAGGCCCCGGGCCCTGAGCCGAGGCACCGGCATGAAGGTCCACATCCGCGACGAGGGGGACGAACGGGCCATCGGGCTGTCCGGCCGATGGACGCTCGAGCACGTCGCCGATCTCGAGAAGATCGTGGCGCGGGCGGCGGCGCCCGGTGCCGCCCGGGCGACGCTCGACCCCGGCGGGATCGAAGCGCTGGACCTGACGGGCGCGTGGCTGCTGCGCGCCGTGGAGGCGCGGCTCGAGGCCGCCGGTACGGCCGTGCGGTGGGCCGGCGACCGGCCGGGACAGCTGGCCTTCATCGACGAGGTCATTGCCCGCCAGGGCGAGGAAGTCGAGGAAGAGGAATACCGACGGCGGCTGGTCACGCTGCCGCTGCGCACAGTCGGCCGGTTGACGCTCGAGGCGCGCGACACCGTGCTCGACCACCTGTCCATGTTCGGTGCGGTACTCGTGGTGCTGGGGCGGGCGCTCGTCAGACCGCATCGTTTCCGGCTGCCGTCCGTCGTGCGACACGTCTTCGAGACCGGCGTGACGGCGATCCCGATCGTCGCGCTCATCGCCTTCCTGATCAGCGTCATCGTCGCCTACATCGGCGCGCAGCAACTCCGTCAGTTCGGGGGCGAGATCTTCGTGGTCGATCTCGTCACGATCTCCGTGTTGCGCGAGCTCGGCGTGCTGCTGACTGCGATCATCGTCGCCGGTCGTTCCGGGAGCGCGTTCGCCGCCGAGATCGGCGTCATGAAGCTCAACGACGAGGTCGACGCGCTGCGTGCCATCGGCATGGACCCGATCGAGGTGCTCGTGGTCCCGCGAGTCCTCGGCCTGGTCGTCGCGATGCCGCTGCTGACCGTCCTCGCCGACGCAATGGGGCTGGCGGGCGGTGCGCTGCTGTCCTGGTCGCTCGTGGACATCACCTTCACGCAGTACCTCGAGCGAGTGAACGAGGCGATCGCGAGCACGACCTTCTGGGTCGGAATCGTCAAGGCTCCCGTCTTCGCCGTGGTCATCGCCCTGGTGGGAACGATGCGCGGCATGCAGGTGCGCGGCTCCTCACGCGAGCTGGGGCGGCTCACGACGGTCGCGGTGGTGCAGTCGATCTTCCTGGTCATCCTGTTCGACGCGGTGTTCGCGGTGATCTTCATGGAGCTCGACATCTGATGGAGCCCGTGATCCGCGTCGACGGCATCGTCAACCGCTTCGGTCACCAGGTCGTGCACGACGGCCTCGACCTCGAGGTGATGCCGGGCGAGGTTTTCGGCATCGTCGGCGGCTCCGGCAGCGGCAAGTCCGTGCTGCTCAGGACGATGCTGGGGCTGCAGCTACCGATCTCCGGCACGGTGGAGATCGAGGGCAGGCGCGTCACGGGCGTGTCGCCGCGCGAGCTGCTCGACGTCAAGCGCCGTTATGGCGTGACCTTCCAGCACGGCGCGTTGTTCACCGCGCTCACGGTGGCGCAGAACGTCGAGCTGCCACTTGCCGAGTACTACGACATCGGCCAGGACACGCTGCGCGAGCTGGCCGAGCTCAAGATCCGCATGGTGGGACTGCCGCTCGAGGCGGCGGACAAGTATCCCGCACAGCTCTCCGGCGGTATGACGAAGCGCGCTGCACTCGCGCGGGCGCTGGCGCTCGATCCAGTGCTGCTGTTCCTCGACGAACCGACCTCCGGGCTGGACCCGATCTCTGCGGCGGCCTTCGACCGGCTCGTTCTCTACCTGCAGAAGAGCCTCAAGCTCACGGTGGTGATGATCACCCACGACCTGGACACGATCTACCGCACCTGCAATCGCGTGGGCGTCATCGTCGAGGGAAAGATGATCAGCGGAACGCTCGACGAAATCGTCCGGCACGAGCATCCTTGGATCAGGGAATATTTCCACGGCGAGCGCAGCCGCGCCGTCCGTGCGAGGCGGTGACAGACAGATGGAAAGGGACGCTAACTACGTCGCGGTGGGCACCTTCGTGCTGCTGCTCCTGGCGATTGGGACAGGCTTCGTCCTCTGGTACTCGGAGACCGGCGACCGGCGGCAGTACCAGCGCTACGAGATCTACTTCGACGGCAGCGTCTTCGGCCTGTCGGAGGGCGGGTCGGTGCGCTACCTCGGCGTCGCGGTGGGGCGCATCGCGCGCATCGGCCTGGACCCGCGCGATCCGAGCCGCGTCCGGGTAATCGCCGACATTTCAGACGACACGCCGATCGAGTCCGGAACGGTTGCACGGCTTGCGCTGCAGGGCGTGACCGGCCTGCTGTTCATCGACCTCAAGCCCGCGGACCCGAACAGGCCGCAGATGGAGCCGGTGGCGAGCCTGAACTATCCGGTGATCCCGTCCGAACGGTCCGACTTCGATGTGTTCATATCCAGCCTGCCGGACGTCGTGGCCAAGGCGGGCGAGGTGCTCAATCGCATGAACGCCGTGCTGTCGGACGAGAACATCGGGGCGGTGACGGCGGCACTGTCCAGCATCGAGGACGCGACCCGGCAGCTGCCGGCTACCGTAGACGACACGCGCCGTCTGCTCGCCCAGCTCGAGGGCGTCGCCGAGGAGATCCGGGGTGCCGCCGCCGACGTGCGCGGCCTCACTTCCAGCTCGGCACCGGAGCTGCGCGAAGCCATCGTACGGCTGCGCAATGCGGCCGACAGCATTGCGGCGGTGAGTGCCCGGATCGACCAGTTCGTGGCCGCCAACGAGGATAGCCTCTCGCGCTTTGCGGACCAGGGGCTGTCGGAGTTCGACGCGCTGGTGCGCGACATGCGCGAAACGGTGAAGGCCGTGGAGCGGCTGAGCCGGCAGCTCGGCGACGACCCGTCCCGCCTGCTCTACCAGCCCTCGAGCCGCGGCCTGGAGATTACCCCATGAGAACCGCCCTCCCGGTGATGGCGGCCAGCCTGCTGCTGGTCGCGTGTGCGAGCTTCGAACGCAACGCGCCGGAGCCGCGCGTGTACCGGCTGCCGGCCGTGTCGGCGCCCGCCGGAAGGCCGGCGGATGCCGACCTGCTGGTGCTCGAGCCGGCGGTCGCGCCGGGGCTGGATACGGCGCGCATCGCGTCCCTCTGGCCCGGCAATCGCATCGACTACTACGCGGGTGCCCGGTGGAGCGGGCCGCTCGGCAGCATGGTGCAGGGCTCGCTGGTGCAGGGCATCCGGGGCAGCGGCCGCTTGCGCACCGTGGAAGGGGACCCCGGCCGCTTCCGGACTAGCCACGTGCTCGGGGTCGAGATCGAGCGCTTCGAGGCGGATTACGGCTCCGGCGAGCCCCCCGTCGCGCGCGTCTCCATGACGGCCACCCTGGCACGCAGCGGAGACCGACGAGCGCTCGGGACCTGGTCCGCCTCGGCCGACGCGACGGCGTCCGCCAATACGCTCTCGGCCGTGACCGCCGCGCTCGGACAGGCCTACGGCGAGGCCGGTGCTGAACTGCTCGCCCGGGCGCTCGACGCGCTGGCCGCGGACAGCGAGTCAACCTGAGCCCGGCCCGGGCGTTACTGGCGTTGAAGGACCGGACCTGGAGAACGCGATGAACAGGTGGGCAATCTTGGCCGGCTCGCTTGCGGCGATCATCGGCCTTGCCGGCTGCACGCTTCCATCCCGCGGCGACGTCTACTCCCGCGAGGAGACCCGCCAGGCCTGGGACGTCGACTACGGCGAGGTCACGGACATCGACCCGGTGGTCATCGAGGGCCAGCGGACCTGGCTCGGTCGCGTAGGTGGCGGGCTCATCGGCTGGGAAGCCGGACGCGCGATCGGCGGCTCCGGCAGCACGGGGCGCGTGGTTGGCGCCGTCGGCAGCGTCGCGGGCGCCGTGGCCGGCGAGGCCGTCGAGGAGAACGTGACGCGCCAGGACGGCCTGCAGATCACAGTCAGGCTCGACAGCGGGCGCTCGATTGCGGTCGTCCAGGCGGCCGACCAGGCCTTCGTCGTGGGGGAGAAGGTCAAGGTGTTCTCGCGTCGCGACGGCGCTGCGCGCGTCGCCAAGCGCTGAGCCTCCCTCCGTCACCTCGTCCGGGTGACG
>LJNS01000099.1 GCA_001303245.1 Gammaproteobacteria bacterium SG8_30
TCGAAGTACGTGTCGCCGGCCAACCCGACGGGGCGTTATCTGTCCGAGCTGCTGCTGGCCGGTGCCGGTAACCCGGAGCGAGGGGACTGGTACATCGAGTCGCCCCTGACGCGTGGGCGCGCAATGCGGTTCGCAGAAGAGGAGGGCGCCTACACGATCTGGGGATCGTTTCCCTTCGAGCGGTACCGTGGCAAGCACGGCGGGCGCCTGGAGGCACTGGTGTGGGAGACGCCGATCTTCCACCGCACCATGGCGACGGTTGTCGTCAATCCGGCGAAGGTCCCCGGCGTGAACATCGAGGGCGCGCGGGCGCTCGAGGCCTACCTGCTGTCCCCCGGCACCCAGGCCGCGATTGCCGCCTACCGCGAGAAAGGCCTCGACCGGCAGACCTGGTGGCCGGCCGCGTTCGACAACAACCCGGCGCAGGTTCTCGGGTCGACCGCCGGGGACGAGGAGGACTAGCCGCGTCCGGGTTTCTGGTTGTTTGCAGCGGATAATCCGGGTCCGCTTTGGCCCCCGTGGGCTGATGATGCCCATGCTCGTCGTTCCTCGAACGAGGCCTGCCGTGGATTACCTCTACTCGCTGTATGATGCGCTGGTCAGCATCAACGTCCCGTCCGACAAGGCGCGGGCCGTGGTCGATGCGATGGAGCGGGACATGGGGACCACGCTGGCGACCAAGCAGGACCTGCTGCTGATCCGTCAGGAGATCGAGAACCGGTACACGCTGCTGTCGCGAGAGATCGACTCGCTGCGGGGCGAGGTCGCCAAGGACCTGCAGTCGCTGCGGGGCGAGGTCGCCAAGGACCTGCAGTCGCTGCGGGGCGAGGTCGCCAAGGACCGCGCTTCGCCTGTCCATCACGCTGCGGCTCGGCTCGATGCTGGTCGTCGGCTTCGGAGTGATGCTGACGGCGCTAAGGCTCTGGCTTTAGGCCCACCGGACTGGATGCTCCGTCGAGCGTGGCTGGTTCCAGCCCGCCTCGCGGCGAGTGTCGAACGACGCGCTCGCCGGCGTCTCGACCAGCCGGTCGGGGCAAGAAGCACGCCACCGCGGGTTCTGCCGATGCCGGATGCTAATATCGCCGCCGGCCCGCGGGAGCGGCGCGTACCCGGATCAAGGCACTCCACATGAACGAGCAGGCAACCCCGACCCCGGATGCGGACAGCCTGAGGCCCTCCGCAGATCATCATCGGGTCTTCACCACGGTTTCCTACGTCCTGATGTGGTGGTCCTCGCTGATCGTCATCCAGGCCTTCGCGCTGGGCCAGAGCTTTCTCCCGCCCATCGGCAGCCTGAACCTGTCCCAGGCACTGCTGGTCATGGTGATCGCGGTGGTGCTGTTCGTGGTCATGTTCTCGCTGAACGGGCAGGCAGGGCTAAAATACGGCATCCCGTACTCCATCCAGGCGCGCGCTGGCTTCGGCATCCGGGGCTCGAAGCTGGTGGAGTTCCTGCGCGCCATCCCGGCGATCGTGTGGTACGGGATCGGCTCCTGGATCGGGGCACTGTCGCTGGACGGGATCCTGACGCAGCTCGCCGGATTCACGGCGCCCGAGGCCAAGTACGCCTACTTCGTCCTGCTCCAGATCCTGCAGACGGCGCTTGCCTACCGCGGCATCCGCACGATGAAGTGGTTCAATGCCAGCGCTTCGATCGTGATCGCGCTGATCATGGGATACATGCTGATCCACATCGTCCGGACCCACGGTCTCCAGATCGAGGAATCCTGGCGCAGTGACGGCAACTGGGGGACGCCCTTCTGGGTCGGCCTGACTGCGGCGATCGGCGTACTTGCCACGGTGATGCTGAACATCAGCGACATGACCCGGCACCTGCAGAAGTCGCAGTCCGCTATCTGGGTCGGCCACCTGCTCGGCGTCGCGCCCCCCTGGTTTTTCATGCTCACCCTCGGGCTCGTGGCCGGGGCCTCGCTCGGCATCTGGGACCCGGTCCAGGCGCTCATCCAGCTCAGTCCGAACCCCCTCGCCATGGTCGTGCTGCTGGCCTTCGTGCTGCTGGCGCAGATCACGACGAACCTGACCATCAACATCCTGCCTCCGGCCCTCATCTTCATGGACGCATTCCGGATCCGCTGGCACACCGCCGTGATACTCACCGGTGTGCTCGGCGTCGTCTCGATGCCGTGGCTGATCATGTCCAACTTCGACGCCTTCCTGGGCTTCATCCTGCATTACTCGGCGCTCTTCGGGCCGATCCTGGGCGTCATGCTCGCGGACTACTTCGTCGTGCGCCGCGGTGAGCTTGCCATCGACGAGCTGTACGTCGACGGACCGAAGAGCCGCTACTGGTACACGGGTGGGATGAACCTGGCCGGACTGGTCTCAGTGATCCTTCCCGGCACGATCACGATGATCTGGTTCCTGCCGATGTCCTGGCTGCTCGGCGTGCCGGCCGGGTTCCTGATGTATCTGCTGCTGCACCCGGTCCTGAAGCCCGGGCCGGGCTGACGTGCCGGCACGCGAGGGGCGCTGACTCTCAGTTGGCTCCTGCGCGGAGGCGGTCGGTCGCCGCCCGGTCGACCTCGCCGTGCGTGCTCACGACGACGCCGAATTCCCTGGCGGCTTCCTCGCGCGAAAGGTATCCGTCGAGCACGTCCGACAGTACCTGGGCAGGCGCCCGTTCGAACGGATTGCCATACCCGCCTCCGATTCCGCCTATCGCGCGAATTCGGTCGCCACGCGACACGGGCATCGCCGCCATCATGGATGGCAGCTCGACCTGCTTTTCCTGGTGGCGGATCAGCTGCAGATGGGAGGTGCGCCCCTCCTTGCCGCCCTGGAAACCCCACGGCGCATTCGTGTGTCCGTCGCCCTCGACGCTTATCGCACCATCCGTGAGGAACTCGACCTCCTTGATGGAATTCAGCCCACCGCGCCACCTGCCCGGCGAGACCGCGTCCTCACGGAGCTCATAGCGGGTGACGCGCAGCGGAACGTGGCTCTCGATGTCCTCCACCGGGTTGTTGCGCGTGTTGGCATAGAGAGTATCGACACTGTCCATGCCGTCCCTGCCCAGCCGGCCGCCGTAGCTACCCTCGAAGATCTCGATGTGCACCCACTGCTGCTCGTTCACGAACCCGTTGAACGTGACGGCCTTCAGGTTTGCGACACCGGCGCAAACCTGCTCGGGCACCGCCGGCGCGAGCGCCTTCATCAAGGTGTCCGCGACGACGTTTCCCGGCGCAAACCGGGCAATGGTCGGGGCGGGGAAGACCGGGTTCGCCAAGCAGCCGCGGGGTGCCGAGATCCTGATCGAGCGGTAGAGCCCATCGTTCTGCGGGATGTTGCCGTACACGTCGCTGTCCAGCAGGATGGAACGCAGGGTCAGCCACACCGCGACGTCCACGGTGCCGACGAACGGCATGTTGATCGCGTGGCCGCTGACCTGCGGCGCGGTGCCTTCGAAGTCGATCGTCAGGTCGCTGCCGGCGACGGTCGCGGTGATCTTGACGGGCAGGTTCTTGAGAGAGTCGTCGTCGCTGCCCAGGAAGCCGTCGACATACCCCGTTGCCGTGTACGTGCCGTCCGGGAGCTTCTCGATCTGGGAGCGCATGAGCCGCTCGGAGTAGTCGAACAGGTCCTCGATGGCATCGTTCAACGTGTCGAGCCCGTAACGGTCCGCGAGGTCCAGCAGTCGGCGCGCCCCGACGTGGCAGGCCGCGATCTGCGCGTCCATGTCGCCGACGACCAGCTCCGAGACCCGGACGTTGTCGGTGATCATGCGCCACAGGGCCTCGTTGCGTCGCCCGCGATCGAACACCTTCAACGCGCGGAAGCGGAGGCCTTCGGCATACGAGTCGGCACAGACGACCACCCCGACGCTGCCGGGCTGGCTCGAGCCGATGTCCAGGTGGTGGGCGGTCGTGACCGAGAATCCGATCAGGCGGTCACCGTGGAATATGGGCACGCAGAACCCGATGTCCGGGGCGTGCGACGCACCGTTGTACGGATCGTTGTGGATGATCACGTCGCCGGGCTGGAAGCTCTCGCCGCGAGCCTCGAACTCCTTGATGATGCCCCGCACGTAACCCGGGATCGGCCCGGACTGCAGCGGCGTGCTCTTCGAGCACTCGCACAGCTGCCTGCCCTGCGGGTCGCACAGTGCGGCGCCGAAATCCTCCGATTCGCGGATGATGCTGGAATAGGCCATCCGCATGAGCTTGTAGCCCATCTCGATGGCGATGTTCTCGAGCGCCCCCTGGATGATGCTGGCGGTGACGGGATCGACGCGCTGCTGCATCGCAGCTGACTGGCCGGCAGGCTGGCTCGCACTCATTTCGTGCAGTCCTCGCAGGTGTCCGGGACGGGTGTTACGCAAGAGGCTACTGCAAGGGCCCGGGCGCCGGCAACAGAAACTGAAGTTGACGCCAGATTCAGTTCTGGGTACATAGAGGGGCAGGCTGGCGACCTGACGCCAGGGGCAAGGCAGGCAGGAGAGACATGCACCTGATCGGCGTCGACGTCGGCGGTACTTTCACGGACATCGTCCTCACCGATACCGGCAAGAACGTGACGAGGACGCACAAGGTGTCCAGCACGCCGGAGGATCCCTCGCGGGCCTTCCTGAAAGGCGTCATGGAAATCTGCCAGGCGGCCGACGTGCCGCTCTCGGCCGTCGATCACATCTTCCACGGAACGACCGTGGCCACGAATGCAGCCCTGCAATATCGTGGCGCCAGGGCCGGCATGATCACGACGCGCGGCTTCCGGGACATCGTCCACATCGGGCGCCACCAGCGACCCCAGCACTACTCGATCCAGCAGAGCATTCCCTGGCAGGACCAGCCTCTGGTCTTGCGCCGGCACAGGAAAGTCGTGACCGAGAGGCTCGCCCCGCCGACCGGGGAAGTGGTCACGCCGCTCGACGAGGAGGAAGTCCGCCGGGCAGCACTTGAGTTGCGCGAGGCGGGCGTCGCCTCGATCGCGATCTGTTTCCTGTTCTCTTACCTGAATCCGGAGCACGAGCGGCGAGCCAAGGCAATAGTCGAGCAGCACTGCCCCGGTATCTTCGTCACCTGCTCGCACGAGGTCTCGCCCCAGTTCCGCGAGTTCGAGCGGTTCACGACCACGGCGATGAACGCCTTCATCGGCCCGCTGGTCCGCGATTACGTGGGCCGGCTGGCAGAGAGCCTGCGGGCGCAAGGCTTCGACGGCGAGGTGCACATCATGCGCTCGAATGGCGGCGTCTCACCGGCAAGGGCCATTGCCGAGCTGCCCGTCTACACGTTGATGTCCGGCCTTGCTGCCGGCGTACTGGGTGGGGCCTGGGTCGGGGAGTTGGCCGATCGGCGCAACGTCATCACGCTCGACATCGGTGGAACCAGCGCCGACATCGGTGTCGTCACGGACGGGCGCTTCGCCGAGGCTTCGGCGCGCGACACGTACGTCGCTGGCTATCCGATCCTCGTGCCGATGATCGACCTGCACACGATCGGAGCCGGTGGCGGCTCGATCGCGCAGCGCGATGCTGCGGGGGCGTTCCGTGTCGGCCCGCAGAGCGCCGGCGCCGTGCCGGGACCGGCGGCCTACGGCCAGGGCGGCACGGAGGCGACGGTCACCGACGCCAATATCGTGCTGGGGCGGCTCGACGCCAGCAACTTCCTGGGCGGCGCCATGTCGCTGGATGCCGGCGCGGCGCGGAGCGCGATCCAGTCGCTGGCCGACCGGCTCGGCCTGCCGCTGCTGGAAGCCGCCGAGGGTGTCGTTGCCGTGCTGAACGCCAACATGGCCAACGCGATCCGCGCACGCACCGTGCAGAAGGGTATCGATCCCCGCCGGTACGCGCTCGTCGCTTCCGGCGGCGCGGGGCCTCTACATGGTGCCGAAGTCGCCGGCGTTCTCGGAGTGCCCGAGGTGATCGTGCCTCCCTATCCGGGCATCAACTCCGCCATCGGACTGCTGACCACCGACCTCAAGTACGACGTGGTTCGCACGGCATTCATGGTGTCCGTGGCGCTGGACGTCGATCGATTGAATGCCGAGTTCGCGTCGATGGAGGAAGCGCTGCGGGAGCAACTCGAGGCGGACGGCGTCGATCCCACGCTGGCGGGCTTTCAACGCTTCGCCGATGCCCGGTACGTCGGCCAAGGATATGAGCTGAGGCTGCCCCTGCCGGCTGCGCAGCTGAAGCGCGAGGCCGTCGCGGAGGCCGTTGCGGCGTTCCACGACCTGCACGAGCAGGAGTACGGTCACCACTTTCCGAAGTCGCCGATCGAGCTGGTGAATCTGCGGGTTACGGCGGTCGGCTCGGTCCCAAAAATCGGAGTGCCGCCGACCCCGCAGGGCGGTTCCCTCGAGTCCGCCCGTCTACGGACCCGGGACGCGGTGTTTCGAGTGGGTACCGAATTGCGGAGCTTCGAAACCGCCTTCTACGACCGCAGCCGGTTGCCTGTGGGTGAGCCCATCGCGGGGCCGGCGATTCTGCTACAGGCAGACTCGACGACCGTGGTGCCCCCCGCCTGGACTGCGGAGGTGGACGCCTCCAGCGCCATCATCATGCAGTCGGCAGCACCACCTGCCGGCAAGTCTTGACCCTGATACGTTGACCCTTGACCCATTACGAACGGGAGAGCGAGCGATGAGATCGAGAATGGTGTCCGGACTGACCCTGGCCGCCCTCGCGGCCCCGCTTGTCCCGGCAGGCGCGCAGCAGGCGACGCTCGAAGAGATCACCGTGACTGCGACTCGGAGAACCGAGAGTCTCCAGGACGTCGCGACCTCCGCAACGGTGTTCTCCGGTGACGACCTGGCGGCCCTCGAGGTCGCCGAGCCGCGTGACCTGGCGGAGCAGACGCCGGGGCTGCTGACGAAGTTCGGGCCGAACGGCCTGGCGACTGTCGGCTTCTACATGCGAGGCGTCGGCATCAACGACTTCACCGGCACGGTCGACCCGTCGGTCGGCGTGTACGTGGACGAAGTCTTCATGCCGACTCCGGACATGCTCAACTTTTCCGTCTTCGACATCCAGCGCGTGGAGGTCCTGCGCGGCCCGCAGGGCACCCTGTACGGCCGCAACAGCACAGGAGGCGCGATCAACTTCATCACCGCGCGACCCACCGAGTCCTTCGAGGGCTACGTCCGCGCCGGCTACGGGAGCTACGAGACAGCCACCATCACGGGCGCGCTCAGCGGGCCCCTGTCGGAGACCCTGTCGGGTCGGGTCTCCGTCAATGCGGTCAACAGCTCGAGCAGCTCCGGGTACTCCTACAACCGCTTCACGGACAACGTGCTCGGCAAGGTCGACTCGCTGGCCCTCCGGGGTCAGCTGCAGTGGGATCCGACCGATGCACTGAGCGTCCGGCTCATGTACGGCTACGGCGACTCGGAGTCAGAGCAGCCGCTGCTGCAGCACGTGCCGACCCGGGATCCCGACAACGTGGCGCTGATCTGCGACCCGGTGATCGAGGGGCGCGTCGACCTGACCGGTGCCTGCATCGACTTCCTTGGCTACTATGACGATGACGGCGATGTCTACGACGGCGCCGCCAACGTCGATCCGGGCCTCAAGCTCCGCTCGGACGACGTGACGCTGACCATCGACTGGCAGGGCCCTGCCTTCACTCTCACGTCGATTTCAGGCTACAACGACTTCTCCAAGAGGCAGAGCCAGGACATCGATGCCTCACCCAACGTCGTTGCCGACAACTTCACTTTCAACGACGTGCAGAACTTCTCGCAGGAAGTGCGACTGACCTCCGGTGACTCGGCGCGACTGCCCTGGATCATCGGCGCCAACTACGCCAAGACGGACATCGATTGGTTCCAGACGATCGACCTGAGCGACCTCGCGATCCCCACCAGCAACGGCGCCGTGCAGAGCACGGAAGCATGGGCCATATTCGGCCAGTTGACGATCCCGATAACCGACACCCTCGAGTTCACCGGCGGCCTCCGCTACACCGACGAGACCCGTGAGTGGACCGGGGCGACCTTCGTCGGGACCTTCGCGACGCTGGACGAGGCCTACGCCAGCGGAGCGCCGCGTCTGTCGCAACTGCCTCTTCCGCCTGGCGACCCGGGCGCGGGCGGTCCGCTCGACTTTCCAACCAAGCTCAGCAAGGACAAGGTGGACTACTCGGCGGTGCTGAAGTACCGGCCGACGGACAACGCGATGTTCTACCTGTCGGTCAGCGAGCTCGCAGGAAGCGCTCGAGCCGTACGGACCGGAGGAACTCACCGCCTACGAGATCGGCACCAAGCTTTCCCTCGCCGGCAACGCCGTGCGACTGAACGCCAGTGCCTTCTTCTACGACTACAAGGGCTTCCAGGCGACTTTCGTGCGCGCCACCGAGGCCAGCGCCAGGCTGCAGAACGCCGGCGACGTGGAGATCACCGGGCTCGAGGTAATGCTCGACTGGGTGCCGACGGAGCGGCTCGGCCTGAGCGCCGGGATCAGCCTGCTGGACAGCGAGATCGTTCGTACCGACGTCGTCCTGCCGCCTCTGGACGGGAGCCCGGAGACCACGATCAAGGGCAACGAGATCCCGAATGCTCCGCAGGTTTCCTTCAATGGGCGGATCACCTACAGCGTGCCGATCGGCACGAGCTTCGCCCTGGGTCTGCAGACGGATTTCAACTATGTCGACGAACACTTTCTCGAACCCAACAACCGCGAGTACCTGTCGGAGGACGGCTACTTCCTGATCAACGGCCGCGTGACCTTCATGCCGAACGACGGGCCGTGGCAGGTTTCGGTATGGGGGAAAAACCTGGGTGACGAGGAATATCGATCGGCGGCCCAGGACCTGGCGTTCGCGCTCGGCTTCTCCGAGATCGTCAACGGCGTGCCGCTGACCTGGGGGGTGGACTTCGAGTATCGGTTCTGAGAGACCGGGCCTTGCCCCGTTCGACGCGCGGGCGTACCGAGCGTCGCGGCTCGGTGCAGCCACCGACCGCGCTGCACCCACGCGCGCTGCGCAGTCGTGAGGGCCTGAAGCGCGCCGCGCGCGAACTGCTGAACGAGCAGGGCTTCCGCACGCTGCGGGTGCAGGACGTGACGGCGCGAGCTGGTGTCGCGACGGGACTCTTCTATCGCTACTTCCGTGGCCTGCGCGAGATCGTCGCCGAGATCGCGCAGGATTTCTTCGAAGAGCTCATCGCGGAAGCCGATCCGGTCGCGCGATACGAGCACCGCTTCGACTGGATCCTGCAGAGCCTCGGCAGTGCGGTACATCGATTTGCGGAGAATCCAGGCATCCTGGCCTGCATGTTCGGCCTGGCGGGGGACTACGAGGAGTTCGACCGCATCTGGAAGGACAACGCGCACCGCTGGAATCTGCGAGTGGCCCAGTACCTCAAGCGGGAGGCGGGATTCGATTCGGTGCACGCGCGACGCGTCGGGTACATGCTCGGGGCGATGACCGAGGGCGTCATCTACCAGGCGCTGATCCGCAGGACGGAGGATCTGCTGGAGTTCGGGCCACGCCCGGAGGACGTGGCGGACGTGCTGGCCGTGATGTGGTATCGCGCCATCTTCCTCGAGGACCCCCCCAGGGAGAGATTGCGAGCTTCCGGGCGGCGCCTTCTGGGCTCTCGGGGACGCAGGGGTACTGGCGAGGCACGCAAGTGAAACGGGAAATCCAGGTCAACGAAGAGAGGCTCTGGCAGAGCCTGATGGACATGGGACAGGTCGGTGCGCTGCCCCACGGAGGCTGCTGCCGGGCCGCCTTGAGCGCGGAGGACAAGGCGGGTCGCGACCTGTTCGTCCGCTGGTGCCGCGACGCAGGCTGCGAGGTTGCCTTCGACCAGGTCGGCAACATCTACGCCCGCAGGCCGGGGCGCGACGGCTCCAGAGCCGCATGCGCGACGGGCAGCCACCTCGACACACAGCCCCACGGAGGCAAGTTCGACGGCATCTATGGCGTCATGGCGGGACTCGAGGTCGTGCGCTCGCTGAACGACGCGGGAATAGAGACCGTGGCGCCCGTCGAGGTCATCGTCTGGACCAACGAGGAGGGAGTGCGCTTCGACCCGCCGCTGGCGGGCTCCTCGGCCTTCGCCGGGGTCGTCGATGTGCAGTCGGTTCACGCCGCCCGGACGCGTGATGGAACCACGGTGCGCGAGGATCTCGAGGCCATCGGCTATCTCGGCGAGGCCCTCCCGGGGAGCAGGCCGCTCGATTGCTTCGTGGAAGCGCACATAGAACAGGGTCCGATCCTGGAGGCCGAAGACAAGGTCATCGGGGTCGTCACCCAGATCCAGGGAATCCGCTGGTCCCGGGTCACCGTCACCGGCGTGGACTCGCACGCCGGCACGACGCCCATGAATCGCCGCCGCGATGCCTTGGTCGGGGCGGCCGAGATAATCGTTGCGCTCAATCGACTGGGCCGGGAACACGACCCGTCGGTACGCCTGACAGTGGGAAAGATCGAAGTCGAGCCGAATTCCGGTGCGACGATTCCGGGAAGCGCTGCCTTCATCGTGGATCTGCGCCATCCCGATTCGCCGACGCTGGACCTGCTCGAGTCGCGCATCGGGGAACTCGTCGAGGGGATCGCGGGCGCCTCCGGGCTCCGGACCGACATCGCGCGGATCATGGACAAGCCTCCCGTGCACTTCTCGGGCGAACTGGTCGACGCAGTGCGTGATGCCGCAAGACAATGCGGCTACCCGGCCATGGACATGCTGAGCGGAGCCGGACACGACGCCATGAACGTGGCGCGCGTCGTACCGACCGCGATGATCTTCGTCCCCTGCAAGGATGGGCTCAGTCACAACGAGGCGGAGAGCGCCACGCCGGCTCACCTGGCGGCCGGAGCCCGGGCCCTGCTCTACACGCTCCTCGCGCGGGCCGGATCGCTCTAGGAACTCCGGGGCTGGGCCGTGCCGGGCCCGTGCAAGGCAGCCCGGCAAGAGTCTCTCGCCCGCGGACTCAGTTCCGGTCGCGCTGCGCCGCTCGCGCCACCTCGTACAGGTAGTCGACGAACATGACGGCCTGCTGCTGGTAGCCGGCGACGTCGGGCTTGCTGCTCTCGATCAGCAGCCACTCGTCCGGCGCGTGCGCGCCGCCGCCGCGACCGACGCCGAAGTGACCGGCTGCCATCTCGAGCGGCGGCCCGGTGAACACGACGCCCGGCCAGCTGCCCGCGCGACGCGGAAACAGGCTGTGGGCGATGCCGGCGTTCTCTAGCGTCGCGACGGCCGCATGAACGATGACGCTGTCCTCGGGCGAGGTGGTGGGGCTGTAGCCGCCGCTGACGATCACCTCGATGTCATCGAAGCCGCGCTTCACGAGGTACGCTTTCAGCTTTTCCACTGCCTCCGCCATGGTCATGTCGGGCACCAGCCGCAGGTCGATCTTGGCCTCGGCGCGGCCGGGCAGCACGGTCTTTCCGCCGGGGCCGGTATAGCCGCTGACGAGGCCCTGGATGTTGACGGTCGGTTGCGAGGCGAGCCGGTACGCGCTCGCCAGGAAGTCCTCGTCCCGCCGCACGCCGTAGAGTTCCTTGACCGCCTCCTCGTCCTTGGGCAGGTCGGCGGCGATGAGCTCCTTTTCGCGCGGCGTCAGCGGTCGCACGTTCTCGAACCAGCCGTCGATGGCCGGCGTGAAGCCGTCGTCGGCAACGAGCGTGTCGAGCGCCTTGACCAGGCGCCAGACGGGGCTGTCCACACGTGCCATCTGGCTCGAGTGGATGTCCTTGGCCGGGCCGCGGCCCCACCTCTCCCCGCTCGACACGAGCTGCAGCTCGACGACGCCCTTCGCGCCCAGGTCGATCGAGACCGAGCCGTCGCGTTGCTGCCCTGCCGAGGGCATCATCACCCCGACCGAGCGCCGGATGGCGGCCCCGACCTCGGGATCGGCGAGCATTGCGGGAAAGTGAGTCGAGCCGATTTCCTCCTCGCCCTCCGCGACGAGGACGAGGTTCACGGGGAGCTTGACGCCCGCCGTCCGGAATCCGTGCAGCGCCGTCAGGAAGGCCATCTCGGGACCCTTCTGGTTGACGGCCCCCCGACCGACCAGGACGCGGCCCTCGCCGGGCCGGTCGACGATCTTGCCTTCGAGCGGCGGCGAGGACCACTCGGCGGGATCGAAGTGCTTGACGTCGTACATGAAGTAGACGGCGAGCGTGTCCTTCGCACCCGCGTCGAGCGCCGCGAAGACGCCGGGCACGCCGCCCGTGTCGACGATGCGGGCCTGCTGGAATCCTGCGCCCAGCGCGAGCTGGCGCATGTACTCCGCACCTTGGGGCGTATTGACGCCCATGTTGGCGATGGTCGGCAGCGCGATCCAGGACCGCAGCCGCTCGATCGACGCCGCGCGGTCGGCCTGGATCGCCGCCACGACCTTGGCGCGATCCCGGTGGTCCCGGGCCACCGCCGTCGACGCGATCGTGCCAAGCGTCAGGGCCAGCGCGGTCGCGGCCGCGACGGTCAGTCGTCTGTGCACCTTCACCGGACTTCCTTCACAGCGGGCGGGTTCGGCACGCAGACTGCATCGCCATCGTCGACAAGTCCAGACCGCACGGGCCCGGCGGCTGCCGACAGGCAGCGGCACCCGCAGGCCGGTTCATCGTGCCCTGTGAGGTTGGCATCGTCCGGTCACGGGACCCACAGCCGCCGCTGCCTCCACGGTTTCGGGACCGCCAGCTTTCCCGCAGCCGCCGCCGACGCCGCCAGGCTCCTCGATTGCCAGGCGTCGCGCCACTCGGGCGGCAGCGGATAGGGAGGCATGACCCTGGACTCCGGCGCAAAGCCGAGGCGACCGTAATAGGCTGGATCGCCCAGTACGAAGATCTGGCCGATTCCCGAGTCTCTCATGTGCTCGAGGCCGGCGCGGATCATCGCGCTGCCGACGCCCTGCCGCTGGCACCCGGGCTCCACGGCCACGGGACCCAGCAGGGACACCGTACCGTCGTACCCGTTCACGCTGCATCGCGTGAACGCGACGTGCCCTGCGACACTCGACCGCACGATGCCGACGAGCGATGTCACGACTTCTTCGTCCCGCAGCAGGTGCCTCACGAGGGGCAAGAGGTCCTCGTCCGGAAAGGCGCGAGCGTACA
>LJNS01000100.1 GCA_001303245.1 Gammaproteobacteria bacterium SG8_30
TCCGCATGAACGTGGCGCTGTCCGAGCTGCCCCGTTTCGAGTGCCTGCCGGAGCCCGGCCCTCACCTGAGCGCCGGCATCCTCATCGCGCCGTCTCTCGGCTACCTCGATCGGGCGTACCTCGATGCGCGGACCCACGGCTGGTCCAGTGAGCCCGTGGTCGAGCTGCTCATCCCGAGCACGCTCGACGACTCCCTGGCGCCGCACGGGGCGCACGTAGCGAGCCTCTTCTGTCAGCACTTTGCACCCGAGTTGCCGGACGGGCGCAGCTGGGACGAAGTCGAGCAGGAGACAGCCGACCTCGTCATCCGGACCATCGCGCGCCAGGCGCCCAACTTCGAGGCCAGCATTCTCGGCCGTAGCATCCTCTCGCCGCTCGGACTCGAGCGGACGCTCGGCCTGACCGGCGGGGACATCTTTCATGGGTCGCTCGGACTCGACCAGCTGTTTCACGCCCGCCCGATGCTCGGACACGCGGATTACCGAGGTCCGTTGCGCGGGCTCTACATGTGTGGATCGGGGACCCATCCCGGCGGGGGCGTGACCGGACTGCCGGGGCGCAATGCGGCCCGGGAGATGCTTCGGGACCTCCGCCACGCAGGCCGGTGAGCCGGTGTCGCCGGCAAGCGACACTTCCACGCTTTTCGCAGGCGAAATGTTAAGTTAGACTTCTGCTGGTTGCCGCGCGGCCGGGAAGGAACACCGGCCCCGGTGCGTCCGCTCTAGCGGGTGGGTTGTAACGTTCCGTTTTGCCTCAAGGGGAAACCAAGCATGTCGAATATCCGTTCTCGCGCTGGGTGCTGGCTGCACCGACCTCAAGCCGCTGCAGGCCGAGGTAGATTCGCTGAAGTCCCAGGTCGCCGCGCTGAAGGGCGATGTGGACGGCGCCAAGAAGGCGGCCGATGACGCTTCGCGCTCTGCCTCTTCCGCCTCGCAGACCGCTACGGGTGCGCAGAACACGGCCAACCAGGCCCTGTCGGCCGCCCAGGCGAGCCAGCAGTGCTGCGATGCGACGAACGAGAAGATCGATCGCATGTTCCAGAAGTCGATGTCGAAGTAATCGACCCAGACTTGCTGCACGCATCAGCCCCGCGGCGGTCTAGTCGCGGGGCTTTTTATTTGGTGAGCGGTGAGCGGTGAGCGGTGAGCGGTGAGCGGAAAGACGGTACTGCGACCCTCCTGCTGATCACGGATCAACCCGGTCCGCCATCCGCTGCTGCTCGCCCCCATCCAGCGACACCGCCACCGGCATTCCGCGAGCCTCGGCGAATGCGCGCTGCACCCGAGTCCAGTCGACGGGCGTCAACGACTCGCGCGTGGCGTCGACGACGAGGCGGGTCAGGTCCGTCAGCGTCGGCGGCTCTACCGTATCCTCCTGCAGCGCCGGGTGGACCTCGACCCACAGCTGGCCGTCCTGCCAGCCGAGCTTGAACGGCTGGTTGACGATCCGCACGGGCGTGTTGACCGCCACCATGGCGAAGAGCTCCTCGATGTCCTCGGGGTAGAGGCGCATGCAGCCGTGGGTCACCTGCATGCCTACGCCGGCGGGGCGATTCGTGCCGTGTATGAGGTACGCCCCGCCCGGAATGCCGAGCCGCATCGCGAACAGCCCGAGCGGATTGTTCGGTCCCGCGGGCACCACCGCCGGCAGGATGTCGCCTCGCTTGGCGTGCTCCTCACGGACCGATTTGGGCGGTGTCCAGGTCGGGTCCTTGATCTTCTGCACGATGCGCGTGCTGCCGAGCGGCGTGTTCCAGTCCATCTTGCCGATGCTGACCGGGTAGCTCCACACCACGGGCGTCTCGTCGCGGCCCGACTTCGGAAAATAGTAGAGCCGGTGTTCCGGCAGATTGATGACGATACCTTCGCGGGGGGCCATCGGAAGCAGGCGCCGCTTGGGCAACTCGACCGACACCCCTGCCCCGGGCAGCCAGGGGTCGACCCCGGGATTGGCGTTCACGATTTCCTCGTAGCCAAGCCCGTGCTCCCGCGCGATGTCGATGAGAGTGTCCTCGTGCCGGGCGAGCGTCGAGCGTGGATCGCCGATGAGGTCGCCGCCGTCGCCCGGCAACGGGAAGCTCTCGGCGGCAGCCGTGCCCGCCGCCAGCAGCACGCCGACCGCGGCGATGACCCGGATGAGCTGCATCGTCACGAACCGAATCCTTTCAACTGCGTCCCCAGCAAGTAGACCCCGCCGGCGACCGGCCTGTTCCCTCAGAATCGTACCAGCGCGGACCCCCAGGTGAAGCCGCCGCCGAAGGTCTCCATGAGCAGGAGTTGACCGCGCCGGATGCGCCCGTCGCGCACGGCCGTGTCCAGTGCAAGGGGAATGGATGCCGCCGAGGTGTTGCCGTGCTCGTGGACCGTGACGATGACCTTGTCCATCGGCATGTCCAGCTTGTCCGCCGCGGACTGGATGATGCGGAGATTGGCCTGGTGCGGCACGAGCCAGTCGATCTGGTGCTTCTCGATGCCGTTCTTGGCGAGCGTCTCGTCGACGAGGCGCGACAGCGTCCGGACCGCGACCTTGAACACGTCGTTGCCCTGCATGGTGATCCCCTGCTTCGCCCCCGCCTTGAGCTTATCGAAACCGTCGGAGACGCCGTAGGGGAAGTAGAGGAGATCCTTGTAACGGCCGTCCGAGTGCAGGTGCGTGGCGACGACACCGGGCTCGACCGAGGGCGTGAGCACCACGGCGCCCGCCCCGTCGCCGAACAGCACGCAGGTGGCACGATCGGTCCAGTCCGTGATGCGGCTCAGGCATTCCGCGCCCACGACCAGCGCGCACTTGGCCTCGCCGAGACGGACGTACTTGTCCGCCACTGACAGCGCGTACACGAAGCCGCTGCAGGCCGTCTCCAGGGCGAAGGCCGGGCAGTTATGGATGCCGAGGCGTTCCTGCAGCAGGGTGCCGGTGTTCGGGAACACGCGGTCCGGCGTGGTGGTCCCGACGACGATGAAGTCGACGTCCTCGACGGTTAGGCCCGCAGCCCGCAGTGCCCTGCGGCACGCGTGCTCGGCGAGCATCGACGTCGTCTCTCCGTCCCCCGCAATGTGCCTGCGCTCGATGCCGGTGCGAGTGCGGATCCACTCGTCGGTGGTGTCGACCGTCTTCTCGAGGTCGGCGTTGGTCAGCACCCTTTCCGGCAGGTAGCTGCCCGTGCCGGCGATTCGCGAATACATCACGTTGCCCACTCCCTGGCGATCAGCGGCCGGCCGGGTCGGGCGGCGGGGTTCAGTCTTCCGCTTCCTCGGCCGGCGTCTCGATCACCTTCTTGCCGCGATAATAGCCGTCGCGGCTCACCCGGTGGCGCAGGTGCGTCTCGCCCGTCGTCGGGTCCTTCGACAGCGCGGGCTTGGCCAGCTTGTCGTGTGCGCGGCGCATGCCGCGCGTGGAGGGCGTGCGGCGGCTCTTCTGGACAGGCATTTCGTCTTCTCCGTCAGTGCTTCAAGAGTTCTTTCAGTCCGGCAAACGGGCGATGCGTCTCGGGCTTCTCCGGCCCGCCGGCATCGCCCTTCGCCTGCGCACCCCTATCGGCGCACGGCGTTCCTTGTTCATGCAGCGCCACCACCGGCAGCGACAACAGCAGCTCGTCCTCCGCCAGCTCGCTCAGGCTCAGCCGGCCCGAGTCGAGCGTCACGGCCTCGAAGCCTTCCGGGACGCGACTCTCACCCGACTCGTCGGCCACGAACGCGATCCGGGCCTGCGAGGCGATCGGCTGCCGGAAGCTCTCCAGGCAGCGCTCGCAGCGCAGGTTGGCCACCGCCTCCACCATCAGCTCGCAGGCGGGGACGTCCTCCGCCGCGTACAGGAAGTGGAACCTCGCGACGGCTTCGCCGTCGGCAGTCACCAGCACATCGGCGAGTCGGGGAAAGCGGTCGAGCGGGTAGTGCCGATCCAGCGTCGCACCCTCGGCCGCCAACGCCTCGACGTCGACCTTGTCTGCCGGGGTCGCTGGCATGGGCGCGCTATGATAGTGACCGCGCGCACTCGTGTCAAAGCAAATTGGGGCGCAAATCCTTGTTTTTCAAAGCGCTATCCGGATGCCTCCCAGCCTGATCCTGGCCTCCACGTCCCTTTACCGTCGTCAACTCCTGGGTCGCCTGGGCGTACCCTTCTCGACGGAGTCGCCGGGGATCGACGAGTCAACGCAACCCGGCGAAGGCCCGTTGAGCCTCGTCGGCCGGCTCGCCCGCGCCAAGGCTGCAGCAGTTGCCGCTCGCCATCCCGACGCGTGGGTCCTGGGATCGGACCAGATCGCCATGCGCGAGACCGACATCCTGGGCAAGCCGGGCAGCAGCGAGGCCTGCGTGGCGCAGCTCCTGGCCTCGAGCGGCCGCGAGGTCGCCTTCCTCACCGCGGTGTGCCTCCTGCGTGCACGGGACTCGAGGCGGCTCGAGCACGTCGACACGACCCGCGTCCACTTCAGGCAGCTGGCCGAGTGCGAGGTGCGCCGCTACGTCGCACTCGAGCAGCCGCTCGACTGCGCCGGAGGCTTCAAATCCGAGGGACTCGGCATCGCACTGTTCGAGAGCATCGAGAGCGTAGATCCCACGGCGCTCGTCGGGCTGCCGTTGATCTGGGTGGCGCGAGCGCTGAGGGAGGCAGGACTGGATCCGTTGGGCAGTGAGCCGTGAGCCGTGAGTCGTTCGAATAGGTCTTGACACGCTCCAGCAGGCACGGAGCCTCCGCCGACTTACGGCTCACGATTCACCAATCACATCCTCGCTAGAGCTTCCAGCACTGCCTCCAGCTCCTCCGGCATCGGTGCCTCGATCCGGCACCGTGCGCCGGTGTCCGGCCAGGTGAACTCGACGCGATGCGCGTGCAGGAACATGCGTCGAAGACCTAGCGCCTTCATCGCCCCGTTGAATTCCCGGTCCCCGTACTTCTCGTCACCGGCGACGGGGTGACCGGCGTAGGCCGCGTGAACGCGGATCTGGTGGGTCCGGCCGGTGTGAATGTCGACCTCGACCAGCGTCGCCCGGGTACCGAACCGCCTCACCGGGCGAAACGTGCTGGCCGAGTCCCGTCCGTCGATGTCGACCTTGACCATGCGCTCACCTCCCTGCCGGATGTTGGTCTTGAGCGGCGCATCGATGGTCTTGCGTCCCAGCGTCCAGCGGCCCTGGAGCAGCGCCAGGTAGGTCTTGTCCATCTCGCCCTCGCGCAGCGCCGCGTGCAGCAGCCTGAGAGACGCGCGATCCCTCGCGACGAGCAGCACGCCGCTCGTGTCCTTGTCGAGCCGGTGCGCGAGCTCCAGGCCGGACCCGGGATAGGCCTCCCGCAGCGCCTCGATGGCGCCGAATGCGAGCCCGGACCCACCGTGAGCGGCGAGCCCGGCGGGCTTGTCGAGGGCGAGCAACCGGGCGTCCTGGAACAGGATGCGCTGTCGCATCTCACTGAGCACACGCTCCGGCACAGCCCGGTTCGTGCCCGTCTCCGCTGCCCGGACCGGTGGCAAGCGGACCTCGTCACCGGCCTCGAGCCTCTGCTCCGGCCGCGCCCGGCGACCGTTGATGCGGACCTCGCCCTTTCGCAGTAGCCGGTAGACGTGGCTGCGGGGCACGCCTTTCAGCGTGCGCATCAGGAAATTGTCGATCCGCTGGCCCGCGTCGCCCGGTCCGGCCCGCATGTGGCGGACCGTTCGGGAGGCTTCTTGGGCCGGCGGCATAAATATCCCCTAAGGTATTGATTTTCTGAACGCTTGACTGCTAATGTTGCGGCCCGTCAGGAAGGCTGGCGCGCGATCGGCCAAGCGGTCGCAGCCCCTCCCGATTGCGCGGCCCCTCGTTGAGCACACCCGTCCGGCAAGGACGGGCGTCCACTCCGGGCAGGCGCCGCATGTTAGTTGGTCCTGGTCACCCAGGCCATCGCCCGGCCGAAAGCCTGGACTCGCGCCCGGACGGCGCGGTCCGCGGAAGACTGAAGAGAATCCCCTGGCATGTCCGGTTGGATGCGGCACGAAGCAAGCGTCGTAGGTTGCCCGGCAACCCGCGCCGCGCTGCCGCTCGCCCGACGGCCGCACCGGGGGACCACCCCACTCCGCACGCGGATCGCCCATTCCCCGCCAGGCTTCCCGGCCCCTCGACCCTCGGAAGGGGCACATGAAGAGAATGCTGATCAACGCAACTCAGCAGGAAGAGTTGCGCGTCGCGCTGGTTGACGGACAGAAGCTCTACGACCTCTCGATAGAAATCCCGTCGCGGGAACAGAAGAAAGCCAACGTCTACAAGGGCCGGATCACCCGCGTCGAGCCCAGCCTCGAGGCAGCCTTCGTCGACTACGGCTCCCAGAGGCAGGGGTTCCTGCCGCTGAAGGAAGTCGCCCGCGAGTACTTCCGCTACCAGCCGGCGCCCGGCGCCCGCTTCAACATCCGCGACGTCCTACAAGAAGGCCAGGAACTCATCGTCCAGGTCGAGAAGGAGGAGCGCGGCAACAAGGGCGCGGCGCTCACGACCTTCATCAGCCTGGCCGGACGCTTCCTGGTCCTGATGCCCAACAACCCGCGCGCCGGCGGCGTGTCGCGCCGTATCGAGGGCGAGGACCGCGACGCGACCCGCGACGCGCTCGAGAAGCTGCGGATTCCGGACGGCATGGGAAGCATCGTGCGCACGGCCGGCGTCGGCCGCTCGCCCGAGGAGCTGCAGTGGGACCTCGACAACCTGCGGGCCAACTGGGACGCGATCGTCGACGCGGCGGGCCGCCGTCCCGCGCCCTTCCTGATCTACCAGGAAAGCGATGCGGTGACCCGCTCGCTGCGCGACTACATGTCCGACGACGTCGGCGAGATCCTGATCGACGAGCCGGCGGCCTTCGAGCGCGCGCGCGAATACATGCAGCGATTCATGCCGGCGGATGCGCAGCGGCTGCTCAAGCCCTACACGGACGACGTGCCGCTGTTCACGCGCTACCAGATCGAGAGCCAGATCGAGTCCGCCTACTCGCACACGGTGCATCTGCCTTCTGGCGGCAGCATCGTCATCGACTACACGGAGGCACTCGTCTCGATCGACATCAACTCGGCCCGGGCGACCAAGGGCGCGGACATCGAGACCACGGCCTTCAACACCAACCTGGAGGCGGCGGACGAGATCGCCCGACAGTTGCGCATTCGCGACCTCGGGGGCCTCATCGTCATCGACTTCATCGACATGGAGTCGAAGAAGAACCAGCAGGCCGTCGAGGACCGGCTGCGGGATGCCGTGAAGATGGACCGGGCCCGGATCCAGCTCGGTCGGATCTCGCGCTTCGGGCTGCTCGAGATGTCCCGCCAGCGCCTGCGGCCGTCACTCGGCGAGGCCACGCACACCGTCTGCCCGCGGTGCAGCGGCATGGGCACCATCCGCAGCGTCGAATCCATGGCGCTCGCGGTGCTCAGGCTGCTCGGCGAGGAAGCCCGCAAGGAGCGGACCGCGCGGGTCGTGGCCCAGTTGCCCGTCGACGTCGCGACCTTCCTGATCAACGAGAAGCGGGAATGGCTGAACCAGGTCGAGGCGCGCAGCGCGACCGACATCATTCTGGTGCCGAACCCGAACATCGAGACGCCGAACTACTCCATCAAGCGGGTGCGTGACGACGAGGTCGGCCTGCCCGAGAACGCGGTCATCAGCTACCAGATGGCCGAGCAGGCGCCGGAAGAGATCGACTTCAAGACCGCCGCCGAGAAACAGCCGCCGGCGCAGGGACCGGCGGTCCAGACGATCATGCCGGCAGCCCCCGCGCCGGCTCCGGCGACGCCCGCCCCGCAGGCGGCACCGCGCACCGCGGAGGGCCCCAGCCTCCTCGCTCGCCTGTTCGGCTGGCTGCGGCCGAAGCCTGCAGTCGAGCCCGCCCCGGCCGAGCCCGCGCGCCCGGCGCGAGAGAGTCGCGGACGCGGAGAGCGGCGCCGGCGCGGTGAACGTGGCGAACGGAGCGCAAGAGGCGAGCGGAGCGCAAGAGGCGAGCGTCCGGCGCGGAGCGGTGAACGGTCCGAGCGGTCCGAGCGTGGCGAGCGCGGTGAGCGGTCCGAGCGTGGCGAGCGCGGTGAGCGGTCCGAGCGTGTCACGCGGTCGTGGCGAAGCACGCGGCGAGGGCGAGGGGCAACGGACCCGGCGCGCGCGCGCGTCGCGTGAGACGACCAGGTCGGACCTGGCGCCGTCGCCTTCACCTTCGGAAGAGCCGGCCACCGACGCGGCCGGGAGCAGCGCCACCGAGTTGCAGCCGGAGACTACTGCCGGGGAGGAGGCACCGCGCAAGCGGCGCCGGCGCAGGCGCGGCCGCGGATCACGCGACCGGAAGGCGCTCGCTGGAGCCGGTGCCGCAGCGGATGCCGCGCCCGGCGCGGAGCCCACCGACGAGGAGACCTCGGCGCCTTCGTTCGACGAAGAGCGCGTGCCAGTAGATTTCACCGCCGAGTCGGGCGAAGAGCGCCACGCCATGGGGGACGAGCCCGCTGCGGATGTCACCGGCGACCGAGCGAAGGAGCCGGCCTTCGACACGGCCGACACGCAGCCCCTGCCGGTTCTGCAGCAGACGGAGGTCACGGTCCGCGGTCCGGACGGGACCGCCTCCTCTGTCGGGATCCGCGAGGAACCGGAGGCCCCGGCGCCCGCGCCCGCCCAGCCGTCGCCACCCATCGTGGCTTCGGACACCGAGGCGGCAGCGATGGAGGCACCCGGGTTGCCCGTTCGTCGGGAGGCGCCGCCCGTTCCGCTGGACGATGCTCAGCTGTCGCCGTCGGAAGTCGAGGCTGCCGTGGAGGCGACGAGCGGGGTCGAGCTCAGCGACACCCTGGCCGAGGAGGAGTCGCAGGCTGAGCAGCCCGCCGAGACAGGACCCGCTTCCCGGGCCGAGCCGGAACCGGAGGAGCCTGATGCCCACTCCGTGATCCCGCCTGCCGCACCGATCGAGGAGCCGCGTGCCTCCCGGGAAGGCGAACCCGCCGCCGGTCCAGCGGAATCGTCAGACCAGGACGAGAAGCCAGAGACGGCCAGGGCAGACCGGTCCGGGGATCCGGCGACCGAGGAGGCTACTCAGCGAGCCGAGGGCGAGGAGGGCCCGGGAAGTCCGGAACCTGCGCAGCCTCGGCAGCCGACCTACACGGTGTGGTCTTCCTCGCCCTCGGGGTCGCACCACTTCGGGCCCAAGGACGGAGGCTGAGGGACGGCAGGGGACATTCCTGTCGTCCTTTCCCACCGGCAGAGGCCGGCCGACTGACTCCGGGAAAGGGACACGGGAGCGCCCCCTGCTACCGCCTTAGCTCCTGCAGCAGGCCGCGGGTCGCCAACTCCAGCAGGTCGAGCACCTGCTCGAAGCCGGCCTCCCCGCCGTAGTAAGGATCGGGCACGGAGGCCGTGCCGGCCTCCGGAGCGTACTCCATCAGCAGCCGGGCCCGCTTCCGGTAGCCGGCCGGCGCAAGCCGCTGCAGGTGTGCGAGGTTCTCCTCGTCCATCGCGAGCACGAGGTCGAAGTGGAGGAAGTCCTCGCGGGTCACGACCCGTGCCCGCAGGTGGTCCATGACGAGGCCGCGCCGCCGGGCCGCCGCGACCGCCCGGCTGTCCGGTGGCTCGCCCACGTGGTATGCGTGCGTGCCGGCCGAGTCGATGTCGAAGTGAGTCGGCCCGCCCTCCCGCCTGACGAGATCAGTGAACACGGCTTCCGCCGTCGGCGAACGGCAGATGTTGCCCATGCAGACGAAGAGCACGGAACAGCGCTCCGGTGACATGGGTTGCTTGCCCTCCTAGCCTTCGCTCCCGCGCGGGCGGCCACCGACACGCCCACGCCGCCCTGGCGATCAATCTACCACTCTTCAACGTGCCCCGGAGTCCCGGGATCCCGGGGCTCCAGGCACGCGCCGACCGGGCCTCGCTCGGCAGGCGGTGAACTCGTACCGAGCCAGGTCTCGAAGCGACGCATCGCCTCGCGCGCTTCCTCCCGCGACACGGCAAACGACACGCGCAGCGTCCGGTGGCCCTCCACGGGATCGAAGTCGAGCCCGGTATTGAAGGCGACCCCGGTATCGGCGAGCAACTGCTTGCAGAAGCCGAGCGAGTCGTCCGTGAGGTGCCCGATGTTCGCGTACACGTAGAACGCCCCATCGGCAGGCGCGAGCCCGGTGAGCCCGAGTCCCGCGAAGGTCGACATGACCAGACGACGATTCTCCGCGTACGTGTCGAGGTGGCCCGCGAGCTCGTCCTCCGCATCCATCGCCGCAAGCGCAGCGTGCTGCGAGAGCGCCGACGGCGTCAGGAAGATGTTGCCGGAATAGGTGTTCATGGCCTCGACGAGCTCGCCCGGCGCCACCAGCCAGCCGAGGCGCCAGCCCGTCATGCACCAGTACTTCGAGAAACTGTTGATGACGATGGCGGACTCGTCGAGCTCGAGTGCCGACACGGCGCGCTCGCCGTAGGTGATACCGTGGTAGATCTCGTCCGAGATCAGCACGATGCCGCGCCGCCGGCACACCGCCGCAATTGCCTCCAGCTCCTGACGGCCGAGCATCGTGCCCGTCGGGTTCGCGGGACTCGCCACTATCAGGGCGGCCGGCGCCGGATCGAGCGCGTCGATCATGTCTGCAGTCGGCTGAAATCTCGTCTCCGGTCCGCAGGGCAGCTCCACCGGATGCATTCCGAGTGCGTAAAGCACGTTCCGATAGGCCGGATAGCCCGGCCTGCCGAGCGCGACCCGATCGCCCGGTTCCAGCAGCACGGTGAAGGCCAGGAGCAACGCACCCGAGGCCCCGGGCGTCAGGATCACGCGATCGGGCGCGAGCTGCACGCCGTACCAGTCCGCGTAGTG
>LJNS01000027.1 GCA_001303245.1 Gammaproteobacteria bacterium SG8_30
GCGGCGACTTCATCGTGGGCCTCAAGCTGCCGGGGGACGACGGCGTGCCGGGCAGCATCGGGCCGGAGGAGGCTGCCGCGATCGCACCACGGCTTTGCACCCCAGGTGCCGTCAACTACGTCTGTTTCACCTGGGGCGCGCACGCACGCTCGCTCGACATGCACATCCCGGACGCGCACTGGCCGCGCGCACCCTTCATGGACCTCACGAGGCGACTTGGCGCCACCGTACCGGAGGTGCCGGTCATGGCGGTCGGCTACATCACCGACCCGGCTGAAGCGGAAGGAATCGTCGCCCGCGGCGACGCGGCGCTGGTGGCGCTCGGCCGCCCGCTGGTCACGGATCCGGCCTGGCCGATGAAGGCCGCCGCCGGCCGCGAGCGCGACATCCGGTACTGCGTCGCCTGCAACAGCTGCTGGGGACGCATCATGGAACACGCGCCGCTCGCCTGCGACAACAACCCACGGGTCGCCATGCCCGAGGAGACCGACTACCGGCCCGCGCCGGCCCGCAACGCACGACGCGTCGTCGTCATCGGTGCGGGCATTGCGGGAATGGAGGCGGCCTGGATCGCAGGTGCGCGTGGTCACCGGGTGACGGTGCTCGGGTCGGGCGCCGACCCGGGAGGCAAGACGCGCCTCCACTCGCTGCTGCCCGGCGGGGAGAACCTGTCGAGCATCTTCGACTTCCAGGCCATCGCGGCACGGAAGGCCGGCGTGAAGCTCGAACTCGGGCTCCGTGCCCGGCTCGAGGACGTGCTGTCGCTCGATCCCGAAGTCGCGGTGCTCGCCACGGGCTCCTCGATGAGCTGGCCGAGGATGCTGCCGGCTTCCTGGCGCGAGGAGGGCCTCATCCTGGACGTTCGCGGGCTCATGCCGGACCTGATCGGATTGTCCGAGCCGCAGGGCGGCACCGCGGTCCTGTTCGACATGGATCACACGGAGGGAACCTACGCCTGCGCGCAGGTCCTCGGGCGGTTGTTCGAGCGCGTGGTCATCCTCACACCCCGCGACAGGATCGCCGAGGATACGCCGCTCGTCACACGGCTCGGCATCCTGCGGAGAACGTCGATGCTCGGCATCGAGGTCCTGCCCTTGACCGAGCCCTCGCCGGACTCGTCGCTGGAGGAGGGCATCGTGCGGGCCCGGAACGTCTACACCGGCGTGACGACGGAAATCGCGGAGGTCGTACTGCTCACCTATTCGACGCCACGCGTGCCGGACGACGCCCTCGCAGCACCGTTGCGCGCGGCCGGCGTCGAGGTCCATCTCGTCGGTGACTGCTACGCGCCGCGAACGGTGATGTCTGCGACTTCGGACGGGCACGCCAAGGGACACGAGCTGTAAGCCGCCCCGGGTTGCCACCGCTGGAGAGGCGCTCACCCCGAGCCAGGTAGGGGATAACTCGCTTGCACGCGTCCAGCCCCTCGCATACGCTCCGTCCATTGTATACAAGGCCGACGTGATGTCCCGGGCAGGTGACTCCGGGCTCGGGCCGAGCGGAGAAGCGGCGTGGACACGATCGCTCCGGATCTTTCCCTGCTGGTGTTCACGGCCGCCTCGATCGGTTTCATCCACACGTTGCTCGGCCCCGATCACTACCTGCCGTTCGTGGCCCTGTCCAAGGCGCGGCGCTGGAGCACGTCGCGCACCGCGGGCGTCACGCTGGCCTGCGGTGTCGGGCACGTGCTGAGCTCGATCGTCATCGGCGCTGTCGGCATCGCCGCCGGCTCGGCCATCGACCACCTGGTGCACATCGAGTCGTTCCGGGGCGACATTGCGGCCTGGTTGCTCTTCGGCTTCGGACTGGCCTACATGGCCTGGGGCGTCAAGCGTGCGTGGCGCGGCGAGTCTCACTCGCACGTGCACGTCCACGCAGACGGTACGCGGCATCGCCACGTGCACGACCACCGGCTCGCCCCCCACGTGCATCCGCACCTGCGCCAGGGATCGGCACGGGTCCACGAGGCACCGGAGTTTCGCCACGTGATCGCTCCGACCGGGCGTGCTCCGCTGCAGGACCCGCGTGCCGTGCCGGGGCCGGCGGCGTCCGCGATGATCACGCCCTGGGCCTTGTTCATCGTCTTCGTGTTCGGCCCCTGCGAGCCGCTCATCCCGGTGCTGATGTACCCGGCGGCCGACTCGAACTGGACTGGCGTGGCGATCGTGTGCGCAGCCTTCGGCTTCGCGACGCTTGCCACGATGCTTGGCGTCGTGATGCTGCTCCGCCGCGGTCTCGACGCGCTCGGGACACGGTTCGACGGCATGGAGCGCTGGTCACATGCTCTCGCCGGGGCGACGCTGTCCGCCTGCGCGGCGGCGATCATCTTCCTGGGGCTCTAGCGGGCCCCGACATCTCGTCCATTGGCAGCCCGAGGGAGGAGGAACATTGAAGCTCATCAAGTACAAGCGCAGCCGCGAGGCCGAGCGCTGGATGAAGCAGGAGACGCGCGAGCAGAAGGCGCGCTACCGCAAGATCGTCTCGGAGCAGGACGCGCTCTCGTCCCGGCGCGACAAGTGGATCGCCGACTTCTTGGAGCGCATCCAGACCCGCGGCTTCAACGTCCACGCGGACGTGCTCCGCAAGATCCCCAGGGAGAAGATCCCGAAGAAGCCCAAGCGCAAGTTCAAGGTGGTCTTCTGACCGGCGACGCTCTCAACGGAGGACGAATACATGGCAAGAGCGCACATTGAGCCTTACGTCGAGACGAACGTCGCCTGGAAGCGCATGACGTTGCCCGGATTCGGCAAGGGCATGCGTTACAAGATGCTCTCCTTCGACACCGACACTGGTGCGTGCTCGATGAAGGTGATGTTCGAGCCTGGCTACCAGCTGCCGCCCGGCATGAGCTACTCCGAGATGGAGATGTTCGTGCTGTCGGGCTCGCTCACGATCGGCGAGACCGTCCACGGGCCGGGTGCCTACTTCTTCGTACCCGCGGGCGTCTGCATGCCTGCGCTGGTCGCGCCGCGCGGCGCGCAGGTGCTGATGTACTACAACTACGGCGAGCCGAGCTTCGTGGAGTCCGACTCCGACCATCCGGACGCCGAGCGGCATCGCTATACGGCCGTCAACGCCTACGACGACCTGAGCTGGACGTCGACCAACTTCTACCCGGCCACTGCCTCGGGCTGCCTCGTCAAGGTGCTGAAGTTCGACGAGCGCACCCAGGCCTTCACGTTCCTGTACTGCATGACGCCCAACTTCTGGCAGGACAACATCAGCTATCACGACTGCGCGGAGGAGTCCTACCACATCTGGGGCGGCGGCTACTTCTGGCGCCCGCCCTACATCAATCACGGGGCATTCGCGTGCAAGAACGGCACGCTGGCTCTCGGCCGGACCGACTCCCAGCTGTACAACCACTTCCACTTCAATCCGTGGACCACGGCCGAGGAGAACCTGTCGCGGGCGGCGAGCCGGATCCAGCACTGGAAGCCGGAACTGTACGAGTGGGTGGCCACCGGAGATCACAACCACCCCGTGGACTTCGAGTATCCGGACAGCCACGGTCATGCGCACGGCGACGTGCCGCATCACCACGGCAACCACGACTACGGCCACAGCCACGGACCGGGACGGCGTCGGGTCAGGCGGAAGAAGTAACGCCCGACCGACGGGTACGCGGTCGCACGCGCGCGGCCGGCACCGGCCGCCGGGACGGATCGATCGAGGGACGGCTCCTCCACAAGGAGCCGTCCCTCGCCGCTACTTCCAGGCGCCGAAGATGAACCAGCTGGCCCCGTTGCCGTGCGCCGGAGCCTCCCGCCGCCCGAGAACGCAATCCTCGAACTCCTTCTCCCGCAGGGTTCCCCAGTTGGGAATGCGGGTATGAAAGTACTTGCCCGGCTCGAACCCGGCCCGGGCGACCTCCTGCGGGAAGTCCAGCGCCCGGAACGCCGCGTAGTGCGGCTCGTTGTTGTAGAAGGCGTCCCAGTCCAGGTAGAAGTTGTAGTACGCGTCGGCCTCCGAGGCCGGCGGCAGCTCCATGTGAACCATGACGCCGCCGGGCTTGAGCACCCGCCACGCCTCGCGCAGGATCTTCCGGGTCGACTTCACCGGCTGCTCGTGCAGGAAGAAGCTCGAGCAGACGACGTCGAACGTCCCGTCCGCGAAGTCCATGGATTCCGCATTCTGCTGCGAGAAGTGAACGTCGAGCCCCTCGGACCGCGCGCGAGCGTGGGCGTAACGCAGCAGGGGCGCTCCGACGTCCACGCCATGACCCACGAGGCCCGGGTAGACGGCCAGGTAAGGAAACAGGTTGCTGCCGGTCGTGCAGCCGAGGTCGAGGAGCTTGCGGGGCCGGAAGTCCGGCCGCGTGAGCCGAAGCCAGTGCGCGATGGAGGCGCCGACCCCGCCCTTGCGCTCGGACCTGAGCTTCAACGCCCCACCGAAAACGGCGGTGCCGAGCGTGTACACCGCGCCCTGGGCCACGTCTCCGGCCGCATGCTCCGAGTGGAAGCAGCCCGGCATGAGGTGGATGTCGAGCGCACTGACATCGCGCGGAATCCCCAGGTCCGGATCGAGCCTCAGCGAGCCGGGGCCGTCCGCCTCGGCCTCCTTGCGCGCGGCCCCGATCAGTTCCGGCAGGTGGCGTTCCACCTGGGGCATGACGGACCACCAGGTCATTTCCTGCGCGCTGTAGCGCAGGGCGGACCATGCCTTGAAGTACGGGTGATCGAGCATCAACCGGCGAACCTCGCGGCCGTCCCTGGGTTTGCGCCCCTGCCGCTGTTCGAACGGCGCCTCTACGTCCCGCACGTAGGCAGTGCGCATCTCGCCTGACATGTCGGCCATCACGAACTTGCGCAACTGGGAAACGAACTGCTGACGCGACTGCTCGTCATGGGAGGGAGGCGCCAGCTGGTCGAATGGGGTCACGGAGAACATGATGGCTGTGGACCTGGCTTGGGATCCGTTCCGACCTGCATTGTATACAAAATAGCAGAAGTGTGATTCGCGCATTCAACCGCGGACAACCCGGGCGGCAAGCCTGCTTCGGAGCCCGGCGGAGCCCTGACGGTCAGGCCCCGCCTGCGGACCTTTGCAGTGCGTTATGCTGCCTGCAGAGAGCAGCCTGGACCAGCCGACATGCCTTCCGGAAACATCCCCGCGAGTTCGAGCCTGGCGAACGTGCGATACGAGATCCGTGGGCGCCTCGCAAGACGGGCCCACGAGATGGAGCGACTCGGCTACGAAGTCATCTCGCTCAACATCGGCAACCCCGGTGCCTACGGCTTCCGGACCCCCGAGACCATGCGCCTCGCCATGATCGAGAACCTCGCCCTTTCGGAAGGGTATTGCCACCAGAAGGGCATCTTCCCTGCCCGCGAGGCCGTGGTCATGCAGCAGCAGGACCGGGGTGTGATGGACGTGACCGCGGAGGACGTGTTCGTCGGCAATGGCGTCAGCGAACTGATCGACCTCGTGCTGCGCGCCCTGCTGGAGCACGGCGACGAAGTGCTTGTCCCGAGTCCGGACTACCCGCTGTGGACGGCAGCGGTCACCCTCAACGGGGGCCGGGCGGTCCACTATCCGTGCCGACCGGAGAACGGCTTCGAGCCGGACGCGGAGGAGCTGTCCTCCCTCGTCACGCACCGCACGCGGGCCATCGTCGTGATCAACCCGAACAACCCGACGGGTGCGGTGTACTCGCGTCCGACGCTCGAGGGCATCGCACGCCTCGCCGAAAAGCGCGGACTGGTGGTCCTCTCCGACGAGATCTACGACGGCATGACTTACGACGACGCCGAGTTCGTGCCCATGGCCACGCTCGTCCACGACACGCTCTGCGGGACGCTTTCCGGCCTGTCGAAGGTGTACCGTGCTTGCGGCTACCGCGTCGGCTGGGCCGCCTTCTCCGGCACGCGCGAGAAGGCTCAGGCCTACCTGCAGGGCCTGGAGCTCCTCTCGTCCCTGCGGCTTTGCAGCAATGTTCCGGGTCAGTGGGCGGTGCAGACGGCGCTCGGAGGCTATCAGAGCATCCGTGACCTCGTCTCTCCCGGAGGCCGCCTGCACCAGTCGCGCCAGGCCATCATCGATGCTGTCGCGCGCAGCAAGTATCTCGGCCTCACGGCGCCGCGCGGCGCGATGTACGCCTTCCTCCACGTCAAGCAGGAACAACTGCCCGAGTTCGACGACCAGGCCTTCGCCATGGATCTCCTCGAGAACCGGCACGTGCTGGTCGCGCCGGGCGTCAGCTTCAACACGCCGTACCGCAACCACTTCCGCATCACCAACCTCCCGGACCCGGAGACCCTGAGAACGGTCTTCGAGCGGATCGAGGAGGAGCTCGACTCTCAATCGCCAGGCAAGGCCGGCGGAAAGGGAAGCCTCAGGGCCGTCCGGTGAGCCAGCGGCGGGTCTAGCCTGGTCGCATGAAGTCGACGACGCGGCCCGCGGCGCCCAACCTGGAGCTCGTCGATCACCTCGCCCAGGGTGGCGTCGTGGTCACCGCCACGCGCCGGCAGGCGCGCCTGCTGATCTCGCTGTTCAATCGCCGGCAGGCCGAATCCGGCAGTCGGGCCTGGCGATCCCCCGAAGTGGTCCCGTTCTCCGCCTGGGCCGCGGCCTGCTGGGCGGAGATTTCAGGATCCGCGGGGACCCTGCCATTGCTGATCGCGGAACAGCAAGCCGACTGGCTCTGGCGGACTCACGTGTCTCCCGCGGCCGAGTCACTGCTCGATGCTCGGGACCTGGCGGGCGCGGCACGGCGCACGTGGCTGGCGCTCCGCCGCCACGGCGGTACTGTCGCGGACGTCTCGGCGTTGGCTGCAACGCGTGACCAGCACGCCTTCGTCGCCTGGGCCGGAAGCGTCGAGCGGGAACTCGAGTCGCGGGGCTGGCTCGACGCGGGTTCCCTGGAACCGGCGCTGGCGGCCCATGCGCACCGGCTCGAGACCCGCTGGCCCCTGGTCTTCGCAGGGTTCCGCCAGATTGCCCCCAGCCTGCGAGCGCTCGTCTCCGTCCTCGCCCGGCGCGGAGGGCCGGTGCGTTTCGCCGCGCTCGCGGGGGAGCCGGGTGAGGTGCTCGCATGCCCGTCGAGGGACCCTGCGCTCGAAGTGGAGTCGGTGCTGGGCTGGCTGCGCTCGCGCCTCGTCGCGGATTCCACCGCGCGCTTTGCCGTGGTGATCGGCGACCTGTCGACACGGCGCGTCGAGCTGGAACGCGCATTTGAATCGGTGTTGCAGCCGGATCTCGAGCTCCCGGGATCCTCGGAGCGGGATCGCCTGTTCGACTTCGCCGGCGGACCGGCACTCGCGACCCTCGGTATCGTCGATGCCGCGCTCGCTTGTATGGATGCCGCAGAGCCGGGGCTCGACCTCGCGCTCGTCACGCGGCTGCTGCGCAGCCGCTACATCGGCGAGTCCGCCGAACTCGAGAGCCGGACGCGTCTGGACCTGGCACTGCGCCGCGAGGGCACGCTCTCCTGGCCGCCGGAACGCCTCGCCGCGATGGCCCGTGCCGCGCAATGCCCCGGGTTCGCGCGTTCACTGGAGGAGTCCGCCTCGGCCCTCCGCGCACCAGGCCGACGCGCTGCAGCGGACTGCTGGGCCACGTCCTTCGGTGCGGCGCTTGCCGCCTGGGGCTGGCCCGGGGAACGGCCGCTCGCGAGCGACGAATACCAGGCAGCCCAGGCATTTCGCGAGCGCCTCTGGCAGTTCGCCGGACTGTCACCCGTCGCGCCGTTGCTGGGCAGGCCCGAAGCCCGCGCCGAGTTGCGGCACCTGGCCAATTCCCCGTTCCAACCGGAACGGGGCGATCCTGCGGTCGTGGTCTACGACACCCTGGAAGCCCCCGGCATCTGGTTCGACGGATTGTGGGTGGCCGGCATGACTGCCACCGACTGGCCCGCGGCTGCATCGCCCGATCCGTTTCTTCCGATCGGCCTCCAGGAGCGCCTCGGAATGCCGGCCGCGACGGCAGCGGGGTCGCTCGCCGACGCCCTCGAGGTCACCGAAGCCTGGATCGGCTCCGCAAAGGAGGTCGTGTTCAGCTGGCCGGAGCAGCGGGACGATGCACGCGTCGAGCCCAGTCGCCTCCTTCCGACTGCGGCAAGAGCGATACCGCCCGGGCCACGCCCGACGACCCGCACGCTCGGCGCCTTCGGTGCCGGTCCGCTGCAGCCGGTCGGCGACGTTGCGCCGGGCATCGACCCGGGTCAGGCCTCGGCAGGAGGGGCACGAATCCTCGAGCTGCAGGCCAAGTGTCCGTTTCGGGCATTCGCCGAGATGCGCCTCGCCGCGACACCGCTCGAGGAGGGCGGCACGGGAATCGACCCGCGGGTCCGCGGACTGGCGCTGCACCGCGCCCTGGAACTCGTGGCCGGATCCATCCCCGACCGCGGCCGGCTGGAGGCCGCACGGGGCCAGCAACTCGAGGGAATCGTTGGCGAGGCCGTGGCGCGCGCGCTCGACGCGGAGCTGCCAGCCGACGTCGGCCACGCGGTCAGATCGCTCGAGCACGAATGGCAGCTCGCCAGCGTGACGCGCTTCCTCGAGACGGAACTCGACCGCGAGGACTTCGAGATCGTAGGCACCGAGCAACGGCTCGAGGGGAGGCTGGGGGACCTCCTGCTCAGACTCCGCGTGGACCGCGTAGATCGCGTGGGCGGCGGGCTCTTGATCATCGACTACAAGACCGGCAACCCGAGCACCACACAGTGGCGTGGCGCCCGGCCCGATGCGCCGCAGCTGCCGCTGTATTCCATCCTGCGCGGCCGGGAGGTGCGGGGTGCCGCGTTCGCAGCCCTCGGCCCGCAGCGTGCGCGCTACCGGGGCGTGGCCTCGCAGGCAGGCCTGCTGACCGGGGTCGAGGCGGCTGAGCGCTTCAGGCTCACGGACGACCGGCGGCAGGGATTCGACTGGGAGCAGGTCACCGACCGCTGGCGAGCCTGGCTCACCGCGCTTGCGAAGGGGTTCGCCGGAGGAGACGCGCGCGTCGATCCGAAACTTCCGCAGACCTGCAGGACCTGTCACCTGGGCACGCTCTGTCGCGTGCGTGCCGCGCCGGAGCCGGATGCTGGAGGAGGGGTGGATGAGTAAGCGCGACCAGATCGACGCCGATCGCCGGGCGCGACTGGAAGCGGTCGATCCCGCGGGCTCGTTCATCGTTCAGGCGCCGGCGGGCAGCGGCAAGACCAGCCTGCTCACGCAGCGATTTCTGGCGCTGCTGGCCGAGGCGGAGAGGCCCGAGGAAATCGTCGCGATCACGTTCACGCGCAAGGCGGCGGCCGAGATGCGGCAGCGGATCATCGAGGCTCTGCGCGAGGCAGGTCGCGCCCCGGACCCGGCGGCCTCGGACCACGAGCGCGAGACGCGCAAACTGGCGATCGCTGGGCTCGAGAACTCCCGACGCCGCGGCTGGGACCTGGAACGCCATCCGTCGCGACTGCACATCCAGACCATCGACGGCCTGAATCACTGGCTGGCCCGGCGGCTGCCGCTCGCCTCCAGTCTCGGTGCGATGCTGCAGCTACTGGATGACGCACGTCCGGTTCACGCAGAAGCCGCGCGTCGTTTTGCCCGGCGGGTCGAGGAAGACTCTTCCGTCGGCCGTTCCATCGCACGACTGGTCCGCCTTCTCGACCACGACGTAGCCAGGCTCCAGTCGCTGGTCAGTTCCATGCTGGAACGCCGCGAGCTGTGGCTGCCGAAGGTCCTGGAACTCTCCCGCTCGCCGGATCCGCGTCGGGACATGGAGGGCTTCCTCGCGGCCGCCGTGGAGGCCGAGCTCGCAACGATCCGCAGCGGTCTGGGTGGAGTGCTCGCAGACGAGCTGATGAGCATCCTGCGACGGGCCGCAGAAGCAGGCGGCCCCGGCGGTCCGCTCGCAGCGCTCGCTCACGCGGACGGCTTGCCCCCGCCCAATCGCGGCGCCCTGACGCAGTGGCAGACCGTGGCCGAGACACTGCTCACCCGCGACGGCTCGGCCCGCAAGACCGTCACGCGGACGCACGGATTCCCACCGGAACTCAAGGCGCTCAAGGCCCGGCTGATCGCGCTTCTCGCGCAGCTCGCGGAGCGGCCGGAGTGGACCGCCCGGTTGCACCGCGTCAGGCACCTGCCTCCCGACCGTTACACCGAGGAGCAGTGGACTCGCGTGGCGGCCTTGTGCGATGCCCTGGTGCCGGCCGCTGCCGAACTGCAGACCGTCTTCGCGGAGCGGGGCCAGCTGGACCACGCGGCCGTCGCCGCAGCGGCACGCGAGGCGCTCGGTGGGCCGGAGTCCCCGACCGAGCTCGCCATGGCCCTCGAGTACCGGATTGGACACGTGCTCGTCGACGAGTACCAGGACACGTCTCCGGTGCAGCAGGCGCTTCTCGAGCGCCTCGTCGCCGGCTGGCAACCGGACGATGGTCATTCACTGTTCTGCGTCGGCGACCCGATGCAGTCCATCTACGGATTCCGCGAGGCCGACGTGACCCTCTTCCTGGAGGCGCAGTCCCGGGGTATCGGCGGCGTTCCCCTGCGCCGCCTGGTGCTGGAGCGGAATTTCCGCTCCTGCAACGCCATCGTCGCGTGGATCAATGCGAGCTTTGCGCGCCTGCTGCCGGATGCCGAGGACTACGAGCGGGGCGCCGTGTGTTACGCACCGAGTGTCTCCAGCCGGGACGACGAGCCGGGTGCGGGCGTCTGCGTTCACGCCCTCGTGGGGAAGGACCCCGCTGCGGAGGCGTCACTGGTTGCGGATCTCGTGGAGGGAGCCTTGGCGGAGGCCCGGCGACTCGAGTCGTCGGGCGACCGGGAGCGTATCGTCGCCGTGCTGGTCCGCAGCCGAGGCGTGCTCCAGCCCTTGCTCGAGGAACTGAGGGCCCGACAGATCGAGTATCGGGGCGTCGAACTCGAGGCACTGTCCGAGAGAGCTGCCGTCCGCGACCTGCTTGCCCTCGCCCGTGCCCTCTTGCATCGGGGGGACCGGACCGCCTGGCTGTCCGTGCTGCGGGCCCCGTGGTGCGGCCTGTCGCTGCAGGACCTGCATGCCCTGGCTCACGGAGATCGCGACTCGAGCATGGCCGCGCTGGCGGCGACACCCGCGAGGTCCGGCTCGCTGTCCCCGGACGGGCGGCGGAAACTCGCGCGCGCGATGGCGGCCCTCGAGCGTGCTTCCGCCGACCTCGGCCGGCGATCCCTTGGGTCGGTCGTCCGCGCGGCGTGGCTTGCGCTGGGCGGTCCGGCAACACTGCAGGACCGCTCCGACATCGAGAACGTCGAGGCGTGCCTGGCCGCGCTCGATGCGCTCGCGCGGGAGACCCGCGGCCTTCCCTCCGCCACAGAGGTGGAGGCCGCCGTCGACGGCCTGATGGCATCGCCCACGGGCAGTCCGGCCGCACGGCTGCAGGTCATGACGATCCACAAGTCGAAGGGGCTCGAGTTCGACACCGTGATCCTGCCCGGGCTGGATCGCAGGCCCCCTGCCGGCAACCGGCAGCTGCTCTACTGGTCGTCGGTTGCACTCGAGTCCGGCAGCCGGGGCGTGGTGCTCGCCAGTCGCGGAGAGTCGGGCGAAGACCACGAACGGGATGCGCTGGAGCACTGGATGCAGTCGATCGAGCGGGAGCGGGCCGAGTACGAGCTCGGCCGCATCGCATACGTCGCGGCCACGCGCGCGAAGCGCCAGCTTCATCTGGTCGGCTCGGCGTCGGTCCTGTGGCGCGACGAAGAGGAGCCCCGGATCAGGCAACCCGAGCCGGGTACCCTGCTGTCGTTCTTCTGGCCGGTCGTGTCCCGCGACTTCGAACAGGCCTTCGTGCAGGCGCGCCGCGACGACAACCTGCAGCCACCGACCGCGGCGACGCGGCCGCGCAGGACCGCTCCGCCCCTGATGGCCGTACCTGCGGACTTCGAGATGCCATCGGCCCCGGCTCCCGCCATTCCTACTGCCGCTCGACGGGCCGAGAGGACCTCTCAGCCAATCCGACCGCAGTTCGACTGGGCGGGCGAGGAGGCGATCGCAGTCGGTGTCGTGGTGCACGCGGAACTCGAGAACCTGGCCGCATCCGGACAGCCGCCCCGGGCCCTGCTCCTGGATCGCGATCGCTGGAGATCGAGCTTGCTGGCACTCGGCCTGCCCGCGAGCCGCGCGCAGCGGGCACTCGCCCGGGTAGAGCAGGCGTTGCGTCGCGTCGCATCTAGCGCGCTCGCTGCCAGGCTTCTGGACCCGTCGGCCCGCGAGGCCGAGAGCGAACTGGCGCTGACCGCAGTGCTCGACGGGGAGATCGTCAGCGTCAAGATCGACCGCAGCTTCGTGGATGTGGAAGGTCGCCGCTGGATCATCGACTGGAAGACGAGCACCCACGAGGGCGGCGGACTCGAGGCGTTCCTGCTGAGCGAGCTCGAGCGCTATCGGCCGCAGCTGACCCGCTACTCGAGGGTCATGTCGCTGTTCGACCCGCGTCCGCAGTGCGTCGGGCTGTACTTCCCGCTGCTCGACGCATGGCAGGAGCTGCCGGTGCCCGCGCAAGGCAACTGAGGAGGCTCGCAGGGCAGGAGAGTCCGCGAGGGGCCCGGTCTCGCGCACGCGGGCAGTGCGGTCGGCTAGAGCGATCCCTCGATGGCCAGAGGCCGCCGGCCCAGGGAGTCCGGGGGACCGAGGAACGCCAGGGACCTGCGGAGCGCCTCGTCGGCTTCCGGGCCGGCGGCGACCTCGCCCGTGATGGTGTAGGTGCGATCACGCTTGAGATCGAGCGTCGCCCGGACCCTCATCAGCCCGCTGCCGAGGTCCTGCAACCGACCCGAGATCCCCTCGCCACCCACGGACCCGGCCCCGAGCACCAGCTCGAAGCTCCCGATGTCCATGCGCCTGGGGGGCGGCGACGTCAGATCGCGGGCGACGATCCTGCCTTCGGCCGCCACCGGGAACCCCCCCTCGAGCTCTAGCCGCGAGACGTCGAGGTCCACCTGCCCGGACCAGCCGGCGGGCGAGATCAGCCCCTGCACCTGGCCCACCGGAAACCCACCGTGCACGTGCTCGAAGGCGATCCGCCGGGGCCCCTGCAAGATGACGTCCATGTCGATCGTGCCGTCCACGTGCCGGAGGGACACCGAATAATCGAGCTGCAGCGCTGCCAGTTTCCAAGGCCGATTCAACCAGTCCAGGCTGCCCAGGGAACGATCGCGAAACCGCAGGTCTGCAGCGGAGCCTCTCCAGACCGTTCCGGTCACGCCACGGAGCGTCACCTCGGGGGGCAGGAACCGCAGCAACAGCGTGGCGGGCAGGAACGCGACGAGGAACAGCAGGAACGCGGCAACGCCCGCAATGACCAGCAGCGTAGTCCGACGCATGCCGGGTCAGGGACCCCGCAAGACCAGGCTGGCGTTCACGAGTCCGTCGGCCTCCGTGCCGTCGACGCTGGCAGATTCCACGACGAGCCCGCGGTCCTGCTGGATACGCGCGAGCCAGAGCACGAGGGCGTCGAAGGAGGCCGCTTCGAAGCGCACTCGCAGGCCTCCATTGCCGGCGGGGTCGGCACCCGACAGTGCCCCCGACAGTCCCGCGTCCCTGGCGGTGCGGTCGACGAGAAGCGGCAGCGACTCGTTCGACTGGGATCTCGGCATCGACTGCAGCCGCGGCGCCACGGCCTGCATCCAGGCGAGGTCCGCGCGTTTGGCCTCGACGCGGGTGGCGGCGGCTCCGGCGCTCGTGTGCAGCTGCCAGATCCCTCCTGCCAGGAGCAGCAAAACGGCGACCACGCTCCCCGCGAGCACGGTCCGGCGCTCACTGTCCTTCAGGGAAGCGTACCAGTCACGAAGATTCATGTTCTCTCATCCCGGTGGCCCGATCGACACCATCCCCTCGACCCCGCCCTCCCGGGGCTGCGTCGACTGGACGTCGAAGGCGATGCCGCGTTGGCCGGCAGCCTGGGCGAGTTGCCCCAGCAGGTCGCCCGAAGGTGCAGAGATGCGCAGGTCCATCTTGCCGTCGCGCCAGCCCAGGGACCGGATTCGCGCACCAGGGACCGCCTGAAAGGTCTGCGCCACGCCGTCCAGCCGACCGAGCAGGCCCGCCGGGTCGGCACCTCCCGCACCGCCGAGCCGTTGCTGCATCTGCAGCCTCGGGTCCACGATGCGCTCCACCCCGGGCATCGCGACGCGGAAGGTCTGCTCGATCTCCGCATCCAGGCGGCGCTCCTCGGCGGCGAGCCCCACGATCTCGAAGACCTGGACCCCGACGTGAAGGACGATCAGCGCCGCTGCCAGGGCCGCAGGCAGGCGCCAGCGCCGCCAAGCTGCCGCCCAGCCGGTGCGAGGCGCATAAGGACCCGTCAGCAGGGAGATCGGAGGGCGAGCGATCGCCGTGCCGGCGAGCAGGGGCAGGGCGCCGTCGGGAAGCAACTGCACGTCGAGGCTGCCGGTCACCTCCCTCAAGGCCTCGATCATGTCCTGGGACGCCTCCCAGTCCTCCTGGGCGGCGAACATCTGGACGTGGCGGTCCTCGCCCTCGAGTCCCGCGAGCGCGAAGGCCTCGGTCAAAGGTTCCGCATCGAGCGCAACGGGCAGGCCGTCCGGCGGGGCGACCATGAGGCGACCCGCCTCCAGCACGCAGACGGACTTGCCAGGATTGGTGGGCAGGCATTGCGTTTCGGCGTACATGGCCTCCGGCGCGAGACCAGCCTCGGCGCATGCCTCGAGCCAGCCTTCCAGCCGGCGGCGCTCCACCGCAGCCACGGGCGTGCGCGATCCCTCGCCGACCTTGCCGACCGCGAAGTGGAACCCTTCCACGTCGCCAGCGAGATGCTCCTCGAGGGCAAAGGGCACGACTTGCGCCAGGCGCGCCCCGCCCCGCACGGGCAGTTCCGGCTCGGCCAGAACGACCTCGGAACCCGGCACGAGCGCGATGACCCGACGGTCCGCAGCGAGCGGCGCAGCGTCTGCCAGCACACCGGTGGACACGGGACCGAGGCGGCCGCCGGAGCCCTCGACTATCAGCCAGGAAACCGGCTCGGCGAGCCGCAGAAAGAGAACCTGCGTCATGGAGTCACTCGGTTCCGACGGACCTGACGACCGCCCGGACGCCGCCTGCGGAGTTGCGTTCGAGCAGAGAGTACAGGGTGAGTTGCGAGGTGCCAATACTGACGACCGACACCACCCGGAACCAGTTCGTGGTTTCTGAGATCCGGCCCTGCAGCGCCTGGAACTGCTCCGCGTCGAGCGTGGCCTGCAGGTCGGCGATCCGCGGGAAGCAGCCGCTCTCGCGATTGCGTGACAGCGCCTCCGCGTCGCCGAAGTCGGTGCCGGCTTCGGCGAGCGCCGCCAGTACCAGCGGGGTCGCGGTGCACAGGTTGACCGGGGTACCTGCCGGCAGTGCCGCGACGTGCGGAGCGATGCGTCGGTAATCCTCCAGGCTGAAGCCCGGAAGGGCAAGAAGCTCCGTCGTCGTATTGATCGGACCGTTGGCCGTTCGGTAAGGCGGGACCTGGCCAAGGTAGACGCCGTCCTCGGCACCATCCGGGAAACGATCCACGCTGTCCGCATCCAGCCAGTCGGCCAGCATCCCGGCCCAGCGCGGATCGACGCCGGCCAGCTGGAACAGGCGCGCGAGTCGTTGCACGCTCGCGTCATCGACGCCGCCGTCCGCAGTCAGCAGGTTGTTGAGGTTGAACCGTCCCTGCATGTCCTCCACGTCGCCCTCGATCGTGCCCCCGTCGATCGGCAGCGGCGGCACCGGCTGCGCCCAGGTATCGGTGAGGTCGTCGAGCTCGGTGTCGCGCAGGTCGTCCCGCAGGATCTGGGCTGCCCAGGCCTCGGCACCGAGGGCTACGTTCCAGGCCTGGTTCAGCGCGCCGATCCCGGAGGTCCGGCGCAGGTCGAGGGCCGCGTCGGTGCCCACGCGGGCCGCGAGCACGGTCGCGATCGCCACGAGGACGACGGCTGTGATGAGTGCGACTCCGCGCTGCCTCATCCCGGCACCTCGACCAGACGTCGGATCTCCCCGTAGTCGGAAAGCACGACCGTGAACTCGATCGCCACCGGACGCATGTAGAGCGCGGACTGCGGCGGCGCTCCGAGCGGGGGCCACTGCGTCTGCCACTCGCGCCCTGCGTTCATGTAGCGGATCTCGACGCGCTCGACGTCGTCCAGCAACTCGCGGCTCACCGGCTCGGTAGCGAGCGTGGGATCCGTCACGTTCCAGTGCCGACGGATGAGCTTGCGGTCCTCCAGGGCGTAAGTGACCCGCTGGTCGGTTCCGCGTGCCGTTCCGGCCGTGTTGGGCCAGCCCGCCCTCGTGAGCTCTACGAGCGTCACCGCGTTGGGATCCCTGAGCAAGGCGGGCCTGTACCCGTCCCCGACGAGCTCCCGGACCGGCCGCGGCGCGAGCAGGCGGAAGTCGGCCGTCATCAGCGTGACCGCCCGCTGCACGTCCCTGACGCGTGTCATGTGCTCCCGTACGCGGTCTACGGCGATTCGCGTATCGGCCACGCCGCGGTGTGCCATCACCGCCAGGATCGCGAGGATCACGCTGGCGACCAGCACCTCGATGAGCGTGAAGCCGCGACTGCGGGTCATTGCTGTTCGCTTCCCCTGGGAGGCCGGGGAGTGCGGGGGACGATGCCATCGCCGCCACCGCCATCGACCTGGCCGTCCTGGTTCCCGTTTCCGCCGCCCCCGTCTCCGCCCGGCTGCTGCCCTCCGTTCCATGGCGTGGGAGACGGCGGCGTCGACATGACCACTCCGCCCGCGAAGCCGGTCACCTGGGCGAGCGCGTCGCCCTCTGGATCCTCGGCGCGGCGAACGCCGATGTCGATCCGTCGCAGGTCTTCCACGGGGGTCTGCGCGACGGTCGCGGTCCAGATCCAGCGCTGGTTCGCATAGTCGACCTCGCCCTCGGTCTCATCGACGGAGGGAAGTTCCCGGCCGAGGCGCATCTCCACGAGGCGGTTGTCGGCAATCCAGGTGGCGAGCGTACGATCCCGCAGGTAACTCGAGTTGTTGACCGTGTCGTGCACCACGCGGGACACCGCCATCAGGCCGAGCGCAACGATCGCGACGGCCACCACGACCTCGATCAGGGTGAAGCCGGATTGACGGGGCTCAGGCGCCCGCATCGGACTGGGCCAGCTCGATACTGCCGTCGGCGGCGCCGACGAGTGTCGTCGACACATCCGTCGCGGATCGCGACAAGGTGACGCGGTAGGGCGTGACGTCACCGCTGGCGAAGGTCAGCACCTGTGGCAGCCTAGCCTCGGGACTCTCCGGTTTCTTGAGGAGCACGCGTCGTCCCTCGATCTCGAGCTCGATGAGGAGTCCCGGCGGCAGGGAGTGGGATTCTAGCCAGCGGTCGCCAGCGACCGGCACCCAGCCGCGACGCCCGTCGAAGACCATGACCTCGTAGCTGCCCGGCTCGAGCCTGAGCCCGTAGTCACGACCTTCGAGTTCGGCCTGCTCGAGGGACACGGAGAGCACGTTGGTAAGACGCTCCGCCTCATCCTGAACCTCCGTGTCCCGGCCGAGCGCAGTCACCGCGACGGTCATGATCGCCGCCATCAGGGCGATGATGACCATCACGACCAGGATCTCGATCAGGGTCATGCCGCGCTGGCGCACGACTGGGCTGGCTGGCAACCGCGGCACGTGGTCTCCGCGCTCGGCTTACTCGATGTTCCAGTTGCCGATGTCCGCGTCCGCACCTTCGCCGCCGGGCTGACCGTCCGCGCCGAGCGAATAGAGGTCGTAGGCCCCTCCGCGGGTGCCCGGATTCAGGTACTGGTAGTCGCTGCCCCAAGGGTCCTTCGACAGCTTCTGCACGTACCCGCCCGGCTTCCAGTTGCGGATCGACGGGTCGTCCGGCTTCGTCACCAGTGCCTGTATCCCCTGGTCGGTCGTGGGATAGCGGAAGTTGTCCATCCGGTACAGGTCCAGCGCGGTCCCCAGCGTGCGGATGTCGGCCTGGGCCTTGGTCACGCGGGCCTCGTCGACACGCCCGAGGATCTGCGGGCCGATCAGGGCGCCGAGGATCGCTATGATGACCATGACCACCATGATCTCGATCAGCGTGAAGCCGCGCTCGAGTCGGCTGTTGGGTCGCATTCGGAACTCCGCGGATGGATATGGAATCACGTGAAGAGCAGTCGCCAATGATATCAGACGCGTCGCGGCCGCTCGGGGTTCCCTCGCGTCGCCGACAGGCGACGGAGCGGGTCCTGTGCGTGCTGGTCGCGGCGGCCATCGCGGCATCGGCGCTGCTGCCGGAGGGGGCGCAGCGTGCGCTGCGTTACGATCGGGCGGCGGTCGAAGCCGGGGAGTCGTGGCGGCTGGTGAGCGCTCATTTCGTCCATCTCGGATGGAGACACGCGCTGGCGAATGGGGCTGCATGGATCCTCATCGTCTCGATCGGTCGTCCGTTCGCTTCCCCATGGGTCTGGCTCGTTCTGTCGCTTGCGTCGGCCGCCGGCGTGGATGCCGGTCTGCTGTGGGCCTATCCGCAAGTCGAATGGTACGTCGGGGCCTCGGGCGTACTGCACGGCCTGTTCGCCGGGTCCGCGTGTCTGGCCCTCGCAGGTTCCGACGTGAAGCGGGGGGCGCTGATGCTGGCCCTCCTGGCGGCCAAGCTCGGGTGGGAGGCGGCCGGTGGCGGCGTGCTGCAGGCAGCTGCTCCCGATTTTCCGGTTCTCCACGAGGCCCACTGGCTCGGCGCCGCGGGGGGGCTCGCCGGCGCGATGATCCTGCTCGCCGGCCGCCGGCGCCTATAATCCCCCGCGGCTGCAGGACTGGAGGTAGGACCTTGAAGCTTGCGCTGGTGTTTCCGGGCCAAGGGTCGCAGTCCGTCGGGATGCTCTCGGCCCTGGCCGCCTCGGACCCGGTGGTCTCGGACACGTTTGCCGAGGCCTCCGCCGTGCTCGGCTATGACCTGTGGCGGCTGTGCCAGGAAGGCCCTGCGGAGCTGCTGAATGCAACGGCGACGACGCAGCCCGCCCTGCTGGCGGCCGGCACGGCCGCATGGCGAGCCTGGCTCGGGCGGGGTGGTCCGGACCCTGCCGTCGTGGCCGGCCACAGTCTCGGCGAGATCACGGCGCTCGTCTGCGCGGGGGCCCTCGACTTCCAGGCAGCCGTCGACCTCGTTCGTTTTCGTGGCGAGGTGATGCAGGAAGCGGTGCCGGCGGGTGCCGGAGCGATGGCAGCCATCCTGGGGCTGGCCGATGCCGACGTGGAGGCGGGCTGCGCGGAGGCCGCGCAGGGCGAGATCGTGGTTGCTGTGAACTACAACGCGCCCGGCCAGGTCGTCATCGCGGGCACCTCCGCGGCCGTCGGCCGGGCGGTCGAGGCCTGCCGGGCACGAGGAGCCAAACGAGCCGTCGAGCTTCCGGTTTCGGTGCCTTCCCACAGCCCGCTGATGCGTCCCGCAGCCACGCGATTCCGCGAGCGCCTGGCCGAGGTGAGGGTGACCGCGCCACGCATTCCGGTCTACGCGTTCGACGCAGAGCGGCACGACGGGCCGGATTCGATCCGGGACGCCCTGTATCGGCAGCTGTTCAATCCGGTTCGCTGGTCAGCGGTCGTCGGAGCCATGATCGGCGAGGGCGTCACCCACGTCGTGGAGGCGGGTCCCGGCAAGGTGCTGGCCGGTCTCGTGCGTCGAGCCGACGGCGCCAAGGGTCTTGCGGTGTTCCCCGTCGATGCAACGGATACGCTGGAGAAGGCCCTGCAGGGCTGTTCAGGAGACTTGTAATGAGCGAGGGCAATTCGGCCGAGCTTGCGGGGCAGGTCGCCCTGGTGACCGGGGCGACTCGCGGGATCGGGCGTGCGATCGCGCTCGAGCTCGGGAGACTCGGCGCGGCGGTTGTCGGAACGGCGACCCGGGAAGAGGGAGCGGCGACCGTGGACGCCATGCTGGCCGGGGCGGGCCTGGCAGGCCGCGGACTGGTGCTCGACGTGTCGGACCCGGAATCCTGTGAGCGGGCGCTCGCAGATGTGGAGGGCCGCGAGGGGCCCGTGACGATCCTGGTGAACAATGCCGGGATCACGCGCGACGGACTGCTCCTGCGCATGAAGCCGGACGACTGGGACGTGGTGATCAACACGAACCTGTCCGCCGTGTTTCGGCTGTCCAAAGGCGTGCTGCGCGGGATGATGAAGGCCCGCAAGGGCCGGATCATCAACGTCGCCTCGGTCGTCGGCCTGATCGGCAACCCAGGCCAGGCCAACTATGCGGCAGCGAAGGCAGGGATCGTAGGCTTCACGCGCTCCCTCGCGCGCGAGGTGGCATCCCGGGGCATCACCGCCAACGTCGTGGCGCCGGGTTTCATCGACACGGACATGACCCGGGGCCTGCCGGAGGACCAGCGCGCAGCCCTGGCCGGCCAGATTCCGCTCGGACGCCTCGGGTCGGCCGAAGACGTGGCGGCGGCGGTCGCCTTCCTGGCGAGTCCGCGGGCGGCATGGATCACCGGCGAGACTCTCAACGTGAACGGCGGCATGCACATGCCCTAGGGTCCTCCTTGATCCCATAACTCTTTGATTTTAATAATTATGGTATTCTGTCAAGCGCTCCGTGCTAGCGAGCCCGGGGGAGGTTTACTTAGAATGCCGGCTCCGCTGCGTGCCCTTGGCCGCGCGGCCCTCAAAGAACTCACAGGACAACCACCAAGATGAGCACAGTTGAAGAACGGGTGAAAAAGATCGTCGCCGAGCAGCTGGGAGTGAAAGAAGAGGAGGTCACCAACGACGCCTCCTTCGTCGACGACCTGGGGGCCGATTCTCTGGATACGGTCGAACTCGTCATGGCGCTCGAGGAGGAATTCGAGACCGAGATTCCCGACGAGGACGCCGAGAAGATCACCACGGTTCAGCAAGCCATCGACTACATCGTCGAGCACCAGTCCAAGTCCTGATCGCAGCCGCGCACGGGCCCCGGCTCCGCCAGTCGGGGCCCGTCGTACGTCCAAAGCCCGAGGGGAAGCGCCTTGAGCAAGCGTCGCGTCGTCGTCACAGGCCTCGGCATCCTGTCACCCGTCGGATGCACCGTTGCCTCGGCCTGGGAGGCGGTGCTGGCCGGCCGGAGCGGGATCGGGCCGATCACCCGTTTCGATGCCTCGGCATACCCGGTCCGGTTCATAGGCGGCCTGCAGGACTTCAACGTGGAGGACTACCTCTCGGCCAAAGACGCCAAGCGCATGGATCCGTTCATGCAGTACGGGGTCGCGGCGGGAGCACAGGCCATCAGGGATTCCGGCCTCGAGATCGACGACGGCAACCGTGAACGGATAGGTCTCGTGTTCGGGGCGGGCATCGGCGGCCTGTCGACCATCGAGGAGAACAACGCCCGCCTGCTGCAGGGAGGGCCGCGCAAGATCTCGCCGCTGTTCATCCCCTCGAGCATCATCAACATGATCTCCGGGCACCTTTCGATCATGTTCGGCATCCACGGCCCGAACCTGGCGGTCGTCACGGCCTGCACGACTTCCACGCACGCGATCGGGCTCGGGATGCGCACCATCCAGTACGGGGACGCGGACGTGGTGGTGGCCGGCGGCGCCGAGATGGCGGAAACACCGCTCGCGGTCGGCTCGTTCTGCCAGGCCAAGGCGCTGTCCACGCGCAACGACGCGCCGGAGCGCGCGAGCCGTCCCTGGGACCGCGATCGAGATGGTTTCGTGATGGCGGACGGCGCGGGCGCCATCGTGCTCGAGGAGTACGAGCACGCCTGTGCCCGCGGCGCCAACATCTACGGCGAGGTGATCGGCTTCGGCATGAGCGGAGATGCGCACCACATCACCGCGCCGCCGGAAGACGGGGACGGCGCACGGCGTTCGATGCAGTGTGCGCTGCGCGATGCCGCGTGCAGCCCGGAGGACATCCAGTACATCAACGCCCACGCCACCTCGACGGTGCTCGGCGATTTCGCGGAGACCGTCGCCATCAAGCGGACCTTCGGGGACCACTCGCGCAAGCTCGCGGTGAGCTCCACCAAGTCGATGACGGGGCACCTGCTCGGCGCAGCCGGGGTAGTCGAGGCCATCTTCACTCTGCTGGCCATTCGTGACCAGGTCGCGCCGCCCACCATCAACCTGGACCAGCCCGACGAGGGCTGCGACCTCGACTACGTGCCGCACACGGCTCGCGAGATGCAGATCGAGGCCGCGGCCTCCAATTCCTTCGGCTTCGGCGGCACCAACGGCACGGTGGTCTTCCGCGCCCTGCGCTGACCGTGTCCGGCACGGAGGCGGCCCATGGCCACCGTCCCGATCCAATCCATCGCGCTTCCCGGCCCGGCCAGCGAGGCCCTGCTGGGCCTGCACCGGCTGCGGCCTGATCGCTACCCCGTCCTGCTCGAGAGCGCCGCCACCGGCACGCCGCAGGGCCGCTTCACGCTGCTGCTCGGCGCTCCGGGCGCTCGGCTGGTCCGGCGCGGGGACGGAAGCCTGGAAGGGCCGGGCACCGGTGGCCGGTTCCTGCAGCGGCTGGAAGAGTGGTGGGCGCGCGAGCGGATCGCGCCGCGTGACCGGCGCTGGCCGTTTGCCGGGGGGTGGTTCCTCCTGCTCGGCTACGAGCTGGCCGGCGAGGTGGAACCCGGCCTGCGCCTCCCGGCCTCGCCGGATGGCCTGTCCGCCGTCGCCTGGCGGATGCGCGCCGCGGTCATTCACGATCACGCCGCCGCCGAGACCGTGGCGGTAACCGAGCCTGGGCACGGCGTCTTCTGCCAAGCGCTGCGCGAGGACCTGCGGACCCTCGCGCAGTCCGGGGCTGCACCGGGCGGGTCGATCGAGACCGAGGAGGAGGATCCGTCCCGGTTCGAGCGAGCGGTCGAGTCCGCGCTCGGGCACATCGCGGCGGGGGACATCTACCAGGCCAACCTGTCCCGACGCTGGACCGCGCGGCTGCCCGAGGGCCTCGCGCCGGCGGAGCTGTACGCGCGCCTGCGACGCGCGAATCCCGGTCCTTTTTCAGGTATCGCGAACCTGGGCGAACTGGCCGTGGTCTCGAGTTCGCCGGAGCGGCTGGTGCGCGTGCGCGGCGACGAGGTCGAGACCCGCCCGATCGCCGGCACGCGTCCGCGGATCGCGGGCGCGGAACGGGAATCGATCTCCGAGCTCCTCGGGCACCCGAAGGAGCGCGCCGAGCACATCATGCTGGTGGACCTCGCCCGCAACGACCTGGGACGCCTCTGCAGTCCCGGCACGGTGGAAGTCGACGAGTTGATGAGCATCGAGACCTACGCTCATGTCCATCACATCGTCTCCAACGTCAGAGGCCGGATGCGTGCCGGGACGACGCCTGCGGAAGTCATCCGTGCCCTGTTTCCGGGCGGCACGATCACAGGCTGCCCGAAGGTCCGCTGCATGCAGCTCATCGCCGAGCTGGAACGCGAGGGCCGGGGGGCCTATACCGGCTCCATGGGCTACCTCGACCGAGACGGAGACCTCGACCTGAACATTCTCATCCGCACCCTCACCGTGAGCGACGGCACGGCGACGCTGCGTGCCGGAAGTGGCATCGTGGCGGACTCGGACGTCGGGCGGGAGCTGGAGGAGACGCGCGCCAAGGCACGCGGAGTCCTCCGGGCGCTATCAGCATGACCCGGGGCGGCGCCCGGCTGCGGGTCAACGGTGAAGACTCGCGCCAGGTCGATGCGACGGACCGAGGGCTGCAGTACGGCGATGGCCTGTTCGAGACCATCGCAGTGGTCGGCGGGAAACCGCGGCTTCTTGCCGCCCACCTGGAGCGCCTGCTGCGTGGCTGCGCGCGCCTGGATATCGGGCCGGTGGCGGAGTCGCTCGTCGAGGAGGACGTCGCGGTGGTGTCCGGCCCCGGCGATTCCGTCGTCAAGTTGATCGTGACGCGCGGTCCCTCCGGTCGCGGCTACCGGCCTCCGCGCGGCTGCAGTCCCACCCGGGTCGCCGCAGGATTCGACGTCGAGCCCGGGGCGTTTGCCTCGGCGCTTCCTGGCCTGCGCGTGCGCACCTGCCGGACGCGTCTTGGACGCAACCCCGCCCTTGCAGGGCTCAAGCACCTGTGCCGCCTCGAGCAGGTGATCGCGCGCGGCGAGTGGCAGGACGATGCCGTGGGCGAGGGCCTGATGCTCGACGAGGGCGGCCACGTCGTCTGCGGCACGCAGTCCAACCTCTTCGTCGTGAAGGATGGAAGACTCATCACACCGAGCGTCGCGCTGGCGGGCGTGGAGGGCGTGATGCGACGCACCGTACTGGAGTGGGCCGGCTCGTCGGGAATCGACGTCGCCGTGCAAGACCTGCACGCCAAAGATTTCGATGAGGCGGAGGAGGTCTTCGTGACCAATGCGCTGTGGGGCGCGCGTGCCGTGCTAGAGCTCGACGGGCGGCAGCTCCGCCTCGGCGAAGTTGCCTGGAGATTCATGCAGTGGCTCGGCGAAGCCTGACCCGACGGCTCGTCCTGGGCGGGGCGGCCGCGACTGCCCTGGTCGCCGGCGCCTGGCTGGTCGTGGGACATCTCGACCGCGCGCGGCTCGGGCGACCCATTCCTTCATCGGCTCTGCCCGCCGTCGTCGTCATCGAGCCAGGAAGCTCCCTGACGGCCATCGCGAACGACCTCGCGGGCGCCGGACTGCTCGAGCATCCGGGCAGTTGGGTGCGCCAGGCGCGTCGCGAAGGAGTCGCGGCGCGTGTCCACGCCGGGGAGTACCTGGTGCCCGCAGGCGCCACGCCGCGGGCGGTGCTCGACCTTCTGGTCGCAGGCCAGGTCCGGCTCCACTCCGTGACCCTGGTGGAAGGCTGGACCTACCGGCAGGCGCTGGCGGCGCTGCTGGCACATCCTGCCGTCGTCGCGACGCTCACCGAGGTGACGGACGAGTCAGTGCGCGAGGCGGTGGGACTCGGCCAGCTGCACCCCGAGGGACAGTTCTTCCCCGACACGTACCTGTTCGCGCGCGGGACGCGCGAGGTGGACCTGCTGCGGCAGGCGCACGAGCGGCTGTCGCGTGAACTGGCCCTCGCATGGGACCGCCGGCGGACCGACCTTCCGCTGGCGAGCCCATACGAGGCGCTGATCCTGGCGTCGATCGTGGAGAAGGAAACCGGGGTTGCCGGCGAGCGGCCGCTCATCGCCGGCGTGTTCGCCAACCGTCTGCGGCGGGGGATGCGGCTGCAGACCGACCCGACGGTCATCTACGGGCTCGGTGAGACGTTCGACGGCAACCTGCGCAAGGCGGATCTGCAGCGCGACACCCCCTACAATACCTACACGCGAGCGGGATTGCCCCCGACCCCGATCGCGCTGGTCGGCCGCGAGGCCCTCGAGGCGGCGGTCCAGCCGGCGGACACCGAAGCGCTCTACTTCGTCGCGACGGGCCGGGGTGACGGACGTCACTATTTCTCGCGGACGCTCGCCGAGCACAACGACAACGTGGCCCGCTATCTGGCCACGCTGCGCGGGGCGACGGAGGAAGGACCGCCTTGAGCCCGGGAAAGTTCGTGACGTTCGAGGGAATCGAAGGCGTCGGCAAGTCGACCCAGGTCGCTCGAGCCGCCGCGCATCTGCGGTCCCGGGGCGTCGAGGTCGTCGTGACGCGCGAGCCCGGCGGGACGCCGCTCGCCGAGGCGTTGCGCAGGATCGTCCTCGAGCCCCAGGAAGAACCGCTCGACGGGATCTCGGAGCTGCTCCTGATGTTCGCCGCACGCTCGATCCACCTGGCCAACCTGATCGAGCCTGCGCTCCGGCGCGGGGCCTGGGTACTCTGCGACCGTTTCACGGACGCGACCGAGGCTTACCAGGGCGGGGGGCGCGGAGTGGACGTCCGCGACGTGCACGCCCTCGAGCGGATCGCGCAGCGCGGGCGACGTCCCGACCTGACCCTGCTGCTGGATGCGCCGGTCGCGGTGGCAGCGGCCCGTGCCCGGGCGCGTGGTCCGCAGACCGACCGGTTCGAGACCGAGCGCACCGAGTTCTTCGAGCGCGTCCGCGCCGCCTACCTCGCGATCCTGGCCCGCGAACCCGGGCGCGTGCACCGCGTCGACGCGACCCGTGGCATCGAGGCCGTGGCTCAGGACGTCGCGGGATCGCTCGACCAGCTGGCCGTGCGGGGAGCCCTTGCGGATGGCCCGTAGGCAGCCGGCGCCGGTCGAGGCAGCGGGTCCTCCTGCTGCGCGGCTCGGGGAAGCGCATTCACCCTGGGTCGAGCCGGCCAAGACCGCGCTCCTGGCCGCATTCCGCGCCGGGAGGCTTCCGCACGCGCTGCTCCTGCACGGCGCGCCCCGTGCAGGCCAGTCTGGCCTGGCCTTGTGGGCGGCCCAGGTGGCGCTGTGCGACACGCCACAAGACGCTCCCTGCGGCCGGTGCGCGAGCTGCGAGCTGTTCCTGGCGGGCAGCCACCCGGACCTGCGCACCGTGACCGTGGAGGACAAGGCCACCGTCATCAAGGTCGAGCAGGTCCGTGAGCTCTGCGGGGCACTCGCGCTGACCAGCTACCGCGGCGGAAGAAAGGTAGGCGTCCTGGACCCGGCGGATCGAATGAATATTAATTCATTCAATGCTTTATTAAAGACACTTGAAGAGCCTTCTGAAGAAACGCTGCTGGTGCTGGCGGTCACTCACGTCGAGCGGTTGCCGCGCACGATCGTCAGCCGCTGCCAGCGGATCCGGGTCCCCAACCCCGCTACGCGCGCGGCCATGGAATGGCTCGAGCGCGAAGAGCCGGGCGAGGACTGGCCGTTGCTGCTGAGCCTATCGGGGGGCGCACCGCTGGCTGCGCTCGACCTGGCGCGCGCGGGCGTGGCGGAACTGGTCGAGGGGATGAAGTCGGCCCTTTCCGGTCGTCGCTTCGATCCCCTGCGTCTGGCGCAGGAGTGGAGCCGCGACCGGCCGGCTGAACGGCTCAAGTGGCTCGAGCATTGGCTGGAATCCAGCATCCGCGCAGGTCTCGGGCAGGGGAGTGACGCGGTTAACGCGCTTGCTCGACCAGACCCGGGAATCCCGGACACTTCTGGAGGGGTCGCTGAACACCCAGTTGCTGTTCGAGGACCTCCTGGTCGGCCTGGCGGAGGCGGTTGCCGGCCGCAGTGCCGGCTGAACGGAGGCCAGGGGTCGAAGATGCGCTCACCCTCGACGAAGCCAGGACTGCTCACGCTCACCATCAAGGACAAGAGCGCCCTGTACCTCGCCTACATGCCGTTCGTACGCAATGGCGGCCTGTTCATCCCGACCAACAGCAACTACCGGCTCGGCGACGAGGTCTTCATGCTCCTCAACCTCATGGGCGAGGACGAGAAGCTGCCCGTCGCAGGCCGCGTCATCTGGGTGACGCCCAAGGGGGCGCAGGGCAAGCGAACTGCCGGCATCGGCGTCCAGTTCAGCGAACAGGACCGCGGCGCGACGCAGAAGAAGATCGAGTCCTACCTCGCCGGAGCCCTCGGCGGGGACAAGCCCACGCACACGATGTGACCCGCCCCGGGACCTGGAGCGGCGCTCAGCTGCCGCCGGGTCCCAGGCCGTTGGAGGCGAGTCCGCCCTTGAGGCAATAGGCATCGAATCCGCGCTCGCTCAACAGGAACGCGGCCGCCGAGCTGCGGCGGCCCGTGTCGCACACGGCCACGTACGGTGTTGCCGGGTCCAGCGTCTTGAGCTTCATGCGGATGAAATAGAGCGGGATGCTGACCGCGTCGGGCAGGTGGAAGTTCTCGAATTCACTAGGCAAACGCACGTCGAGCCAGCGGGCCCCCTTGGCGACCAGCTCGCGCGCGTGCTCGAGTTCCACCCAGTGCAGCAACGGCTCGTTCAGCAGCTCGTGGAAGTCCTGCTTGTTCAGGCGCATCAGCGAGCCGTCGGTCACCATGGTGACGGTTGCATTGCGCCGGGTCTCGGATATGAGCGCCTCTTCCCCGAAGGACTCGCCCACGCTGAGCTCGGCCAGCCGGAGACCCTCACGATTCATCGGGGTCTCGCGCGTCACGACACAGCGCCCGCGCGTGACGACGTAGAAATAGTCCCCCTCGTCGCCCTGCTTGATGACGACGTCCCCGGCCTTGCAGTTGACGCGCTCCATGCGCATGAACAGTGCCTGAATGTTCGCTGGAGGGATTCGGTGGAAGGCCTTGGTCTGCAGGAGGGCCGTCATCCAGTCGTCGTTGGCGGCGGCAGGATCCCGCGAGATCTCGGCCACCTCGTAGGTGCCCGTCTGATCCCAGGTCAGCAGGACGTCGAGCAGGTCGCTGTCCACCGAGATGAACTCGATGTCGGACAAAGCACGCGCAGTGAAACGTCGGGGCTGACCCGGCGCGACCGGGTTGCGCGCCTCGGGTGCGCCCCCGCGAAGCGTCGCCACCTTGCGGTCCCCGCTGCGCAAGTCCAACTCGCCCGATACGAGGTAGAAGGTGCGCTTGTCGGAGTCGCCCTCCTTGAACAGGACCCGGCCGGCATCGAGATGGCGCACCGACGTCTTGCGCGCGAGCGCATTGAGGTTCTCGACCTTCAAGCCGTCCAGCGGCGAGAGCGACCTCAGCAGGGCAAGGTCGACTTTCCTATCTTCCATGGAACCCCGCTGGCGCCCCGGCGGCGCAGCCCTTCAACGAAACCATGGCTGGCGATGCTAGCACAGGCGCTTACTCCGGCCGGCCTTCGAGCGAACTCCAGCCGGGGTCAGCCATGAACCGCATCCCGTAACGGGCCTCGAGCTCCGCGAGCCTCGCCAGGATGGCATCGACCCCGCGCTCGCGCGCGTAGTGCAGCGGCCCTCCACGGAACGGTGCGAAGCCGGTTCCGAAAATCATGCCGCCGTCCAGCAGGTCGGCGTCGGCTACGACCCCCTCGCGCAGGCAGGCCACGGTCTCGTTCAGGTACTGCAGCATCAGGCGATCCTGCAGGTCCGGGGGCGGCTCGCCGGCGGCCGGTGGCTTGACGGGCTTGCCGTTCCGCCACTCGTAGAATCCCCGGCCCGACTTGCGCCCGAGGTGGCCCGCCTTGATGAGTTCCTCGATCCCTGCCGGGGCAGGGCGGCCAAAGGCGGAGGACAGGATGCCGCCGACATGGGCCGCCACGTCGAGTCCGACGGTGTCCGCGAGTTCCACGGGCCCCATGGGCATGCCGAAGTCCTCCGCCGCACGGTCGATGAGCGGCAGCGGCACACCCTCCGCCGCGGCCAACATCGCCTCCGTCATGTAGGGCATGAGTATCCGGTTGACGGCGAAGCCTGGCGCGCTCCGGCACGGCAGCGGAAGCTTGTCGAGCTGCCGCGTGAAGGCCGCGGCATCTCTCGCACAGTCCTCGCGTGTCGTGTCGCTCCGCACGATCTCGACAAGCATCATCCTGGCCACCGGGTTGAAGAAGTGCAGGCCTACGAGACGGCCGGGATCGGCAAGACCCGTGGCCAGCTCCTCGAGGACGATGCTGGAGGTGTTGGTCGCGAGCAGCGCGTCCGGCTTCATGGCCGGCTCGAGCCTGGCGTACAACTCGCGCTTGGCCCCAGCATTCTCGAAGATTGCCTCGATCACCACGTCCGCGCCGGCGACCCCTTCGCCGGCGACGTCGGCGCGCAGGCGTGCGATGCACTCGTCGACCTGACCTGGTTTGCGGCAGCGCTTCTCGAAGAACTCCCGTGCGCGCTCCAGTGCCGGTGCGACGAATCGTTCCTCACGATCCTGCAGGGTCACGTCGAGCCCGCGGTACGCGCACCAGGCGGCAATGTCTCCGCCCATCACGCCCGCCCCGACGACGTGCACCCGCTCGAACCGCCGGGCGCCCTTGCCCGCGAGTCCCTTCAGGCGATCCTGCAGGAAGAACACGCGCACCAGGTTGCGGGAGGTCGGGGTCAGGAACAGCCGTGCGATCGACCTCGCCTCCGCCTCGTAGGCGGCCGGGCCGCGCGCGCCGTGTTCCTCCCAGAGGGAGACGATCGCGTACGGCGCCGGGTAGTGATCCGGCCTTACGCGGCGCGCGACTTGCTGGCGGGTCTTCCGGGCCACGAACGAGCGCACGAAGGGCAGGGCAAGCAGTCGCTGACCTAGCGGAGGCCGGTGACGCGGTGGCGGATCGAGGGCGATCTTCTTCGCCGCCGCATCGAGGGCATCCCCCTCCGGGACCAGCGCGTCCACCAGGCCGATCCGACGCGCACGCTCAGCACGGATCGTGCGCCCGGTGAGCATCATGTCGAGCGCGGCGGGAGCCCCGACCAGGCGCGGCGTGCGCACCGTGCCGCCGAAGCCGGGGTGGATTCCGAGGAGCACTTCCGGCAAGCCGAGAGCCAGCTTGCCGTCGTCGAGGCCGACCCGGTACCGGCAGGCGAGCGCCAACTCCAGCCCGCCTCCGAGGCAGTATCCATGTACCGCCGCAACGGTCGGGCAGGGCAGCGATTCGAGGCGATCGAAAACCTTCTGTGCGGCACGTACCAGCGCATGCGCCTGCTCGGTGTCCGTGAGGCCGGTGAACTCGCTGATGTCAGCGCCGGCGATGAACCCCCCGTGCTTGCCGGAACGCAGCACGACGGCCCGCGGCCGCTTCGACTCCAGCTCCGCCAGCCGCGCGTCCAACTCCTCGATGACCGGCCGCCCGAGCGTGTTGGTCGACGCTCCCCTGCGATCCAGCACGAGCCAGGCAACTGCGTCCTCGTCGAGCGTGAGCTGCCAGTGGTGTTCCGAGGCCGTCATGATTCCTTTACCTCCCGCGCACGCGGATCAGACGCGCTTTTCCGCAACGATCTCCCCCTCGGCCCGCTGGGCGCCGCCGCTCACCTCGAAGTCGAACACGAGCGGGAGATGATCCGACAACGTCACGGACGGCACGTCGAAGCCGGTCGGCTCTATGCCCTCCCCGTACAGGACGAAGTCGAGTTCCTTTCGCGGCCAGCGGCTCGGGTAGGAGGGCCTGCCCTCGGTGTTGGCATTGCGCAGTCCGGCTGCCTGCATGAACAGGTAGATCTCGTGGTCGCCCCAGAACGTGTTGAAGTCCCCCGCCACGATCACCGGCTTGGACTGCCGCCGGATCAACTGGTGCAGGTGCCGCAGCTGGTAGTGACGATGCCGAAACTTGAGCGACAGGTGCACCAGGAAAACCGCGCAGTCGTCCAGCTCGAGTTCGATGATGAGCCGCTTTATCCCCGCGTCGAAATAGTGGAAGCGTTCGCCGTGAACTCGTGGCGCCGCCAGGAAGGCGTTGCCCTGCTTGCGGACGATCGGCACGAGCTGGTTGATCGAGTCCTCCCCGTACTTGCACTGGTAGGTGGAGTAGTGCCCCAGCCGGTCGGCGATGTAGCGCGCCTGGTTGACCATGCCGGTGCGGATCGAGCCCGTGTCGATCTCGATCAGCCCGACGATGTCGGCGTCCAGTCCCCGCAGAAAGGTCGTGATCCGCTCCAGGACCTGTGGATTGCTGCGGAGGTAGCCGGCGCCAGGGACCGGCAGGTGAAACGCGGGGCCCGTGCCCGTAGCGTAGCGGATGTTGTAAATGACGAGACGCATCACATGTACGGGGCGGGGCAAACGCTTTATTCTAAGCTCTCGCCGCGCTTCTGGCATTCCGCCTGCGCGGCTCAGCGACGAGCAGGGGGAACCGATGTCACAGGACAACCCGATCAGGCTGTTCGTCAGCCACCTGTACGCCCCGGATGACGAGTACTTCCGGGTTTTCGAGTACCTCGAGAGCGCGATCAACTTCTTCTACACCAACTTGAGCACGCCGGACAGGCCTCCCCGCGGCGGGGACCGCGAGGCCGTCAAGGAGGATCTGCGGCGCCAGATATCGGACGCCGAGGCCGTCCTCGTGCTCTCGAGCCTGCACCCCCGCGATGCGACAATGCTGGAATTTCAGGCGGTGTACGCGAAAGCCTGCGACAAGCCCGTCATCGTCATGGAGCCTTTCGGGACCGGCGAGACCGTGCCGTCGAAACTGAGCGACCTCGCCGACGAGGTCGTACCCTGGAACGGACGGGAAATGGCCGACGCCATCCGCCGGCAGGCGCGTCACGAGGAAACGACGCGCTGGGACACCATCGAGTTCAAGCTGGACTGAAGCTCAGACCTCGGCGATCAGGCGGGGAAGGTCAATCGCGCTGCGCACCGGCTTTCTCGGCTGGGGCCGGCCCTCGACGAGCCCGGGCGTCAGTGCCCCCAACAGGTCGATGATGCTGCGCGCGCACTCGCCCGCCTCGTCATTCGACATCTTTCGCACGGTTGCGCACACAGCGCTCTCGCCCCGCAGTGGCGGGACGCAGGTCATCTGCGCGTGAAGCTCCCTAAATAGTTCCCGCGGCAACTGGTCTGCGTCCAAATGCTCTAAATATTTTGAGAAAGCTTTCTTAAGTCTTTCTTTTATAGGTGCTTCTGAAGCCAACTCACGTGCAGCGAGATGCAGGGACTCCCAGGCGGCGCTCATCACCGATCTCCGTAACCATTTGTTTCTTGTGATTTCTGCGCCGGTCGTTAGACAGCTTCATGACCGGCGGAAACGTACCTTCCATAATCTTAGAATTTAGACATATCACCGTAGATCAACGTGATAGGTTCAAAATATATCGTGACTTCTGTGAAATGCAACCACGTATTTTTTCTGACGCTTCGCCTAAAGGGGGGCAGCATCGCAACATGCCCGTCACGAGTTCTATAATTATCGAAAGTTAATGGCCGGCCGTCGATGGAGATTGCGATGACCACGATCGACGAAAAGCGCGCAGTCGACATGCTGGCGGCACTCTCCCAGCCGACGCGTCTCAAGATCATCCAGTGCGTCTCCGCACACGGCGAAGAGGGAGTACCGGCTGGTGCCATTGCGCGCGCCGTGCAGTGCCCGGCGTCGACGCTCTCTTTTCACCTGAAGGAGCTTTCACAGGCAGGCTTGCTCACGCCTCACCCGAAGGGTCGTTTCATTCGGTACTCCGTCGTGGCCGATTCATTCGTCCAACTCGGAGGATTCGTGCTAGGCATCGTCGGACACGAAGGCTCCAGAGGAGCACCGGGCAAGCCGCGCACCGCGAAGCGAGGTCAGGCGAGACGCAAGGGCAAGGCCGGTGCAGACGCCGGCCAGGCCAGGAACCAGCTGTCCATCTTCGAGGACTGACGCTCGGCCGCGCGACCGTGCGCCGTGCGGGACTCCGCCGCGACGACGCAGCGGCGGCGGCTGGAAAGCAGCGGGCGGTCCCGCCGTTGGTCAGTTGCGAATCAGTCGGGCGACGAACTCGTTGACCGGCGTGGCATCGAGCGCACGGGTGTCGGAGAACATGGCCTCGATCCTGCGACACTGTGCCGCGGGAAACACGTCGGCGACGGACTTCTCGAACTTTCGCACCAGTACCGGGATGCCTTCGACACGACGCTTCCGGTGACCGATGGGGTAGTCCACCTGCACGCGCTCGGTGCTCGACCCGTCCTTGAAGAACACCTGGATCGCGTTGCCGATGTAGCGCTTGTCGGCCGCGTAGTATTCCTCGGTGAACTTCGGGTTCTCCCTGACTTCCATGCGATCGCGCAGCGCATCGACGCGAGGATCCGAGGCAATCTCGTCCTCGTAGTCCTCGGCGGTCAGCCGTCCGAAGATCAGCGGAATGGCTGCCATGTACTGGATGCAGTGGTCCCGGTCGGCGGGATTGGCCAGCGGACCGGTCTTGTCGATGATGCGGACCCCCGGCTCCTGGGTCTCGATGACGACTTTTTCGATCTCCTCCGTCCGGCCGTCGACTTGCGGGTGTAACTGCATGGCGCACTCCACCGCGGTCTGGGCATGGAACTCGGCCGGGAAGCTGATCTTGAAGAGCACGTTCTCCATGACGTAGGAGCCGAAAGGCTGGTTGTAGGCGAACGGCTTGCCCTTGAACAGCACGTCGTAGAAGCCCCACCTCGGTGCACTGAGCGCCGAAGGGTAGCCCATCTCGCCGCGCAGGGCATTGAACGCGTGCCAGACCGCGCGGCTCGTGGCGTCGCCGGCGGCCCAGCTCTTGCGGGAGCCCGTGTTCGGTGCGTGCCTGTAGGTCCGCAGCGCGCCGCCGTCGATCCAAGCGTTGGAAACGGCATTGATCACCTGCTCGCGCGTTCCGCCCAGCATTGCCGCCGTCACCGCGGTGCTGGCGACCCGGACGAGGATCACGTGGTCGAGTCCCACGCGGTTGTAGGAGTTCTCGAGGGCCGTTACGCCCTGGATTTCGTGCGCCTTGATCATCGCGGTGAGTACGTCGCGGACCGTCAGCGGCTCGCCGCCTTCGGCCGCCGCCTTGCGGCTCAGGTAGTCCGCGACCGCGAGGATTCCGCCCAGGTTGTCCGACGGGTGGCCCCACTCGGCAGCGAGCCAGGTATCGTTGAAGTCCAGCCAGCGGATCATCGCGCCGATATTGAACGCTGCGCGAACCGGGTCGAGCTCGTAGCTGGTCCCGGGCACGCGGGCACCGCCGGCCATCGCGGCTCCGGGGACGATCGGGCCGAGCAGCCGCCTGCAAGCCGGGTAGGCGAGTGCCTGGAACCCGCAGGCCAGCGTGTCCATGAGGCAGTAGCGCGCCGTGTCATAGGCAACTTCGCTCTCGATCGCGAAGCCGCATGCGTACTCGGCGATGTCGACGAGTACCTGGTCGGGATCCGGACGCTTGGCGGACTTGATGTCGGAGTGGGACATGGGCAGGTCTCGGTATGGCTGGGTTGGAGGAGGAGAGAGCCAGGGCGGGCGCGGCCCGGCCCGCGTTCAGGCTCTGGGCGGCCCGAACCGCGGCCTCCGCGCCGCTCCGGAATCTCAGGTCACCGTTTCGCGATGGGCACGAACTCGAGGTTTTCCGGGCCCGTGTAGTTGGCGCTCGGTCGGATGATCTTGCCGTCGACGCGCTGCTCGACGACGTGCGCCGCCCACCCGGTGGTCCGCGAGATCACGAAGAGCGGCGTGAACATCGAGGTCGGCACGCCCATCATGTGGTAGGAGACGGCACTGAACCAGTCCAGGTTCGGGAACATCTTTTTCACGTCCCACATGACCGACTCCAGCCGCTCGGCGATCTCGAACATCTTCATGTCGCCGGCCTCCTTCGAGAGCTTCCTGGCGACGCGCTTGATCACCTCGTTGCGCGGGTCGCCGACGGTGTAGACGGGGTGGCCGAAGCCGATCACGACCTCCTTGCGCTCCACCCGCTCCCTGATGTCCGCCTCCGCCTCGTCCGGAGTCTCGTAGCGCTTCTGCACCTCGAAGGCGACCTCGTTCGCGCCGCCGTGTTTCGGGCCGCGCAGCGCGCCGATCGCCCCGGTGATGCACGAATACATGTCGGACGCCGTGCCCGCGATGACGCGCGCCGTGAAGGTCGAAGCGTTGAACTCGTGCTCGGCGTAGAGAACGAGCGACGTGTGCATGGCCCGCACCCAGGACTCGGACGGCGGCCTGCGGTGCAGCAGGTGCAGGAAGTGCCCGCCCACCGAGTCGTCATCGGTCTCCACGTGGATCCGCTGGCCGTTGTGGCTGAAGTGATACCAGTAGCAGAGCATGGAGCCCAGCGAGGCCACGAGCCGGTCCGCGATGTCCCGTGCTCCGGCCTGGTGGTGGTCGTCCTTTTCCGGCAGCGTGCAGCCGAGGACCGAGACACCGGTTCGCATCACGTCCATCGGGTGGCTGGCTGCCGGCAGCTGCTCGAGCGCGGCGCGGACGGAAGCCGGCAGGCCTCGCAAGGACTTGAGCTTTCCCTTGTAGCCGGCCAGCTCGGCCTTGTTCGGCAGCTTGCCATGGATCAGCAGGTAGGCCACCTCCTCGAACTCGCAGGCCTCGGCAAGATCGAGGATGTCATAGCCGCGGTAGTGAAGGTCGTTGCCGGTGCGACCCACCGTGCACAACGCCGTGTTTCCGGCTGCCACGCCGGACAGCGCAACGGACTTCTTGGGCTTGCGGGCGGGTACTTCTTTTGCCGTCATGCGATCACTCCTTCTCGCGTGCGAACAGGGCGTCGAGCTTCTTCTCGTAATCGTGGTAGCCGAGGACCTCGTAGAGCTCAGTGCGGGTCTGCATGGAGTCGACCAGGGACTTCTGCGATCCGTCCCGGCGGATGGTGTCGTAGACGTTCAGTGCTGCCTTGCTCATGGCCCGGAACGCAGACAGGGGATAGAGAACGAGCGAAACGCCTGCGTCACCCAGCTCCGCCACGGTAAACAGCGGCGTCTTGCCGAACTCGGTGATGTTGGCCAGCACGGGAACGCCGACGGACTTCGTGAACTGCCGATACTCGTCGAGCGTCGACTCATGTCGGCTCCCGCCTCGACGTAGGCGAGGGCGCGCTCGACTGCTGCGGCCTGGCCCTCCACCGCGTGCGCATCCGTCCGCGCCATGACGGTGAAGGCGTCGTCGGTTCTGCCGTCGACGGCCGCCTTGATGCGGTCCGTCATTTCCCCGGCCGACACCAACGCTTTCCCGGGTCGATGACCGCAGCGCTTGGCCTGGACCTGATCCTCCAGGTGCATCCCGGCCGCACCGGACTTGATCAAGTCCTTGCACGTACGCGCAATGTTGAAGGCTGCGCCCCAGCCGGTGTCGGCGTCTACGAGCAGGGGCAGGTTCGTCGCAGAGGTGATCCGACGGACGTCTTCGCAGACGTCGTTGAGCATCGTGATACCGAGGTCCGGAAGGCCGAACGACGCGTTCGCCACGCCCGCCCCGGAGAGATAGATCGCCCGGAAACCGGCTCGCTCGGCAAGCAGCGCGCTGAAGGCGTTGACGGTTCCGACGACCTGTAGCGGACGCTCCTCGGCTACCGCAGTCCGGAAGCGCGTTCCGGGCGACGCTGTGGTCATTTGTTATCCTCCGGACGAGTGACCGAGCACGGCCGGGAACCGGGTTCCAGGCTCTTTTTCCGACCGCCGGCAGTATAGCAAGCTCGCAATACCCCGAGCGCCCGGCTCGTGTATCGTGCGCGGCGGTCGCGTGCCGTCCCGCGTACCGATACCGACCAGGAGAGTCCGACGCGTGCCCGAACAGGATCCCCTCGCAACGTCGCACGCCGCCATCCCGCCCGAACCCGGCGACTACGCAGAGCTGCCCGGAGGGATCCTCTGGATACGACTGCCCATCCCTGGCGCCCTGCGGCACATCAACGTGTGGCTGGTCCCGGCACCCGGCGGGTGGTTCCTCGTGGATACGGGCATGAGAACCGACGAGGTGGAGGCCGCCTGGCTGACCCTGGAACCCAAGCTGCCGCTGGCCACGGGTCTCCGGCAGATCATCGTGACGCATCACCACCCCGACCACTTCGGCATGGCTCGCTGGCTTGCCGAGCGTCACGACGCCCCCGTCTGCATGACCGGGGAGGCCGGCGCCGCCTCGACCGCTGCCTTGTCGGAGACGACGGAGGGCTCGGTGCAGGGATCGGACGGCTTCGCCCGCCGCTTCGGCATCGAACTGGACGAGCCGATGACCGCCATCCTGCGTGGCGGCATCTACCGCAGGATCGTCAGCGGGCTGCCGTGCATCGAGCGACTCGAAGCGGGCGGCCGCGTGGCGGGCGCCGACCGCGACTGGCACGTCTCGGTGCACTGGGGTCACGCACCCGGACACGCCTGCCTGTTCGATCGGCAGGGCAGCCTGCTCATCAGTGGCGACCAGGTGCTGCCGCGGATCTCGAGCAACGTGAGCCTCTACCCGTCCAACGAGGATGCGGATCCTCTCGGTGAGTACCTGGCCTCGCTCGACTCGCTCGCCGGGTTGCCGGAAGATACGCTCGTGCTGCCGGCACATGGACCACCGTTTGCCGGACTCCACGGCCGGATCGAGGCCTTGCGGGCCGGCCACGGTTTGCGGCTCGACCGCATCGTCGCTGCTTGCAGTGAACCGCAGCCGACCATGGAAATCGTCGCGGGGCTGTTCCCGCTGCAGCGCCTCGACCCGCTGAACCGGTTGCTGGCGACGACCGAGACGCTGGCGCACCTGCGGCATCTCGAGCTGCAGGGGCGGGTTCGCCGCGAAAGTTCGGCCTGCGGGCTGAGATGGCTGTCCGGCTGAGCCCGCTTCCCGCGTTGCAGCAGCGCAACGCTCGATGACACGCAGGAAGCCCTGCCGGTCTTGTACGGTCCCGCGCGTCGACTTACGCTCCCGTGACAGAGCCGAGAGGGGACCTCGGACTGCCTGTCACATGACAACAACACCAGCTTCGGGAGACCTGACATGACCTATGCGCTCAAGGCACCCGGCCTCGTCACGACGGCCGTCGCGCTGACCCTTGCCGCCGCCGCTGCAGGCGCACAGCAACAAAGTTCGACCACGCTCGAAGAGATCGTGGTGACTGCGCAAAAGCGATCCGAGTCGCTTCAGGACGTGCCCGTCGCGGTGAGCGCCGTCGCGGGCGTGAAGATCTCCGAAGCGGGGCTGACACGCATCGAGGACCTGCGCAACTACGTGCCCACGCTGTTCACGCAGGAAACGGCAATCGGCAACAACATCGCCATCCGCGGCATCTTCTCCGGCGTGAACCCCGGTTTCGAGCAGTCCGTCGGGACCTACGTCGACGGCATCTACCGGGGCCGCCCGCAGCAGACGCGCATGCCGTTCCTCGATCTGGAGCGCGTCGAGGTGCTGCGCGGGCCGCAGTCCATCCTGTTCGGCAAGAACAGTGTTGCCGGCGCCTTGAACATCACGACCGCCCGACCGACGTCGGAGTTCAGGGCCAGCGTCTCGGCGCTGTACGACTCGGAGCTCGGCGAGCAGGAGTACCAGGGCTACGTATCAGGCCCCCTCGGCACGGACCGACTCCGCGGCCGGCTGACCGCGCGCTACCGGGACATCGACGGGCACATTGAGAACCTGACGCTCGGCGGGCGTGAGGAACCCTCGCGCGAGGAGACGAACTTCCGTGCCTGGCTGGAGTGGGATGCGACCGACAACCTCACGATCGGGCTCAAGGCCGAGACCGGATCGTTCGACGTGGTCGGACGACAGATCGAGATCTACACCGAGAATCCCGCGGCGGCGGGGCCCTTTACGGGACTCACCTACGCCCAGGTCCTGGGCGGTGTCTTCGGCCAGGATCCCAGCGTCCTCAACAATTTCCAGGACTACAAGCGATCGTCGAATGGCGATTTCAGCGAAAACGACACCGAGGAGTACCTGCTCAGCGTTGACTGGCAGCTGGGTGGCCTGACGCTGACCGCAATTACCGGTTTCTCGAAGTACGATTTCCTGGAACTCTGCGACTGCGACTTCACCGGCGGCAACGTCTTCAACGTCATCTCGGTCGAGGAGTTCGACCAGTTCAGCCAGGAGATCCGGCTGACCTCGCCGGCGGGTGGAACGCTCGACTACATCGTTGGGGCCTACTACGAGGATGCTTCGCTCGACTTCGGCGACACCATCCTGCTGCCCGCGAACAGTGTCCTGATCCCGCTGCTCAACGCGAACCCCGCTTTCGTCGGCACGCCGCTCGAGGGCATTGCGGGCACGATGCTGGCAGGGACGGGCACGCCGCGCGGGTTCACGCAGGACTCGAAGTCCTGGTCCGTGTTCGGGCAGCTGACCTGGAACCTGAGCGACGCGTTCCGCGCCACGGCGGGGCTGCGCTACACCAAGGACGAGAAGGACGCTGCGCGCGTGCTGCAGATCACGGACACGAACGGCGACCCCCTCCCGCCGCCGCAGTCCGTTCTCGCGCCGATCGTGTACGCCGCCGCCTTCAACGTGCGTCCGCACCAGGAATCGGGGAGCCGCAGCGAGGACAAGCTGCTGCCGTCGCTGACACTCGAGTACGACTGGACCGAGGACATGATGACCTACCTGAGCTGGAGCCAGGGGTCCAAGTCGGGCGGGTTCGACGCCCGCTCCAACAATCCCACGACCGCGCCTCCCGGCGGCTGTCCGCGCCCCGGGGTCCAATGCGTCGGCACCTTCGAGTTCGAGGACGAGAACTCCGACAACATCGAGCTCGGGGCCAAGATGGCGCTCGGGGGCAGGTTCGAGTTGAACGGTGCGCTCTATTTCACGAACTTCAAGGACCTGCAGGTCTCGACCTTCGACGCCGTACTGGGCTTCAACGTCCAGAATGCCGGCGAGGCCGACATCATGGGCGTAGAGCTCGATGCACGCTGGCGTGCTACCGAGCATTCCCTGATCTCGGCGAGCGTCGCCTGGACGGACTTCGAGTTCAAGGACTACTTCGGCCAGTGCTACTTCGGGCAGAGGCAGGAGCACCCGGAGGAGGTGGCCCCCGACGGCATCAACTGCAACTACAGGGGCAAGACCAACGAGTTCGTGGCGGACTTCGTCGGCACGCTCGCCTACGACTACCGCCGCCCGATCGGCACGAACATGGAATTCCGCTTCGGCCTCGACCTGTACTACACGACCGAGACGTTCGTCGCGCCGACGCTCGACCCGAAGCAGAAACAGGATGCCTACGCCAAGCTCAATGGTCGTGTCGCGATCGGCAGCGACAACTGGGAGGTCGCCGTGCTCGGTCGGAACCTGACCGACGAGGAGATCTATCCCTACGGGAACGACACGCCGCTGGCCGGCAGCATCTTCGGCGCCTTCAGCGCCTGGCGCTTCGGCGAGCCGCCACGCTCCTTCGCCCTGCAGGGGACGCTCCGGTTCTGAGCGGCTTGCGGGAGCTGCGGCCCGCGTCGCGCGGGCCGCAGCCCGTTCCCAAGGCCCAGCACGAAGGAGAGAAATGCGACTCGTCACCTACAGGAACGACACCGGCGACCGGCTGGGAGCGCTGGTCGGGCGAGCGAATGTACTCGACCTCGGCGCCGCCGCCCGCGCCGTAGGCCGAGACCCATCCAGCTTCGCCACGATGCAGTCGCTGATCGACTCGGGCCCGGCTGCCTGGACCGAAGCACGGGAGCTGGTCGCGGCGCCCCCCGCGCACTGCCTGTCGGAAGTCGGCGAGATCCGCCTGCTCGCACCGCTGCCCGTCCCCCTCCAGATCCGCGACTTCATGTGCTTCGAGAAACACGTCGTACAGGCGTTCGGAGCGGCCTTCCGGATGCGGGCATCCCGAGCCGGTTCGGAGGCCGAACGGCAGGAACTGCTCGCGCAGGCCGAGGCCTACCGCCCCCCGGAGGCCTGGTACCGGCAGCCGCTGTACTACAAGGCCAATCGTTTCGCCGTCAGCGGACCGGGCGAGACCATCGAGTGGCCCGCGTACAGCCGCCTGATGGACTACGAGTGCGAGCTGGCCTGCGTGATCGGACTCGCGGGGCGTGACATCGACGCGAGCCGGGCGCGGAGGCACATCTTCGGCTACACGATCTTCGACGATTTCAGCGCGCGCGACGCGCAGGCCGTTGAAATGGCTGGTGGGCTCGGCCCGGCCAAGGGCAAGGACTTCGACAAGGCCAACGCCTTCGGGCCCTGCATCGTCACGGCCGACGAGCTCGCGGACCCTTACGAGCTCGAGATGATCGTGCGGGTGAACGGCGAGGAGCGCTCGCGCGGCAGCTCGGCGGCCATGCACTGGAAGTTCGAGGACATGATCGCGCACGTGAGCCGTTCCGAGACGCTGCATCCGGGCGAGATCCTAGGCAGCGGAACCGTCGGCGACGGCTGCGGCCTCGAGCACCTCCGGTTCCTCGAGGACGGCGACGAGATCGAACTGGAGATTCCGCCGATCGGCGTCCTCGCCAACCGGGTGGTGCGGGCAGGCGGCACTCCGTCATGACGCGACCCACCTACCGACGGGGCCTTGCCGAGCTGGGCGACGGGCTCTTTGCCTGGCTGCAGCCGGACGGCGGCTGGGGCTGGTCGAATGCGGGCCTGATCGTGGATGGCGACCAGGCGCTGCTGGTGGACACCCTGTTCGACGAGCCGCTGACCGCGGCCATGCTCGACGCCATGCGCGACGCGACCGGCATTCCGCCGGAAGGCATCGGCCGGCTCGTCAACACGCACGCCAACGGCGACCACACGCACGGCAATGCGCTGGTTGCCCATGCCGAGGTGATCGCCTCGCGAGCCGCGGCGCGCGAGATGGCGGAGCTGCCCCCCCAGCGCGTCGCGCAGCTGATGGCGGGTGCTCGCTCCGGCGCCCTCGGCCCCGCCGGAGCGATGATCGCCGAGGTGTTCGCCCCGTTCGACCTCGCCTCCGCCAGGGGCCGGGCCCCGACCTGTACATTCGAGCGGGAGCTGGATCTCGTGGTCGGCGACAAGCCGGTACTGCTGCGCAACGTCGGCCCCGCGCACACGGCCGGCGACGTCATCGTCTACGCGCCGGCGCAGCGGACCGTGTTCACCGGCGACATCCTGTTCATCGACAGCACGCCCATCATCTGGGCGGGACCGGTCGGCAACTGGCTCGCCGCCTGCGAGTGGATACTCTCGCTCGAAGCCGAGTGGATCGTACCGGGTCACGGCCCGTTGACCGATCCGGCAGGCGTGCGTCGCGTGCAGGAGTACCTGAGCTTCGTCGATCGCGAGGCGCGCACACGCTTCGACGCCGGCATACCCGTGGAAGAGGCCGTATTCGACGTCGCGCTCGGCGAGTACCGGCACTGGCTGGACGCGGAGCGGATTGCCGTCAACGTGCACAGCCTGTACCGCGAGTACTCCGGCGACGCGTCACCGCCGGACGTGGTCGCCCTGTTCGGCCTGATGGCCGCGGTCAGGCGTCGGCTGCGGGCCTGAGGCTTCGCGGCACGGCGGCACGCGCCTCGCCGCAAGCCATCCGATGCGGCGAGAGAGTATGATTGCCACCGTTGCACAGTGACGCGCCCAGGCGGGCCGGTACCCGGGAGACGAGGCTTGACCAGCACCAATGAGACACTTGGCGTCGCGGCCCTCAAGCAGACGCCGTTGTCGGTCGAAATGGACGAGGCCGAGGTCAAGGCCCTCGCGAGGATCGTCGAGATCCGGGACTGCGCGGACGGCGAGGTGCTGGTGAAGGAGGGGGAGCGCAACAGCCACCTCTACGTCCCCATCACGGGCAAGATAGCGATCGTCAAGCTGGACGAGCACAACGAGACGCGCGTGCTGCACGTCATCGCTCAGGGCGACCTGGCCGGAGAGCTCTCTTTCATGGACGGGGAACCGAGGTACGCAAGCCTGGTGGCAAGCGGGCAGACGCGGGTCCTCGTGCTCGATCGGCCCCGGTTCGAGGAGTTGCTCGTGACCCATCCGGTGGTCGTCTACAAGGCCATGCGGGCGATCATGAGGGTCGCGCATCGGGT
>LJNS01000028.1 GCA_001303245.1 Gammaproteobacteria bacterium SG8_30
CGCCTGATTCGAGGTCAGTCCCGGAGGTTCTTGAACTGCAGCGGCAGGCCGAGCTCGGCCCTGCGTATCGATGCGATGGCTTCCTGCAGGTCGTCGCGCTTCTTGCCCGTGACCCGCACCTGGTCGCCCTGGATCTGGGCCTGCACCTTGAGCTTCGAGTCCTTGACCAGCCGCTGGATCTTCTTGCCGATCTCCTGGTCGATGCCGTGGCGCAGCACGACGAGCTGCCGGGCGGCGTTCAAGGTGATCTCCGGATCCTTGGCCTCGAGGCAGGCGACGTCGATGCCCCGCTTGGCCACCTTGAGTGACAGGATGTCGAGCATCTGCTTGAGCTGGAAGTCGACCTGCGCCGAGAGCGTGACCGTGAAGTCCTTGAGCTCGAACTTCGCCCCCGTGTCCTTGAAGTCGAATCGCTGCGATACCTCGCGATTCGCCTGGTCCACCGCATTGGCCAGCTCGTGGGCGTCGATCTCGGAGACGATGTCGAAGGAGGGCATGCGCGAAGTATAGTCGCGCCTTCAGACCTCCACGTACCCCCGCCCGAGTGGCACGACCTCGCCGGCCACGAAGATGGCGCCGTCCTCGTCCACGCGCAGGCGCAGCCTCGACGGCCGGCCCGTTTCCCGGCCCTGCGAGATGGTCCTCTCGAGCGGCAGCGCCGTGATCTGCGCGAGGTACCAGCCGCCGAGGTTGGCAGCAGCGCTCCCCGTGGCCGGATCCTCGAGCAGCGAGCTGCCCTTGGTGAAGAAGAACCGGGCGACCACCGAGTCCGGCCCTTCCTGCGCGAACACGTAGGCCTGCGCCCTGGGCCCGTCGGCGGTCACGCGAACGAGTGCCTCGAGGCCAGGTTGCGCCCGCTGGACCGCCTCGGCGCTCGCGAGCGGCACGACGAGCTGCTCGCTGCCGGTGTCCACCCAGAGCGGCGGGTCTGCCAGGTCCGCCACGTCGAGGCCCAGCGCCGAGGCAAGCTCGGCGCGGGAGGCCCGGGGCGGGCGTGTCTCGGGCTCCCGTGCCTCGAGCTCCCAGAGGTCGCCGTCGGCACGCACGCCCACCGGCCCGACGTTGAGCTCGAGCGTCAAGGCGTCCCCGCCCCCCCCAAGGGACCGCAGCACCTCTGCCGTGCCGAGGGTCGGGTGACCGGCGAAGGGCATTTCGTAACCTGGCGTGAAGATCCGCACACGGGCGTCGGCCTGCCCGGACGGCAGGATGAAGGACGTCTCCGAGAGGTTGAACTGCAGCGCCAGCGCCTGCATCTGCGCGTCGGTCAGGCCGGTCGCGTCCTCGATCACGCAGAGCGGGTTGCCGGTCAGCCGGTCGCCGTCGAGGGCAAAGACGTTGACGAGCCGGAACTTCAGTCGCATGTCGTCTCCCTCCCGGATCCTCGAGCGCAACCCGCCTTAGACGGCCCGCGTCGGCCCCTCAACCCTCTGCCAGCAACCCGTCGATGAGCGCGGCGAACTCCCTCTCGAACTCCTCGTAGTGCACGCCCGTCGCCGGGCCGCTGAAGCCGGTGTGCGTGTAGCGGATGCGCCCCTCGCGGTCGAGCACGAGCGTCGTCGGATAGGCGAAGAAGGTCTCGATCTGCGGCAGCACCTGCTGCACCCGGCCCGGGCCGTAGCTGCCCGCGATCAGCACGGGGTAATCGATGCCGAACGTCTCGATGAAGTCCCGCACGCCGGCCGCCGCCGCGTCGAAGTCCTCCTCGTACTCGAACATGAGCTGGACGACCTCCAGTCCCCGCTCGCGGCGCGGCGGCAAGAAGTCGCGCAGGAAGACCGCCTCGTCGTGGCAGTTGGGGCACCAGGTGCCGCCGATGGTGACGATGACAACCTTGTCGCGGAAGCGCTCGTCGTCGATCGACACCGGGTGCCCATCGACGTCGGGCAATTCGAAGTCGAGCGGCTCGTGATCCTCCCGCAGCGCGGTCAGCGTCGCGCCGTCGCGCAACGTCGCGTCCGGGTCGCGTCGGCCGGACAGCTCGTAAGGCCCTGCGCGCCCGGACACCGTGCCATCGGCCTCCCGGCGCAGCACATAGAGCCGCGCGCTGCCGCCGTCGAAGCGCGACAGGAACAGCGTGTCGCCGCGTACCTCGCCAGCGAGGTAGCGGTCGTCGCCGGATTCGCGCAGCACGGTGCCGTTGACCACGTGCCCGTCCTGGGAGAGCTCTGCGACGCCCGCCAGTTCGCGCCCGGATTCCGGGTCGCGGAAGGTCAGCGCCCAGCGGCCGCTGAAGTCGACCGGGCGCGCATCCGGCACCGGGAAGAAGCGCCACCCGCCGCCGCGCTCGGCGACCAGCCGCACGCTGCCGGTCTCGCCGCCCGGCCGCACGAACACGACCGCGCCGCGAAGCTGCCCCTCCTCGAAGCTCGCCTCGATCCGGTGCGGATAGCCCGGCATGCCGAGCACCATCCGCCCGCCGTCGATGGTGACGTCCGTGACACGCACGCGCTCGGGCCCGTTGACGAGGTAGGCCACGTCGCGACCGTCCTCGGCCGTGATCTCCAGGCCGAACGGCAGGTCGCCGCCGGACCCGGCGAGTACCGCCCGCCACGTGCCGTGCAGGTCGGGCGGCGGGGGCTCGCCGCCTCCGCAGGCGACGCCGAGCAGCGCCACGCCGAGCAGCGCGAACCGCCGACCGGCCATCATCGCCGCCACGCCGGCACCAGGAAGCCATCCGCCCCGCGTCGCCAAGGCTCCCAGGCCACCGTCAGCGGCGCCACGTCGATGTCCGACTTGCGCGGCGCCACCTCCAGCGCCTCCAACCCGATGCGGGCCGGGTCGAGTGTGGCCTGCAGCGAGTCGACCTCGGCCTCGACCTCCTGCACGAGTGCATCGCGCTGCCGGCGCAATGCCTCGAGGTTCTCCGTCGCGCGCTCCACGTCGCCTTTCTCGCTGAACACGCGCCCGGCCGAGCGGGCGGCGGTGCCCGCACCGCTGGTCGCCCGGCGGCGGCCGCCGCCGAAGATCGCGCCGAGCACGGAGGTGCCGATGGAGACAACAGTGTCGAGCTTGCGCTGCGAGTACTGGGACTGCTCGCGATCCACCTTGTCCTCCGCGCGCCGGATGCGGTCGTCGAGCGTTCGCAGCTTCCCGGCATGCCGGTCCCGGAGCTTCTCCACCTCCAGATCGCGACGCTCGTGCAGCGCGTGCGCGATGCGTGCGCGGAAATCCCCCTCCGGCTCGCCCGGCCGCGAGGCGAGCTTGAGCTCGGCGCAGTACAGCAGACCCAGGGTTCCGCGCTCGTAGAGCCCGGACCCGAGCGCCTTCTGCCAGGCACCGCGGGTCCTGTCGTTGAGCGCCGCGGCGGGCAACTCGCCGAACCCTGTTCCGGGCAAGGGCTCGGGACCGCCGGTGAGCTCGGCGAGCTCCACGGCCTCGATCCAGTCAGGCGCGCCCTGCTCGTCGAACGGCGCCACCAGCGCGAAGCGCCGCCAGTCGTCGAGCCCGGCGCGCGCATTGACGTAGTGCAGCCGGACACGCGTCGCCATCCGCGGGCGATAGGTCACCTCGCCCGAGCCCGGGTCGGCGGCCAGGAAGATCTCGGCCAGGCCCGGCGGCAGCACCGGCCGGGCAGTCGACGCCGCCGCGGTCGCGGCGGGCGATGCCGGAGCAGTGGCGGCGGCCGTCGATTCCGCGGCTGCGGCCTTGCGCGGCGACATGAGCGTGCCGATCTCGGCGAGCGTCAGCGGCCCGCGCAGGTAGGACAGCGCCCAGCGCGTGCGGAACACGACGGGGATCTCGTCGTGCACGTTGCGCATCAGGAAGGTCCGCTTGCCGAGGCCCGAGATGAGGCGCTCGAGCTCGGGCTTGTCGATGCCTCCGGGCAGGGCCGACTGCAGGCCCTCCACCACCCGGTCCTTGTCGCGCTCGGTCTGCAGGCGGCCGATGAACCACGTGCCGGCGTTGGACAGGCCCTTGTAGTCGAGGTCCACCGGGTTCTGGGTCGCGAGCACGCAGCCGACGCCGAAGGCCCGCGCCTGCTTCAGCAGCGTGAGCATCGGCAGCTTGGAGGGCGGCATCGCGCTCGGCGGGAAATAGCCGAAGATCTCGTCCATGTAGAAGAGGGCACGCAAGGACGACGTGCCCGCCTGCCCGCGCATCCACGACACGAGCTCGTTCAGCAGCAGCGTCACCACGAACATGCGCTCGGTGTCGGTGAGGTGCGCGATCGACACGATCGAGATGCGCGGCTTGCCCTCGGCGGTATACAGCAGGCGCTGCACGTCGAGCGGCTCGCCTGCGAGCCACGCCTCGAAGCCCGGCGAGGCGAGCAGGTTGTTGATCGCCATGGCGAGCTCGAGGCGCTCCCGTGCCGGATAGAACGTCTCGAGGTCGAACACGCCCACCTTCTGGAACGGCGGCTTCTGCACCGCGCCGATCAGGCCGGCCAGGTCCAGCGAGCGGCCCCCCTCCCAGAACGCGTCGAGGATGCTCGACAGCAGGATGTGCTCGCGGCTCTTCAGGGCATCCGCGGGAATGCCGACGAGGCCCAGCAGCCCCGACACGACCGCAGAGATGCGCTCCTTGAGCGCCGCCGGATCGGTCGCGGCACCCGGGGCGGGCGGCGAGAGGGACTTGAGGACCGACAGCGGCAGGCCGGCATCGCTGCCGGGGGTGTAGACGGCCACGTCGGCGGCGTCGCGGAATCGCCCGATGCGCTCGCCGTCCTCGCCCCAGTCGGCCAGGCCCCGGCGCCAGGTCGCGGCGGTCGCAGCCGCGAAGTCGTCGATGGACATGCCCTTGCGCAGGGCTTCCGCTGGGTCGACCCAGGGCCGGAAGTCGGCCGCTTCGAGGCCGGGGAACGCTAGCAGCAGGTTGCCGATATCGCCCTTGGGATCGACGACGAGCGCCGGGATGCCGTCGATGGCGGCCTCCTCGAGCAGCGAGATGCACAGTCCCGTCTTGCCGCTGCCGGTCATGCCGACGCACACCGCGTGAGTCGTCAGGTCCTTCGAGTCGTACAGCAGCGGCTCGACGGCGAGTGCGTCGGTCGCCGGGTCGTACTCGCGGCCGAGGTAGAAGACACCGAGCTTCTCGAAATCCCGCATGCTGGCGATCCGTCCCGGTCAGTAACGCGGCAGCCTGAGGTCTGCGAACACGGCCTCCGCCCGCTCGGCCGAGGGCGCACGCAGCGCACGATCGACCAGCTTGCGCGTCAGGTGCGGCGCGAACAGCTGCATGAAGTCGTACATGTAGCCGCGCAGCAGGCGGCCGCGGCGCGCGCCGAGCCAGGTGACGTGCTCGGGGAACAGGTGGGACCCGTCGATCGCGACCAGGTCCGTGTCCTCGCCCTCGGCGATGGCCATGCAGGCGACGATCCCGACCCCGAGTCCCAGCCGCACGTAGGTCTTGATGACGTCGGCGTCGCGCGCGGTCAGGGCGACATTGAGCTTGAGCCCCGCCCGCTCGAAGAGGCTCGGCAGCGACGAGCGTCCGGAGAAGCTGAACACGTAGGTCACGACCGGGTGCTTCGCCACGTCCTTCAGGGTGGGCTTGTCGATGCCGGCGAGCGGGTGAGTGCGCGGCACCAGCAGGTCGCGGTGCCAGCGGTAGCAGGGCATCAGCGCCAGGCTCGGGAACAGGTCGCGCGAGCCGGTGGCGATCGCGAAGTCGACCCGGTCCTCGGCGGCGAGATCCGCGATCTGCTCCGAGGTGCCCTGGTGAAGGTGCAGCTTGACGTCGGGATAGTGCTGTCTGAAACGCTTGACGATGGACGGCAGGACGTAGCGCGCCTGGGTGTGGGTCGTGCCGATCGACAGCGAGCCGCGGGTCTCGTCGCGGTACTCGTCGGAGAGCCGCCGGATGTTCTCGACCTCGTCCAGGATCCGCTGTGCCCGCTCCACGACCCGCCGGCCTTCCGGCGTGATGCGCGTGAGCGTGCGGCCCTCGCGCTCGAACACCTCGAACCCGAGCTCCTCCTCGAACAGCTTGATCTGCTTGCTGACGCCTGGCTGGGACGTGTGCAGCGCGCGGGCGGCGGCCGTGATGTTGAGGCCGTTGTCGACGACCGCGGCCAGGTAGCGCAGCTGGTGGAGCTTCATCCGGACAGCTGCTTGCGGTGCCTGCGGGAAAGCTCGATGAACCTCGGCGTCTGGCCTGCGTCCTCGTAGACCGGGTCGCCCTGCTCGTCGGTCGAGATCACCCTGTCGCCGCGCACGTAGGGCATGGCGGCCTGCAACTCCTGCAGCGCGACCGACAGCAGGTCGGTGATGATCTCCTCGCGCGTGCGGCCCGGGTACATCTCCGCGAGGGCGTGGATGCGGGCGGCGTCGTCCAGCGGCAGGCGGACCTCGTAGGTCTCCGCGGTCTTCGCCCGCGACCCCGACTCGGCCCAGCTCGCGAGGAGCTTCTTGTAGGTCATGGAGCGCTCCGCAAACGACTCTGCCGGCGATTATAGCGGCGGCGGCCACGACCGGCGGCCGTTGCAGGCGGACTCCCGCGACGCTGGCTCCCGACGCCTTTGCGCCCGCCGGATCTACCGGAGCTCTAGCAGGTAGTGCGTGTCGCAGCCGAAGTGGCCCGTGCTGCCGACGGGGCCGCGCTGGCGCCTGAAGCCGGCCTTCTCGTACAGCCGCTTGGCGGCCTCCATGCCGGTCAGCGTCTCCAGATAGCAGCGCCGGAAGCCTAGCTCGCGCGCGCGGTCGAGGCAGAGCGCGAGCATGCGCTCCCCGAGTCCGCGCCCGCGCGCCGGCGGCAGGAAATACATCTTGCGCAACTCGCAGGTGTCCGGCTCGCCGCCCTCGAGCGGCGCTATGCCGGCACCGCCGACGACGCGGTCCGCGAGCTCGAGGACGAAGTACGCGGCGCGCGGCGCGGCGTAGGCGCGGCTCATGTGGTCGACCTCGGGGTCGTTGCTGGCAAAGCCGGGCCCGCAGGCGCCGAAAGAGCCCATGACCTCGCGGATGATCGACGCGATCGCCGCATCGTCGTCCGGACGGATGGGCCGGATGACCGCCTCGGGAGCGCCGGATCCGGGATCAGGGATCGTCATGGTAACCATGGCCAAGCGTCTCGATCTCGACCACGAGGCCGTCCTCGAGGCGCAGCCGCCGCATGAGCTTCTGCCTGCCGAGGTTGTAGGTCCAGAACTCGACCGCGACCGGCACGAGGTCGTCAGAGGCGTACCAGGGCCGGCCGTAGCGCCACACGACCGGACGCCGCAGGATCGAGGTCGTCGTAACCTCGCTCGGCTCGCCGCACAGGGCCAGCACCTTGGCGGCACTGTCGCCGTCCGTGACCAGGCGATTGCCGCAGCGGAACGAGTCCGCGGCCGCCGCGCCGGCCAGCAGGACGCCGGCGAGGAGCGGGACCAGGCGACGCGCGGATACCGGGTTCATGGCGTACAGGATCGGCTCCGGGGGCTGAATGAACGCTGAAAAGAAAGCGTGCCGCAGGGCTGAAATGTAACGCGCGCGACGCCGGGCGACCAGGCGCCGCTCGACCTCGGCCAGCGTCACCCGGACGGTCGGCCCCACCGGTCACGCGGACCTGCCGTGAGGCCCGGCTCCACTCGAGAGGCTCCGGCAGCTAGAATGCTTGCCCGGCCATTCAGACCCCCGGCGCGCCGATCCTCATGCCCCCAGCACGCATCGACCGCGGTTTCGAACGCAGGCTCGCGGCCGTGGTGAACTCGGGTGAGCAGGGCGCGCTGCAGCAGGGCCGCAAGGGCATCGAGAAGGAGTCGCTCAGGGTCACGCCGCAGGGTCGCGTAGCCCAGACTCCGCACCCCTCCGCCCTCGGCTCGGCGCTCGCCAGCGGCAACGTCACGACCGACTACTCCGAGGCCTTGATCGAGCTCATCACGCCGGCCTTCAGCGAGAGCTGGGAGCTGCTGCAGTACCTGACGGACCTCCACCAGTTCGTCTACCGCCAGCTGGGCGAGGAGCTGCTCTGGGCGACGAGCATGCCTTGCGCGCTCGACGGCGATGCCAGCATTCCGATCGCGACTTACGGCGGGTCGAACATCGGGCGCATGAAGTACGTGTATCGGCTCGGCCTGGGGCTGCGCTACGGCCGCGTCATGCAGGCGATCTCCGGCGTGCACTTCAACTACTCCTTCCCGCTGCTGCGCAACTATCGCCGGCACGGCTGGCTGATCCTGTACCTCTTCGGGGCCTCGCCGGCACTGTGCAAGACGTTCTTCAAGGGGCGCGAGGTCGCGCCCGGCCTGGTGGAGCTCGATCGCCACACGATGCACGCCCCGTATGCGACCAGCCTCCGGATGAGCGACCTCGGCTACCGCAACAAGAGCCAGGCGGGCGTCGCCGTGTCGGTCAACTCGCTTGCCGAGTACGTCCGCGACCTGTCGCGGCTGGTGTTCACGCCGAGCCCCGAGTACCAGCAGCTCGGTGTCAAGGTCATCCGGCCCAAGCGGACGGCCCGGTCGGGCGAGCGCCCGACGCGTGCCCTCGAGCGCGCAGGCGTCGAGTACGTGGAGATGCGCTCGCTCGACGTCGGCGTCTTCGACCCGGTCGGTGTGAGCCAGAACGAGATCCGCTTCCTCGAGGCCTTCGCGGCGCTCTGCGTCCTGAAGGACAGCCCGATGATCGAGCGCTCGCACGAGCTCGAGCTCGACGCCAATCACGTCCGGGTCGCGCGGCAGGGCAGGGAGCCCGGCCTCGAGCTCAAGGAGGACGGCCGGCGCCGTCCGCTGACCGACTGGGCCCGACAGCTCCTCGACGAGATGCAGGGCGTCTGCGAGCTGCTCGACGCGGGCGACCCGCAGCGGCCGTACTCGGCTGCGCTCGCGGTGCAGCAGGCGAAGGTAACGGATGCCGACGCGACTCCGTCGGCGCGAATCCTCGGCGAGTTGAAACAGAACGACGAGGCTTTCTTCCATTTCGCGCTGCGCATGTCCACGCAGCACCGGGACTACTTCCGCGACCTCTATCCACCCGACGAACAGCGGCTCGAGACCTTCCGTCAGGAGGCCGCGCGCTCGATAGAGGCGCAGACCGCCATCGAGGCAGCCGACCGGATCTCCTTCGACGAGTTCGTCGCGCGCTGGTTTTCGGACCAGCCGTCGTAGCCGCGCCCCGGGACCCGGTCCCGGCGGGCGACCCCGCCCTTTCCGCGACGCTTTACATATTTCCGGATCGAGCGGTTGAAGGGTGCTTAACGGTTCCGCCGCCAGGCGGCTGCGTATACTGGATGCCCTGCACAGCCCTCCCTCTTCCACCGCAGCGAGCCGCCGATGAAGCATTTCGCGGGCGAGGGCGTCGACGGCAGAGTCGACGCCGCGTGACGCCTGACCACCCCGCCGCCCAGCCAGCCCATGCTTCGCCCGTCGCGGAGCAACTGCAGCGCGGGTTTCCCTGGCTCAGGTTCGAGAGTGGGCTCGAAGTCCAGTTCTGGCAGGACCAGTACGAGCAAGGTCTCACGCAGCTTAGGCTCAACATCGTTCTCGCCTCGGCGCTCGTGCTCGCGTTCATCGCGATGGACCGCATGGTCCTGCCCGAGGGCGACGGCGTCGTGCGCTTCCTGCGCTACGGCGTCCTGCTGCCCGCTCTGGCGGGCTGCCTGATCGTCACGTTCCTGCCCCGCGGCCGGCGGTGGTTCCACCCCGTCGTGAGCGTGCTCGCACCGGTCGCGATGACGGCGGTCGTAGCCCTCGTCCTGGCGGCGGGCGCGAGGGGTGCGGAGACCGTCTTCCCCGTGGTCGTGCTGGCGACGATCTTCCTGTACTACCTGGTGGGGCTGTCCTTCTACGGCGCCCTGCGTACGAATCTCGTCGGCCTGGCCGCCTACGTGGCCGGCGCGGCGTGGGTCGACATCCCGGTCCCGCAGACGTCCTACCAGGCCATGGTGCTGTTCTTCGCCAACCTGGTCGGCGCCACCGTGGCCTACAACCTGGAGGCGGCCCGCCGGACGAGCTGGCTCGAGGCGCGACTGCTCGCGGAAATGGCGGATCGCGACGGCCTGACCGGCTCCTACAACCGGCGACGGCTCGATGCGCACCTGCTGCGCGTCTGGGAACAGGGCGTGCGCGAGCAGCAGCCGATGGCGCTGCTCATGATCGACATCGACTGCTTCAAGGCCTTCAACGATCGCTACGGCCACCAGGCCGGCGACGAGGCGCTCAAGGCGGTCGCCGCGGTGCTGGCCCGCTGCGCGCGGCGGCCGCTGGACTTCGTGGCACGTTACGGCGGCGAGGAATTCCTCGTCGTCCTGTACGACACTAGCCGCGACTACGCGGCGGCGCTCGCGCAGCAGGTGCTGCAGGAGGTGCGCCTGCTGCGCCTCCCGCACCCGACTTCCTCGGTCTCGCCGGTCCTGACCGTCTCGGTCGGCGTCGCCTACGTGGTCCCCGTCCCCGGGCGCAGCGTCGACGGCTTCGTGCAGCTCGCCGACGAGGCGCTCTACGCCGCCAAGCACGCAGGGCGCGATCGCGCGCACGTCATGGAGAAGGAGTACGAGCAGCTGCGGACCGGTTCCTTCCGGATCTCCGCAACCGGCTGAGGCGGCGAGCCCGGTCGGCACGTCACGGCGGGGGCGAGCGCATTTCAGGTGCGCCGCGCCCGCGGGGCTCAGCCGCCGACGAAGATCCGGCGGCCCTGCCAGGCGAGCTCGTGCACCGGGCTGTCGTACAGTGCCGAGAGCAGCGCCGGCGTCAGCACCTCCGCGCAGGGCCCGAAGTCCCAGCGCCCGTCGCCGCGGAGAAGCAGCGCATCGTGGGCATAGCGGGCTGCCATCGTCGGGTCGTGGAGACTGGCGATGACCGTCCCACCGTGCTCGGTCCGGGCGCGGAACAGCGCCAGCACGTCGAACTGGTGCCGCGGGTCGAGATGATTCGTCGGCTCGTCGAGCAGGCAGACGGCCGGGTCCTGTGCGAGCAGCGTGGCGATCGCGAGGCGCCGCCGCTCGCCGCCGGAGAGCGTGTCGACGGCCCGGGACTCGCAGCCGGCCAGGTCCACGGCCGCGAGGGCTGCCCGTGCGGCAGCGACGTCGCCCGCATCCTCCCAGCGCCAGAACTCGATGTGAGGATGCCGGCCTATCAGGGCGGTCTCGAGCACGGTGGAGGGGAAAGGGTCCTCGACGGACTGGGGCAGCAGCCCGAGGCGACGGGCCCGCTCCGCGGGGCGCCACTCGTCCATCGCGCGTGAGCCGAGCTCGACGCACCCGGCGTCCGGCGGCCGCAGCCCGGCGAGCGTGTGCAGGGTCAGCGTCTTGCCCGCGCCGTTGCGCCCGAGGATGGCGATGAAGCGCCCGGGACGCGCCTCGAGGTCGAGCGCCCGGACGAGGCTGCGGCCGGGGACGGCCACGTCGAGCTGCCGGCCGTGCAGCAAGCGGCCGGCCTCACTCTGCCGCTTCGACCGACAGCGAGGCGAGCTCGCCGTCCGCCGTCTCGAAGGCGATCGCAATCGGCCGGCAGCACACGGAGCAATCCTCGTAGTAGCTCTGCCCGCCCGCGGAGAGGTCGACGAACACGGTGATCCTCTCCCAGCAGTGGGGGCAGGTGATTTCGCGCGCTTCCTCGAGCTCGGACATCGATGCCGGGTCCCGCCTACGGCTGCAGGCGATGATGGTGCCACGGGCCCGGCTCGATCGTACCGTCGTCGCGTACCTCGAGCGTCCTCGTCCAGCGGGCGCGGTCGTGCACGCGGTGCTCGCCCTCGACCCACAGTTCCACGGCGTCCGCCCAGAGCCGGTAGCCTCCCCAGTCCGCCGGCCGGGGAACGTGGAACTCCGGTTCCTGGTCGTCGGCGGGCGCCTCGGTCGGGTCCGGCGCGCCGAGCCGCGCCGCTTCCTCCCGCAGGCGCTGGACCAGCGCGCTCCTTGAGCCGATGGGCTGGCTCTGCTGGCTGGCGCAAGCTGCGATCCGGCTGCGCCAGGAGCGGGAGGCGAAATAGTCGTCGCTCTCGCTGGCCGGCGAGGGGAAAACCATGCCTTCCACCCGCAGCTGGCGGTGCAGGTCGTCCCAGTGGAACACGGCCGCGGCGCGGGGATGGGCAGCGAGTTCGCGGCCCTTGCGCGACTCGTAACTGGTGTAGAACACCAGGTATCCAGGCAGCGGCACGATCTCCTTGCACAAGACCACCCGGGCGGACAGGCGCAAGGCAGCATCCGCCGTCGCCAGTACCATGGCATCGGGATTCGGCTGCACCTGCTCGTCCCAGGCCTGCCGCAGCCAGGTCGAGGCGAGCGGCATGGGGTCGAGTGGCAGCGGGTCCGGCAGGTTCTGCACCAGCGTGCGCATGGGTAGATGGTACCGGCGCCGGCCGGAGCGCGACACTTGGGATTCCGCGGACTCGCGGGATGCCGGAAACGCGGTCCGCATCGCGTGCGCGGCGCCCCGCTTCGGGATAGCGTTCGGGGCAGGATGAGGCACGAAGTCGTCAACGGCATCCGCGTAGCCTGCCGCGTCGAGGGAGACGGGCCGTCCGTCCTGTTCCTTCACGGGCTCGGCGGCAGCCACGACGACTGGTTCCGGCAGCTGCCGGCCTTCGCGACGCACTACCGGGTGATCGCGCCGGACCTGCGGGGATACGGCGCCAGCGAACGCCAGGAGCCCTTCACCATCCAGCAGCACGCCCGGGACGCCGCGGCGCTGCTCGAGGCGCTCGGCGCGCCGCGCGCACACGTCGTCGGGCTCTCGATGGGCGGAGCCGTGGCCACGGAGCTTGCGCTCTCCCGGCCCGAGCTCGTCGCCGGGCTCGTGCTCGCCAACACTGCGCCGGAATTCGAGCTCCGCACCTGGCAGCGCCGCTACATGGGCTTCTCCCGTCTCCTGCTCGCGCTGCTGCTCGGCGTCGGCGGTGTCGCGCGGCTCTTCGGCAAGGCCGTGCTGCCGGCGCCGCATCACGAGCGCCTGCGGCTGCGGCTCCTTGAGCGGGCGAGTCACACCAGCCGCTGGGTCTACATCGCCTCGCTGCGCGCGCTGACCCGCTGGAGCGCCGAGGACCGCCTCGGCCGGATCCTCGCGCCCACGCTCGTCATCGGCGCCGAGCACGACTACACCGACATCCACGAGAAGCGCCGCTGGGCGGCGAAGATACCGGATGCCCGCGTGGTGATGATCCCCGGCAGCCGCCACCGGTCCGAGCTCGATTCGCCGGACACGTTCAACGCCGTCGTGCAGGAGTTCCTCGCCGGCCTACCGAACCCATGAGCATCGCGCTTGCGGGGCGCCGGTCCTCCCGCTAAAAGGATCGGGACTGACGAGGGGGAACGCGCTGGATGGACCTGAAGGCACTCCGCGACCGCCTGACCGCCATCGATGCGGAGCTGCTCGACCTCGTCGCCGAGCGGCAGCGGCTGTCCCGCGACATCGCCGCGGTCAAGCGCGCCACGGGCCATCCGACCCGCGACTTCGGTCGCGAGCGCGAGGTGCTGCTCAATGCGCGCGCGCGCGCCGAGCGGGCGGGCGTCTCGCCCGCGGTCGCCGAGCAACTCATGCGCATGCTGATCCGCTCGTCGCTCACCACGCAGGAGCGCGCGCTCGTCGCGGCCCAGGGCCGCGGCAGCGGCCGGCGTGCGCTGATCATCGGCGGCGCGGGCAAGATGGGTCGCTGGTTCGCCGACTTCCTCGCATCCCAAGGCTTCGCCATCGAGGTGGCAGACCCCTCCGGGGAGGTGCAGGGCTGTCCGCAGATCGCCGACTGGCGCGAGTCGCCGCTCGACCACGACCTGATCGTCGTGGCGACGCCGCTCGGGATCACGCGAGACGTGCTGCTCGAGCTGGCGGTCCGGCGTCCCGCGGGCCTCGTGTTCGACATCGGCTCGCTCAAGACGCCGCTGCGCGCCGGCATCGAGGCCCTGAGGGAGGCCGGTGTGCGAGTCGCCTCGATCCACCCGATGTTCGGTCCCGACACCGAGCTGCTCTCCGGCCGGCACGTGCTGCACCTCGACCTCGGCGACCCGCAGGCGGTGCGCGAGGGCCAGGAGCTGTTCGCCTCCACCATGGCCCAGCAGGTAGTCACCACGCTCGACGACCACGACCGGCTGATGGCCTACGTGCTCGGGCTGTCGCACGCCGTGAACATCGCGTTCTTCACCGCCCTGGCCGAGAGCGGCGAGGCGGCCCCGCGGCTTGCGCGGCTGTCCAGCACGACCTTCGACGCCCAGCTCGACGTGGCGACCCGGGTGGCGTCGGAGAGTCCCGCGCTGTACTTCGAGATCCAGTCGCTCAACGAGTATCGCGACGAGTCGCTGCAGGCGCTCGGCGATGCCGTGAGCCGTCTGCGCGACCTCGTCGGGAGCGGCGACGCCGCCGGTTTCGAGGAGCTGATGCTCAAGGGACGCGCGTACTTCGAGGGGCGCGCTGCGGCGCGGCAAGGCTGAGCGAGGCCTCATGAGGGAACCGCTCGGTGAATCGCTGCCCGACGACTCCGACGCGCTGCGCGCTCGCCTGCGCGAGCTCGTCGAGCGGGCCGAGCGCAACGAGACGGTGTTCAGGAAGACACTGGAGCGGGAAAAGGAGGTCCTGTCTGCCGACTCGCTCCCGCGGCTGCTGGACGTAGCGGTCGGCGGCCTGCGCAGCTCCTACGGGCTCGAGGCGGTCACGCTGGTGCTGCAGGACCCGCAGCACGAGATTCGCCATCTGCTGCTGGGCGACGGCTGGAAGCCCGATTCCTTCGAGGGCGTGCTGTTCGCGGACAGCGTCGTGACGCTGGCGCCGCAGATGCAGACGTTGGTGCGGCCCTGGCTGGGCCCCTACGTGGGCACTGATCACCAGCTCCTGTTCCCGGGCGCGAGCGGCCTCGGGAGCGTCGCCATCCTGCCGCTCAAGCGCAACGACCGGCTGGTCGGCGCGCTCAACTTCGGCGCCGCGGATCCGCTGCGTTTCACGCCGGAGCACGCGACGGACTTCCTGATGCACCTCGCGGTGATCGTCGGGTTCGCGCTGGAGAACGCCTGCAACCGGGCGCGGCTGGTGCGGGCGGGCCTGACGGACTACCTGACCGGCTGGCACAACAAGCGATACTTCCACTCGCGCCTGCGGGAGGAGGTCGCCAGGGCTCAGCGCCACGGCGGCGCGGTCTCGCTGCTCATGATCGACCTCGACCGCTTCAAGGAGGTCAACGACGCGAGCGGGCACGTCGGCGGGGATGCCGCCATCCGCGAGATCGCGCAACGCATCGAGTCACAGGTCCGCTCGAGCGACGCCGCCGCGCGTTTCGGCGGAGACGAGTTCGCGGTGCTGCTGCCCGGCACGGGCACCGCCGAGGCGCATCATCTCGCGCTGCGCATCCTGCGCGCGACGTCGGCCGCGCCGGTCGAGGTGCGTCCCGGCGTGCAGCGCACGATCACCCTGTCGATCGGCATCGCCGGAATCCAGCCGGGCCGTGGCGACGACGACCACAAGTCGCTCGCCGAGGGGCTGCTCGCCGAGGCGGACGCGGCGCTCTACCGCGCGAAGGCCGGCGGGCGCAACCGCGTCGAGGGGCCGCGCTGAGGGACACGGCCGGAGGCGCGCCAGGCCGCAGTCGGCTACCCTGAGCCGATGGCAGGACTCTTCCACACGCCAGGCACGATCCGGCCGGCCAGGGCTGGCGCATGAACACGCGGACGCTGACGGCGCTCGTCGTCTTCGTGCTGCTGCTCTCGGCCGGGGGGCTATGGTGGTGGCAGGCCGGTCGACAGCCGCCCCGGCCGGCCGGTGAGACCGTGGCGCAACAGCGGCAGCAGGAGCAACAGCCGGCCACGCCGCCGGCCTATGCGGGCAGCGAGGCCTGCGCCGGGTGCCACGCCGAGGCCTACTCGGCCTGGCGCGACTCGCAGCACGCGCGGGCCATGCTCGAGGCGAGCGACGAGACGGTCGCGGGCGACTTCGATGACGCAGACTTCTCGCGCTTCGGCCTTACGTCCCGGTTCTTCCGCCGCGACGGGAAGTTCTTGGTCCGTACCGAGGGCGCGGACGGACGGACGGCAGACTTCGAAGTGCGCTACACATTCGGCGTCGAGCCGCTGCAGCAGTATCTCGTCGAGTTTCCTCGCGGTCGGCTGCAGTCCCTGACGATCGCCTGGGACGCGCGGGCGCCCGAGCAGGGCGGACAGCGCTGGTTCCACCTCTATCCGGACGAGCGGATCGCGCCGGACGATCCCCTGCACTGGACCGGGATCGACCAGAACTGGAACTACCAGTGCGCCGACTGCCACTCGACCAACCTGCGCAAGAACTACGACGCGCAGACCGATCGCTTCGCAACGAGCTGGTCGGAGATCAACGTGGCCTGCGAGGCCTGCCACGGCCCGGGCGAGCGGCACGTTGCCTGGGCGCAGAACGGCCGCGAAGGCGAGGACAAGGGCCTGACGGCACGCCTCGACGAGCGTCGGGGCGTCGCCTGGCAGGCCGATCCGGCGACGGGCAACGGCCGCCGCTCGCAGCCGCGCCGCTCTTCGCGCGAGATCGAGGTCTGTGCCCGCTGCCACGCGCGCCGGGGACAGTTCTCGGACGCGCACGTCGCCGGCGAGCCCCTGCACGACGCCTTCCGCCCCGCGCTGATCGAGCCCGGCCTGTACTGGCCTGACGGCCAGATGCGCGAAGAGGTCTACAACTACGGCTCCTTCCTGACCAGCCGGATGGCCGCGGCGGGAGTGACCTGCTCCGACTGCCACGAGCCACACGGCCAGCGCCTGCGGGCCGAGGGCAATGCGGTGTGCGCGCAGTGCCACCTGCCGTCGCGGTTCGACACGCCGGGGCATCACCACCACGAGCAGGGCTCCGACGGAGCGCGCTGCGCGGCCTGCCACATGCCGACGACGACCTACATGGTGGTGGATCCGCGCCACGACCACAGCTTCCGCATCCCGCGGCCCGATCGCGGCGCGTCGCTCGGCATTCCCGATGCGTGCACGCGCTGCCACGAGGATCGCGACGCGGCCTGGGCGGCGACGGCGGTGCGCCGCTGGTACCCGGACCCGAAGCCCGGCTTCCAGGCCTTCGCCGAGACGTTCGCAGCCGCGGATGCGGGCGACGGGCGCGCGCGTGCCTCGCTCGTGGCGCTCGCCGAGGACACGTCCCAGCCGGCCATCGTCCGGGCGAGCGCCCTGTGGCGACTTGCGACCGGGCCCGCCCCGGACATGCTGCGCGCGGTGCGCATGGGGCTCGGCGACACGGATCCGAACCTGCGCGCCGCAGCCGTCGGCGCCCTGAGCGGGTTCGATCCCCCCTCCCGCGCGCAGGCGCTCGTCCCGCTGCTCCGCGATCCCGTCCGCCTGGTCCGGATCGAGACGGCTCGGGCCCTGGCCGGGGCACCCGAGGCGCTGCTCGACGACGCGGCCCGGCGCAGCCACCGCGCGGCGCTCGAGGAGTACGAGGCCGCGCAGCGGTTCAACGCGGACCGGCCGGAGGCCCGTTCCAACCTGGGCGGCCTGTATGCGGAGCGGGGGCAAGCGGAGGAGGCCGAGCGCGAGCTGCGCACGGCACTGGCCATCGACCGCAGCTTCGTCCCGGCCTGGGCGAACCTCGCGGACCTGTACCGGTCCCTGGGCCGCGAGCAGGACGCGCAGTCGACGCTGCGCCAGGGGCTGGCGGCGACAGGCGGTGCTGCCGCGCTGCATCATGCGCTCGGGCTGTCCCTGGTGCGCAGCGGCGCGGCCGACGACGCCCTTGCCGAGCTGGAGGCCGCGGCCCGCTCCCGGCCCGCCAATACGCGCTACGAGTACGTCTACGGCATCGCCCTGCATTCTGCGGGCCGGGCGGACCGCGCGATCGCCTGGCTCGAGGACGCGCTCGAGCGGCACCCGGCCAACCGCGACATTCTGGCAGCGCTGGTCACCATGAACGCCGAGGCCGGGCGCAAGGACGAGGCGCTGCGTCACGTGGCGGCGCTGGCCGAGGCGTATCCGGGCGACCCCGAGGTCGAGCAGCTTCTTCGCTCGCTGCACTAGAAAGGGAGAGTCGGGAACGGCCCCGACTTTGCTTCCGTAAGGAGTCGAAATGCGAGTGCTGGTGACGGGCGGGACGGGATTCATCGGCGAGCTGCTCTGCCCGCGGCTCGCCGCCTCGGGTCACGAGGTCGTCGTGCTGACGCGGCAGTCGCGCCCGGACCTGCCCCGGGGCGTCGAGACCTCGGCCACGAGCCTCGAGGAGCTCGATGCAGGCTCCTTCGGCGCGGCGATCAACCTCGCCGGCGCCTCGATTGCCGACGGCCGCTGGACCGAGAGCCGCAAGCGCGTGCTGTGGCAATCGAGGGTCGAGACGACCGCGAAGCTGGTGGCGTGGATGTGCAGTACCTCGCGACCGTCGCGAGCACTCATCTCCGGATCGGCCGTCGGGTACTACGGCGACCACGGCGAGAGCGTGATCACGGAAGATACCGTGCCCGAGCCGGGCTTTGCCCACGACCTGTGCGCGGCCTGGGAGGGCGAGGCCGGCAAGGCCGCCGACTGCGGCATCCGCGTGTGCTACGTGCGGACCGGCGTCGTGCTGGACGGCGAAGGAGGCGCGCTCGAGAAGATGCTGCCTGCCTTCCGGCTCGGCGTCGGCGGCCGTCTTGGCTCGGGGAAGCAGTACTTCCCGTGGGTGCACCGCGAGGACATCGCGGCCGTCTTCCACTGGCTGCTGGAGCGTGACGATGCCTCCGGCGCCTACAATGCGAGCGCGCCCCACCCGGCGACCAATGCCGAGTTCACGGCGGCCCTCGGCCGCGCGCTCGGCCGACCTGCCGTGCTGCCGATGCCGGCCGTGGCCATGCGGGTGCTGTTCGGCCGGATGGCGGACGAGCTCCTCCTGTCGAGCGAGCGGATGGTGCCGGCCCGCCTCCTCGAGGCCGGCTTCGAGTTCCGTTACCCGCGTCTTCCCGAGGCGCTCCAGGCCATCCTGGGCTGATCCACCGGTTTCTTCGGTGCCGTCCGCGCACTGTGCTGCGCGTCACGGCCCGTCTCCTTCCGCCCTGACAACATAACGTTGGCCGGTCGCCGCGGGCAGGGGTTTGGTGGGCCATGACTCCTGAGCGGCGCCAGCGGCCTGGACAAGCCTCGAGGGCCGGAACATGGCAATCATGATGTTTTCAGCCGGAGCGCTCGCCGACTCCGGTCTGCGAACGATCAGGACGCGGACGCTCGTCGCGCTGGCGGCGGCGCTGGCGCTCGCCGTACTGCTCTCCGGCCTCGCCATCGGGTTCCAGATCGGCCGTGTGGCTGACGCCGGCGACAGGAGCGCGGGCGGCCCGCCCGGTTACCTCGGGCTCGATCCCAGCCGTCCCGGCGACCAGGCGCTGGTCGACGAGATCGGTGCGCTGTCCGGACGGCTGATCCGTCTGGAAGCGGAGGCCAGCCGGCTTGCCGAGCGGGTGGACGCCTCCTCGAAGGGACAAGGGCCGAAGCAGGACAGCGCCAAGTCGACGGACGATGCCTCGCGGCCGGCCGGCGGACCGCTGCTGCCGTCGCGGTTCGACGCGGCTCCCGGCGCAGGCGTCTCGCTGGTCGCGCTCGATCGCCAGCTCGGGGAACTGGAGGCCGCGCTCGGCCGCGTCGGCGCGGAACTGTCGCGGCGCGACCTCGATGCGATGGCGTTCCCGAGCCGGGTGCCCGTGCCGGGCGTCCCCGTCTCGTCCGGATTCGGGCGCCGCACCGATCCCTTCACCGGGCTGCCCGCCCTGCACACGGGTATCGATTACCCGGCGCCCTACGGAACGCCCATCCTGGCGAGTGCAGGCGGTCGCGTGCGTTACGCGGGGCCGCGCGGTCCCTACGGCAATACGGTCGAGATCGACCACGGCGGCGGGCTCGTCACGCGCTACGGACACGCCTCGCGCATCCACGTGCGAGTCGGCGACATCCTGCTGCCGGGCCAGAACATTGCCACCGTCGGGTCCACGGGCCGCTCGACCGGGCCGCACCTTCACTTCGAGGTCCTGAGGGAAGGCACCCCGGTGCACCCCGAGTCCTACCTGGCGGGCGACGACTCCTGATGCCCCCGGGACTTCTGCAGCGTCGGGATCACACGCACTGGCTCAGCCAGGCGAGCTTTGCGCTGGAGGCGCACGACCCGGCGCGACGCCGGATGAAGTGGGCGGGACTGGTCCTGCTCGTTCTCCTGCTCGTGGCGGCGGCCCGCGGTGTCGTCGCCGACCTGCTCGACCTCGAGGCCGCGCGCGAGGACCAGGCGCTGGCGACGGCCGAGGCCGACCGCCTGCGCTCGCAGCTCGCGGTCGAGGCCGCGACGCGCCGGCAGCTCGAACAGCATGCCGCCGACCTGGGTGCCGAGGTCGAGGAGCTGACCCGGCAGGTGGAATTCCTGAGCGCGCGCAAGGGGTCCGGTACCCGCGCGAACTAGCCTCACGACGAAACGGGAGGAAGCAACCATGTTCTGGAAGAAGAAGTCATCGCCGGTCGATGCCGGGCGACTGTCGAGCCTGCTCGCGAAGGACACCTGCGTGCGCGGCGACGTGGTGTTCGACGGCGGCCTGCGGATCGACGGCCGGGTCGAGGGTAACGTCCTCGGCCAGCCGGAAGGCCGCGGACTGCTCGTGCTGAGCAACAAGGGTTCCGTCGCCGGCATGGTCGCGGTGCACGACGCCGTGATCAACGGCCTCGTCGAGGGCGACCTCGAGGTCGAGCACTATCTCGAGCTGCAGGCGAACGCCCGCGTCACGGGCAACATCACCTACCGCACGCTCAAGCTCGAGTGCGGCGCCAGCGTGGAGGGCAAGCTCAAGTGCGTGGGCGAGGCGCCCGCCACTTCGGCGCAGGGTACGGGCGAGGCCAAGGCAAGCGGCCAGGGCGGCGAAGCAAGTACCAAGGTGCTGTCCTTCGGCGGGGCCGTCGACGGCAACGCCCGCACAGCCCGTTCCAGCTAGCTCGACTTCGATAGGTTCAGGCGCCCTCGTCGGCGCCATGGCCGCGTCCCGGCCGACCCGGTCTTCCTCCGCAGGTCTTGACGTCGCCTCGCGGCCGGGATCCGGCGCGGTGTCCGCTCGATTCGCTCCCCGATACTCGCTCAGTCTCGCGGACACCCGCGCCACCGCGGCCGCGAGGCGGGAACGCTCGGCAGCACCTCATAGGCGTGCCGGATGCGACGGGGTGTCCCCCGGCGAGCGACTAAGATCGACCCGGAGCGAGCGGGGGACACCCCCGAGCAAGGCGGCACGCCCGGCAAGGTCATCGCCGGTGGCCCGGCGGGTGCCCTTGGGTATGCGCGAGCACAGCCAGCACGCCAGGCGATCCGTGCCGGATGACACGTCGGCTACGCGGCGTCAGCGCTGGCAGGACGGGCAGAAGTAGGTCGAACGCTGGCTCTGGACGTAATGTCGGATCGGTGTGCCGCAGCGCCGGCAGAGCTCGCCCGCGCGCTCGTAGACGTAGAGCTTCTGCCGGAAGTAGCCGGGCGTTCCGTCCGGGTTCACGTAGTCGCGCAGCGTCGTCCCGCCGACCTCGATCGCCTCCGACAGCACCTCGCGGATCGCGGCGGCCAGCGCGTGCATGCGCTCCCGGCTCACGCGCCGCGCCTGCGTACCCGGGCGGATGCCGGCACGAAAGAGCGCCTCGCTCGCGTAGATGTTGCCGACGCCCACCACCACCTGCGCGTTCATGATGAACAGCTTGATGGCGACGCGCCGGCCCCGCGCGCGCTTCCAGAGATAGTCGCCGTCGAACTCAGGACCGAGCGGCTCGGGTCCCAGAGCTGCCAGCAATGGGTGAGACATCGGGTCACCGGTCACCCAGTGCAGGCTGCCGAAGCGCCGGGGGTCGTTGAACCGCAGGCAGCGCCCCGAGTCGAGCAGGAGGTCGAAGTGATCGTGCGTCCGGATCGGCGCGCCCGCCGCGGCGATGCGCAGGCTGCCGGACATGCCGAGGTGTGCGATCAGCGTGCCGCCGTCGGTGTCGATCAGGAGGTACTTGGCCCGCCGCCGCACGCCGAGAATTAGCTGACCCGCGACGCGACGCTCGAGCCTGCGGGGCAACGGCCAGCGCAGGCGGCGGTCGCGCACTTCGAGTGCGACGATACGCCGACCCCGCAGCGACGGCTCGATACCGCTGCGTGTCGTCTCGACTTCGGGTAGTTCGGGCATGAGGGCTCCCATGCGAGAAGGCCCGTCGCGGGACGGGCCTTTCGGGTATCGAATCACAGCGGTGATTCGCCGGCAAGACAAGGCGCGCCCACCAGCGCGCTACATCGCGGGCGCCGCTCTGGAGCGTCGATAATGCCGGGGCGAAAGCCCCGTCTCGCGCCGGAAGGCGCGGGCGAAGTGCGCAGGCGCCGAGTAACCGAGCTCGGCGGCCACGTCGGTGATGCTGAGGTCCCGCTCCGCGAGTAACTCGCGGGCGCGCTCGACGCGCACCTGGGTGACGAGGTCACGAAACTGCAGCCCGTGTTCCGCCAGCTGTCGCTGCAGCGTTCGCGGGCCGAGACCTAGTCGCTCCGCCGTTGCCTCCAGGTCGACTCCCGAATCCATCAGCTGGATACGCACGAGCTCGCGCGCGACCTCGCTGACTCCGTCGGGAGCACGCCTCGCCCGCGAGCGGTGCACGTCGGCAAGCGTCGCGGATGAAAAGGAGCGGCGCGGCGCGCGCACGCCCAGCGTCTCCGGTCGCATGAAGATGCCTATCCTGTCCGCACCGCAGCGAACCTGGCAGCCGAATACATCCTGTGCACGCGTTTCGGCACGCGCATAGCGCAGGTCGAGATCGATGCGCTCGGGTCGCCAGTCGGCCCCGAGGTAGGCGCGGAGGAGGTTGAGCAAGACGCCCGCGGCGCAGTACGCCACGTTCTCGTAAGTCGGGGCGCCTGCGCTGCCGAACCGGTAGGCGAAGCGAACGAGGGGACCCGACTTGTCGACGGTCAACTCGTCGCGGCTGCTGTGCCAGCGCAACGCCTGCCGCGAGCGCCGAAGCGCGTCGAGCAACGTCGGCCCTGACAGCATGTATCTGCCGTAGACACCATACTCGGCCGGTGTCAGGTGCGGTGCGAACGCGAGTCCGACGCGTGCGTCGCCGACGAGTCGCGCGCATTCGTCGAGAAAGACCATCAGCGACCGCTGCGTGATGAAGCGGTTGTCCTCGTGCTCGATGCCATGAGGCAGCCCGGCGGCCTCGGTCGCTCGGTTCAGTCCCCTGCTGCCCGCCTCGGTGCGGAGGAACGCCGGCATCGGGCCCAGCACACGGGCGCTGATCATCGGGAGTGCAGTCAAAACCGGGTTTCCTCTCAGGATCGCGCATCCTGTCGCAAAATGGTTTGTTCCGCCACAGCCCGGCGCAGATGATTGCGTCCCTTCTCGCAAGGGGCCAGGAAACGTATGGTTTGGCAAAAAAAAGGCGCGGCAGTTGGCTCTTGGGTTCTGGTTCTTTCGTCTGTTGCAGCGCAGCACGCGAGCGGTGCCGTACCGGATGACTATCTGTATTGCATCGAGGGAATGACATCATGAACGCTACCAGACTTCACACGATCCTTCTCGCAGCGACGCTCGTCGCTCCGGCAGCCGGCTTGCAGGCCGCCGAGCCGCCGCGCATGAAGATGACCACGGACATCCCTGAAGGGATCGAGACGCCTAACGTACTGGAGACGCATCTCGGTATCCTGAGCTCGTTCGACGGCGTTCCGGACAAGGCGACCACGCAGAAGGTCTACGACGACCTCGACCTGCGGCGTGCGACCGAGGCATTCCTCGCCACCTTGCCGGTGGCTTCCATGTCCGCGATGGAAGCAGGCCTTCGCAAGTTCGGTCCGCCCAACACGACGGCACTCCTGTTCGAGGACCTGATGGACTCGAGGTCCTTGTGGCTGACTCCGAACACGGTATCGATCTACCAGGTCGCCTGGGTCGAACTCGGCGACGAACCGATGGTCATCGAGACGCCGCCCAAGGTGCTTGGCATCATCGACGACGCCTGGTTCCAGTACGTGGCCGATTTCGGTAACGCGGGCCCGGACAAGGGCCAGGGCGGCAAGTTCCTGCTCGTGCCACCCGGATACGAGGGGGCTCTGCCCGAGGGCTACCACATCGCCCGGACCAACACCTACGGCAACTGGGTCGTATGGCGCGGCTTCCAGGTAAATGGCTCGACAAGACCGGCCGTCGAGGACACCAAGAAGCGGTTCCGCATCTATCCGCTGTCGCAGAAGGACAACCCCCCGAAGATGAATTTCATCAACGTGTCGGGGACCGAGCACAACACGATCCACCGCATGGATTACGGCTACTGGGATGAGGTCAACGAGACCGTCCAGGCGGAGCCGGCCACAGGCCTCGACCCCGAGGTCCGTGGGATGCTGGCATCGATCGGCATCGAGAAGGGCAAGCCGTTCAATCCGGATACGAGGATGAGAGCGATCCTGACCGAGGCCGCCAAGGTGGGCTCGGTCACGGCCCAGGCCCTCACGGCCCGGCCGAGAGACGAGAGCTTCTATGTCTATCCCGGCGAGCGGGTCTGGACCAATCCGTTGCCCGGAGGCCGTTACGATTTCCTGCTTGACGGCGCCACGATGCTCGACGCGCGGACCTACATGCATTTCTACGCGACCGGGATCACGCCTGCGATGGCGGCCAGGAACGTCGGTGTGGGCTCCCAGTACCTGATCGCCTACCTCGACAAGGACGGCAATGCCCTCGACGGCAGCAAGACCTACAGGATCCACCTGCCGCCCGACGTGCCGGCGAAGGACTTCTGGTCGTTCACGCTCTATGACAACCAGACGCGCTCCATGCTGCAGACGGACCAGCGCTTCCCGGGCGTAGACAGCCTCGGCAAGGTCAAGGCGAATGCCGATGGTTCGTACGACGTCTATATCGGCCCGAATGCGCCCGACGGAATGGAAAACAACTGGATCCAGACGGTACCCGGCAAGGCCTGGAACACCATCTTCCGTCTGTATGGCCCGCTCGAGTCGTTTTACGATAAGAGCTGGAAGCCGAGCGATCCGGAGCGCGTAGAGTAAGCGTGTGTTGCGGGATCCCGGAGCGCATTTCACTGCTCCGGGATCCCGCTCCATAGCGGGTTTACGAGGTAAGCAAACATGAATCACGCAGCAGCCAGGTGGGTCGTCGCAGCGCTCTGCGCGCTGGGGATGCCGCTGATGGCGTCCGCCCAGACCGGGGGCAAGACGGTCGCCGGATCGCTAGACGTCTTCGTCTTCCCGGCCGACAACCAGACGACAGAACAGCAGGCGCAGGACGAGGCCACTTGCTACCAGTGGGCGACGACCAATACCGGCATGGACCCGAATGCCATCGCCAAGCAACAGCAGGCGAACCAGCAGCAGGCCCAGGCGGATCAACAGGCCGCCAAGGCCGCCGGCCAGGGCGCTACCCAGGGCGCCGGCGCTCGCGGCGCCGTCCGCGGTGCTGCGGCCGGCGCGATCATCGGTGAGATCGCCAGCGACGATGCCGGCAAGGGTGCCGCCTGGGGTGCGGCGGCAGGTGCGGTGTCAGGCCGTCGCCAGGCGCAGCGCGCCCAGGCGCAGGCGCAGGCGCAGGCGCAGCAGCAGGCGTCGGCACAGGCTGAGCAGCGCGAGGCGCTCACGGCCGAGCAGATGGCCAACTTCAAGAAAGCCTTCAGCGCCTGCCTCGAGGCCAAGAAATACTCGGTCAAGTTCTGAGCAGACGGCGTGCCGACGCCGTCCGGAGACTCATTTCATGAAGACCATGCTTGCAGCGGCAGCCGGTTCCCTCGTGTTGGCGACGGCGCTGGCGGACGACGTGTCGGGCAGCGAGCGCCTGCTGTGCTCGTCGAGCCAGGCGATGATCTGCTTCGAGACCGGCGAGTGCTTCAACGCGCAGCCCTGGGAGCTCGACGTGCCGCAGTTCATCCTCGTCGACCTCAAAAAGGACGTGCTTTCGACGACTGGTGCGGCCGAGGAACGGCGCTCCACGCCGATCGCCAGGGTGACCCGGGAGGAGGGCACCGTGTTCCTGCAGGGCATCGAAAGACGCCGGGCCTTCAGCATCGTCATCGAGGAGTCGCTCGGCACGTTCAACGCGGCCGTCGCGCGGGACGGGGTCACGGTGTCCGTGTTCGGTGCCTGCACCGATGCCGCCCGGATCGGCGGTTAGCACGCGCGCGAGACGTGCCGGTCACGCCGGCATTCATGGGGGACCGGCAGCAATGACGACCCACGTACCGGGCGGCCGATGGCTGGCCGCCGCCATCGTTTGCCTGATGGCCTGGCAGCCGGCCCATGCGGCCAAGAGCCCGGATGAGGAGCGCGCCGAGATCCGTGAGACGTCGGCGAAGGTGCTCGAGCGCCTGTACAAGATCGAGCCGGGCGCGCGCGAGGCGATCGCGGAGGCCGCAGGCTACGCGGTGTTCAGCAACTTCGGCACCAAGATCCTGGTCGTCGGCGGCGGCGCCGGCAAGGGCCTTGCGGTCGACCGCAAGACGGGGGCCGCGACCTTCATGAAGATGGTGGAGTTGCAGACCGGGCTCGGCTTCGGCGTGAAGAAGTTCCAGCTCGTCTGGGTGTTCGCCACGAAGTCGGCGCTCGACGGCTTCGTCGACAGCGGCTGGGAGTTCGGCGGCCAGGTCACGGCCGCGGCGCAGTACGAGGGCGAGGGTGCCGCGACGCAGGGCGCGCTGTCCGTCTCCCCGGGCGTGTGGCTCTACCAGCTGACCGAGGATGGCCTCGCGCTCGAGCTGACCGTGAAGGGCACGAAGTACTACAGGGACGACGACCTTAACTGAATCGCCGGAGGCGGGCTCCATGGTCCCGATCAGTCGCTGGCTGCTCTTGGCGGTGCTCCTCCCGTTGCTGGCAGCATGCTCGCTCGCGCAGGTCAGGCAGCAGTCCGAGCAGATCGAGGCGATCGGGCGGATCGAGGGCCGCATCGTCGTTGAGTCGGGCGAAAAGGGCACGCCGATCGCCGTGCTCTACATGGCCGACGAACCGGGTTACCGCCTGATCGGGTTCGATGCCGTCAGCGCGGAGGGCCGGTACTCGTTTCCCGCCCTTCCGGGTCGCTATTTCGTTGCCGCGTTCGTCGATGTGAACTCGGACCTGGAGTACCAGCCCGAAGAGCATGCGGCCATCTTCGGGAGGCCCGACGCGATCGACGTCGGACCCGGCGAGCGCGTTTCCGTGCCGGTGCTTCCGATCACTGGTCCGCTGCGGGAAAGGCCCGACGGCCGTGCCGCCGCGTCCGACGACCTGCGCCTTCCCAGAATGAACCTGGGGCGTGTCGTTTCCCTCGACGACGCCATGTTCAGCGACGAGTCCGTGTCGCTCGGCCTGTGGCGACCGCTGGACTACATCCGGCAATTCGGTGGCGGCCTGTTCCTGCTGCAGCCCTACGATCCGGGCAGGATCCCGGTGCTGTTCGTGCATGGCATTTCAGCCGGTGCCCGCGACTGGCGAGCTGCCATCGAGGCGCTGGATCGAGCCCGTTTCCAGCCTTGGGTGCTGCAGTACCCGAGCGGCACGAGTCTCGAGCTCGTGAGCGAGCACCTGGCCTGGGCGGTCCACGAGCTTCACCGGCGCTACGCGTTCGACCGCGTGCTCGTGGCGGCCCACAGCATGGGCGGCCTGGTGGTCCGGGACTTCGTTCGGCAGCTCGGCCGTCAGTACCCCGAAATGCTGCCGCGCATCGCCTGGGTCCTGACCGTCAATAGCCCGATGGGAGGGATGCCCAGTGCGGCCTCCGGTGTCGAGCATTCGCCGATTGTCGTGCCGTCCTGGCGGGATGTTGCGACCGGCAGCGTCTTCCTCCGCGACCTGCTGGAATGGGACTGGCCGGCGGCCGTCCCGTATTACCTGGTGTTCTCGTATCGATCAGGACAAGGGGACGACGGCGTCGTGCCGCTCGAGAGCCAGCTTCCCCCCAAGCTGCAGGCAGAGGCGAGGCGACTGGCCGGGTTCAACGCCTCTCACGCCGGCGTCCTGCAGGAGCCGGAATTCGTGGCGTGGTTCCAGGGGCTGCTTGGCGAGTGACGCCTGCGCAGCGCCGTCGCGAAGACCTTACTTGATCTTCGCTTCCTTGTACTTGACGTGCTTGCGCACCACGGGATCGAACTTGCTGACCTCCATCTTCTCGGGATGCAGGCGCTTGTTCTTGGTCGTGGTGTAGAAGTGGCCGGTACCGGCCGTCGAGACGAGCTTGATCTTGTCACGCATGGCTCAGTCCTCCCGCGACGATCAGACGTGCTGGCCGGCCGCACGCAGCTCGGCGACCACCTTCTCGATGCCCTTCTTCTCGATGGTGCGCATGCCGTGGGTCGACACCTTGAGCGTCACCCAGCGCTTCTCCTCCTCGAGCCAGAAACGCTGCGTGTGCAGGTTCGGCAGGAAGCGGCGGCGCTTCTTGATGTTCGAGTGCGACACCTTGTTGCCGGTCGTGGGGCGCTTGCCGGTGACCTGACAGACTTTGGACATGATTCCTACTCCGTCCGAGGCGCCCGCACGGAATCTGACGGCGCCGCCAAATAGCCGCGTATTAGACCAGCCCGGTCTCAGCGTGGCAAGGCCGGGGCGGCGTCGCCGACGTAGCAGCCGGGCTGCCTCGGCGGTGTGCCCGGGCGCGGTCGGCGCCCGGGCACAGACAAAAAATACCTTTCTGATCAGCCACTTGACATAGCAAGGCGCGTGGAACACGCTGTGCGTTTGTTGGCCGCCTGCATCGGCCGAAGCGCGGCCGGCCTGTCCATGCCCATCCTGAAGGAACAATCTCGTCGCTGGGCCTCGGTGCTGATTGCCCTGTCCGGGCTCGTGGCCTTGGCCGCGTCCGCCGAGCCGACCGCGGAGCAGGCGGCCGAGGCGGCCGGCACCCAGTCCCCGGCTGCGACGGCGGCGCCGCCCATCGAGACGAGCGCCCGCCCGCCGCGTCTCCTGCTCCTTCCGTATGGGGGAAGCGACGATGTCGGCGGAGACATGGGCGAGACGATCCTCGACGACCTCGGGATCGAGACGGAAGGGCACTCCATCCCGGCCTCGGGCGAATGGGTGGCGGCACCCATCCCCTTCCGCAGCGGCCTGCTCGGCTGGGGACTCAAGTTCGGCATCGCGAAGCTGACGCCCGCCCGTTCCGCGAGCGACCAGCCCCGCATCAACATTGCCGGCATTGGCGGCATGTACGCGGAAGGCGGCAGCTGGGGAGCTGCGGCCGGCGATCGCCGTTACTGGGGCGGCGGCAGGTGGCGCACGACCGTCGGATTCGGCACCGGCGAGATCCACTACGAGGTCCGGCTCAGCCAGGAGTTCGAGCAACTCACGCTGCCCGTGCGGCAGCAGCTGAACGGAGGCCTCCTCAACGTTTCCTACAACTTCGCCGAGCACGCCTGGATCGGCGGCGGAATACGCTATGGCCGGTCGCCCATCAGTATCCCGCTTCTCCCGCCCGGGATTGCGGAGCTTCTGCCCAAGGTGACCTTCGAGATGGCGAGCGTCAGGCTCAAGGGTGAGTGGGATACACGCGACGACACGTTCTACCCGCGGCGCGGCTCCCTGTCCGAGCTCTCGGTCGACTACACGCGGAGCGACTCGGTGCTGGACACGACCCGCTTCTTCAACTACCGGTTCGAGTACAACGGGTATCGCCCGATCGACGAGCGCAACGTGCTGGCCTGGCGTGCCGCAGCCCAGGTGGTCGACGGCGACGCGCCGTTCTTCGCGCTTGCCTGGTTCGGCTCCGGCGCCGACCTGCGCGGCTACACGCCCGGTCGTTACATCGGCAAGTCGCTCCTCGCCGTGCAGGCTGAATGGCGGTGGCACGCGACGCGCCGGCTGGGATTCGTGGCGTTCGGGGGCACGGGGCGGATCTCCAATCCCGTCGTTGGTTTCGAGGCGCCCGGCTGGTTGCCGGCCGGCGGCATCGGGCTGCGCTGGCGCCTGACGGAGGAGAACCGATTGAACATCCGCATCGACTACGGCCGGGGGCGCGACGATGAGACGCTGATCGTCTCGGTCGGCGAGGCGTTCTAGGCCGGGGTGCCCTCCCGGATCTCAGACGATGCCGCGCTCGGCGAGCGACGTGCAGGAACCGTCCCCGACGATCAGGTGATCGAGCATCCGGATGTCGACGAGCGCGAGCGCGTCCCGCAGGCGCGTCGTGATGATCTCGTCCGCCTGGCTCGGCTCCGCGACCCCCGACGGATGGTTATGCGCCAGGATCACGGATGTCGCGTTGCGCCTGAGCGCCTGCTTGACCACCTCGCGCGGATGCACGCTGGCGCCGTCGATCGTGCCGCGAAACAGCTCCTCGAAGCAGATCAGCCGGTGGCGGCTGTCCAGGTACAGGCAGCAGAATACCTCGTGGTCGCGATCGCGCAGGCGCGCGATCAGGAACTCGCGCGCCGCCCTGGGGCTCGTGAGCGACGGGCCCGCGCGCAGTCGCTCCAGGTGATGACGACGCACGAGCTCGAGCGCGGCCTGGATCTCGGCCCAACGGGCGAGCCCCATGCCGCGGTGACGACAGACCTCTTCGCGTTCGGCGGACAGCAGCCCGCGCAGCGAGCCGAACTCGAGGAGCAGCGACCGGGCGAGGTCGAGCGCGCTCGCCCCGGCGACGCCGTGCCGCAGCAGCACGGCCAGCAGTTCCGCCTCGGTCAGCGTCTCGGCGCCGCCCGCCAGGAGTTTCTCGCGGGGCCGCTCGGTCTCCGGCAGGTTGAGCATGGGCGCATTCCCTCCGGCCGTCATGTTCGGGTGCCTGGATCCGCAAGGGCAGCGCGGAATGTGGCTCGAACGCCGAGAAAGACATGTGCCCAGAACCGGCGGGCATGGCGGAATGGTGTTGCCCGGGCGCCGGCGCGATAATCGAGCCATGAAGGAACGGCATCCGCCGCGGATCCTGCTGGGCGTGACGGGCGGCATCGCGGCCTACAAGAGCCCGGACCTCGTGCGTCGCCTGCGGGAGCGCGGCGCCGAGGTGCAGGTCGTGATGACCGAAGGGGCAAAGCAGTTCGTCACGCCGCTGACGTTCCAGGCCGTCTCCGGGCGCGAGGTCCGCGACTCGCTCTGGGACGCGGCCGCGGAGGCGGCCATGGGGCACATCGAGCTGGCGCGCTGGGCGGATGCCGTCCTGGTGGCGCCCGCCACGGCCGAGTTCCTGTCGAAGCTCACGCACGGGCGTGCGGACGACCTGCTGACGACGCTGTGCCTCGCCACCGAGGCGCCGGTGCACGTGGCCCCGGCCATGAACCGGCAGATGTGGGCGAATGCCGCCACCCAGTCGAACGTGGCGACGCTCCGGCAGCGCGGGCTCGCCATCCACGGGCCCGCGACCGGCGAGCAGGCCTGTGGCGAGACCGGCGAGGGCCGCATGCTCGAGCCGGCCGAGCTGGCTGCGCTCGTCCTCGACAGCCTGGAGGCGGCCCGTCCCCTCGCGGGCACCAAGGTCGTGATCACGGCCGGCCCGACCCGCGAGCCGATCGACCCGGTGCGCTTCGTCAGCAATCGCAGCTCCGGCAAGATGGGCTACGCGGTCGCCCAGGCGGCCCGCGAGGCGGGCGCCGAGGTCGTCCTGATATCGGGGCCCGTCAGCCTGCCGGCCCCGCCGGGCGTCGTGCGGGTGATGGTGGAGACCGCACAGGAGATGTACGACGCGGTCCACGCCGCCATCGGCGACGCCGACCTCTACATCGGGGCGGCCGCCATCGCCGATTACCGTCCCGCGGCCGTGGCCCCCGGCAAGATCAAGAAGCGCGCCAACACCATGACGCTCGAGATGGTCAAGGCGCCGGACATTCTCGCCTCGGTTGCGGCCCTGGAGAAGCGGCGCCCGTTCGTGGTGGGCTTCGCCGCGGAAACCCAGGACCTGGAGCAGAACGCGCTCGCGAAACTGCAGGGCAAGCGGCTCGACCTCATCGCAGCCAACCAGGTGGGCGAGGGGCTGGCCTTCGACCAGGACGAGAACTCGCTGTTGCTGCTGTGGGAAGGGGGCCGGGAGGAGCTCGCCACCTGCGGCAAGCTCGAGTTGGCTCGCAAGCTCATCGCGCGGATCGCGGACCGGCGCGCCGCCGCCGCGCTGCCGGCCAACGTCGTGCGCGTCCGCCGCTGAGCGGGCCGGCTACAGGGGTTGCGGCGCGCCTGCCTCGACGAGCCGATCGTGCTCGAGCCGGGGCAGACACACCTGGTGCCGACGGGCATCGCCATCCACCTCGACGACCCGGGCCTCGCCGCCATGCTGCTGCCCCGGTCGGGACTCGGCCACAAGCATGGCATCGTGTTGGGAAACCTGGTGGGCCTGGTCGACTCCGATTACCAGGGCCAGGTGATGGTCTCGGTCTGGAACCGGGCGCACCACCCGTTCACGATCGAACCCGGCGAGCGCATTGCCCAGATGGTCATCGTGCCGGTCGTGCAGGTCGCGCTCGAGGTCGTCGACTCGTTCGAGGAGAGCGCGCGCGGCGCCGGCGGGTTCGGCAGCTCCGGACGGCGCTAGCGATCCCGGGGACTCCGGGCAGGGACAGGACTCGACGGGGCGACTCGACGGGGGCTCGACGGAGCGACTCGAAGGGGACTCGACGGGGACTGTCCCCGCAGGGGACTGTCCCCTCCTCGAGTCGCCTCTCCTCGAGCCGCCGGCTGCTACAGCCCTCGCAGCTCCTTGAAGCGCCGCACGTCCGTGTCGAACTGCGCGTTCAAGGCGGCGCGCTCGTCGCGCTTCTTCTGCAGGTTGCGCTCCTGGGTCTGGATGTCGGACTCCGAGCGGGCGATGTCCTCGGCCAGGCCCTCGGGCATGGGCGGCGCGTCCGCGGCCGTGTTCCGGGGCGCGAAGCGCTGGGCGCGCGCAACCTGGTCGGCGTGGCGCTGCCTGAGCGTCTTGAGCGACTGCTCCTGGATGATCATCTGGGAGTCGATCAGGTCGATGCGGCGCTCGCGCAGCATCTCGATCTCGTCGACGTTCTGGTAGGTCTGCAGAAGCATCCGGTCGCGCTGTGCCCGTTCCTCGATCGCCTTCGCGGCCTTCTCCTGCTCCATCCGCGCGCGGGCCTCTTCCGGCGTCTCGGCGCCTTCCTCGCGGCCCACCGCGACGCCGCGCTGGTTCAGCACGTCGCGGTCCTGGTCGGCGTACTGCGGCGGGATCCTGTCGCCGTAGTGGACCTGGCCGTTCTCGTCCACCCAGCGGTAGAGCTTCTGGGCCGCGGCGGGGCCCGCCGCCAACGCCAGCAGCAGCAGGGGCACCAGCGTGCGGAGTACGGGGGTCTTCATGGCGTTCACCTCTGGCGACATATTCCGATGCCGGCGTCCCTCCCGGGGCGTAACTGCATCACGCTTCCGGGTCGACACCCCACTTGGCGCGGTAGTTCCGCAGGCTTTCGAGTTCTGCGGGGCGATCCGCGCGCTCGAGGTGCTCGATCAGGTCGGCCAGCGTGATGATGTGTACCACCGGGATGCTGAAGGCCTGCTGAACCTCCTGAACGGCCGACAGATCGCCCTGGCCGCGCTCCTGCCGGTCGAGTGCCAGCGCGACGCCGGCGGGCGCGGCCCCGGCCGCGCGGATGATGTCGATGGACTCGCGGATGGCCGTCCCGGCGGTGATCACGTCGTCGACGATCAGCACGCGGCCCGCCAGCGGCGCCCCGACGATGACGCCGCCCTCGCCGTGGGCCTTGGCCTCCTTGCGGTTGAAGGCGAAGGGCCGGTCCATGTCGTGCCCGTCGGCGAGCGCAACCGCGGTCGTGGTCACGAGCGGTATTCCCTTGTAGGCGGGGCCGAACAGCATGTCGAACTCGAGGCCGGAGGCGGCGACGGCCGCCGCGTAGTGACGGCCGAGGGCGGCCACGGCCTTGCCGGTGTTGAACAGCCCGGCGTTGAAGAAGTACGGGCTCAGCCGGCCGCTCTTCAGCCGGAACTCGCCGAACCGCAACACCTCGCCCGCGATGGCGAGCTCGATGAACTCACGCTGGTAGTCGCGCATGCAGACCCTCTCATGGCTCTTGCGTATGATGTCGGCTTTCGCGCGGGGCGCAGATGCGAATCATCACGCTGAACTGCAATGGTATCCGGTCGGCCGCGCGCAAGGGGCTGTTCCGGTGGCTGCCTCGTCAGCGCGCCGACGTCGTCTGCCTCCAGGAAACCAAGGCGCAGGAGCACCAGCTAGACCACGGTGACTTCAGACCCCGCGGCTTCCACGCGTTCTACTTCGACGCAGAGAAGAAAGGCTACAGCGGCGTCGCGCTGTTCTCGCGCGCCGAGCCGGACGAGGTCGTCCGCGGCTTCGGCGTGGAGGAGTTCGACCGCGAGGGCCGCTACCTCGAGGCACGGTTCGGGAGTCTGTCGGTGGTGTCGCTGTACGTTCCGTCAGGCTCCTCCGGTCCTCATCGGCAGGCATCAAAGTTCCGGTTCATGGATGCGTTCCTGCCATACCTGAAGTCGCTCAGGCGCCGGCGGCGGGACTACATTCTCTGCGGCGACTTCAACATCGCCCACAAGCCGATCGACCTGAGGAACTGGCGCTCGAACCAGAAGAACTCCGGATTCCTGCCCGAGGAGCGGGCCTGGCTCGACGTGGTGTTCGGCAAGCTCGACTACGTGGACGCCTTCCGGGAAGTCGAGCCGCGGCCCGAGCAGTACACGTGGTGGTCGAACCGCGGGCAGGCCTGGGCCAAGAACGTGGGCTGGCGCATCGACTACCAGGTGGCGAGCCCGTCGCTTGCCGGCAAGGCGAGGCGGGCGCGCATCTACAAGGACCAGCGCTTCTCGGACCATGCTCCCCTCGTCATGGACTACGACCTGTGAGCGACGCCGACCGGGCGGCGGCGTCCGGCCAGCGTGGGCCCTGGGCCGCGGTCAGGCCCTACCTGGAGAAGGAATCGCTGGCCGCCTTCTTCGTCGGCGTCTCCTCGGGCTTTCCCTACGCCATGATCGGGGCGACGCTGACCACGCGCCTCGCGCAGGAAGGCATCGACAAGAAGACGGTCACGGCGTTCACGCTCGCCTTCCTGGTCTACAACCTCAAGGTGTTCTGGGCCTGGATCGTGGACGGCGTGCGCATCCCGGTGCTCGGCCGGCTCGGGCAGCGCGTGTCGTGGCTGCTCGTCGCAGGCGCGGCCGTCATCGCAGCGGTGGTCAACCTCGCGCTCGTCGACCCGTCCGCCAGCATCCAGGCCACGGTGGTCGCCGCGCTGCTGGTCGGCATCGCGGGGGCCACCTACGACATCGTCATCGACGCCTACCGGATCGAGACGCTGAAGCCCTACCAGCTCGGGGTCGGCTCCGGCATGTCCCAGTACGGCTGGCGGATCGGGTCGGCCGCCGCCGGTGCGCTCGCCCTCGTGGTCGCGGCCCGGCTCGGCTGGTCGGCGGCCTACGTCGCCTGCGCGGCCTTCGCCCTGCCGGCGATGCTGACCGGGCTGATCGTGGGCGAGCCGGCGCGCCATGTCGTTGCGGGCGAGAAGCGGGGCCTCGCGGCGGTCCGCAAAGCCATCGTCGGCCCGTTCGCGGAGTTCATGCGTCGCAGCGGCGCGTGGCTCGTCCTGGCGTTCATCCTGGTGCACAAGATCGGCGACACGCTGGCCAACCTCACCTTCCGGCTGCTGTTCAACGACCTCGGCTACACCAACGACGAGATCGCCGTCTACGACGTCGCCTTCGGCTTCTGGGCCTTCCTCGTCGGCATCTTCTTCGGCGGCATCCTGTACACGAAGCTCGGCCTCAAGCGGTCTGTCCTCCTGGCGCTCGTACTGATGTGCGTCTCGAACCTCAGTTTCGCCGTGCTCGCGGCGGCCGGTCACAGCAACTGGGGTCTCGCGGCGGCGATCGGCTTCGAGAACTTCGCGAGCGGCTACGGCGGCGTCGTGGTGGTGGCCTACTTCTCGGCGCTCTGCAACCTGCAGTTCACCGCTGCGCAATACGCGCTCATCTCGGCGGCGGCGAGCGTGCTGGGCCGCGTGCTGACGGGCACGACCGCGGGCGGCGTGATCCAGGCCATGGGCTATGTCGACTTCTACCTGCTGACCACCCTGCTTGCTCTGCCGGGCATCCTGCTCTTCTGGTTCATGATGCGGCGGGGCATGATCGACAGTGCGCTCGGGACGGCGGGCTTCAGGAACTGAGGGCGCCACGCGGGTGAAGGGCGAGATCGACACGGAGCGGGTGCTGTGCGAGGTCGACGACCTCGCCGAGCATCCCTGTCGCGAGTTCCGGGTGGGAGCGGGGCCCTGGCCGCTGTCCGGCTTTCTCGTGCGCAAGGGCGACGACATCCACGCCTACGTGAACCGCTGTCCTCACGCAGGGCACCCGCTCAACATCCGCCCGGATCGGTTCCTGACGCCCGACCGCTCGCTGATCGTGTGCTGTTCGCACGGCGCGCTGTTCGAGATGGAAACCGGCTTCTGCGTCGACGGCCCTTGCGCCGGCGCGTCGTTGACGCGCATCCCGATCGAGACGCTGGCCGGCTTCGTCCTGCTGGCCGAGGACGTCGACCCGGCGGACTACGAATGATCGACGAGCTGCTCAGGTTCTTCGTGCTGCTGTTCGTGGTGGTCGAGCCGATCACCCTGGTACCCGTGTTCGCCGGCCTGACCGGCGGTGCGGGCGAGCGCTACCGGCGGAAGATGGCGCTCAAGGCTGTCGCCGTGTCCGGAATCGTGCTGGTGCTGTTCGCCCTCGGCGGGGCCTGGTTCATCGACATGATGGGTATCAGCGTCGATGCATTCCGGATCGCCGGTGGAGCCATGCTCTTCCTGATCGCGCTCGAGATGGTCTTCGCACGCGAGTCGGGCACGAAGACCACCAGCGAGGAGAAGACCGAGGTGCAGCAGCGCGACGACATCTCGGTGTTCCCGCTGGCCTTCCCGTTCATCGCGGGTCCGGGCGCACTCGCCACGGTGCTGCTCACCTTCGGCACGCTGCATCCCGATCCGCTGCTGACGCTCGGGCTGCTCGGCGTGATCGCGGCGGTGCTCGCAATCACTCTGGCGCTGCTGCTGCTGACGCCCTTCGTCAACCGCGTGATGGGCGTGACCGGCGCGCACGTGGTGAGCCGGCTGGCAGGCGTCGTGCTCGCCGCACTCGCCGTGCAGTTCATGATCGATGGACTGAAGGGGACATTCCTATTTTCCTTTTCGTCGTAAGTCCCTGGTTGAGAAGCGAAAGCCGGAAGAAGGAAAATTGGAATGTCCCCTCGAGGAGAATGCGATGGCAGGCTGGCTCGTTCCCGCACTGAAGGCGGTGCTGCCGCACGTCGGCACGATCATCACCGCCGCGGCGCCGGTTTTCACGCGACGCACCGCCGGGGCAGATCCGACCCCCGGGGCGCTCATGCAGCAACAGATCGCCGAGCTGCAGGCGGCGGCGGCCCAGAACGACGCGCACGTCCGCGAGCTGGCGGAGCAGCTGCAGACGACCGTTACCGCGCTCGAGCGATCGGCAGCGCTTGCCGAGCGACGCCTGAAGCGGGCGACGACGATTGCGTCGTTGGCCATGGCCACAGCCGTGGCTGCGCTGGCGGCCGCCCTGTTCGGCCTGGCGGGCGCCTGACGGGTACGGTGTGCCCGCCTCTGCATGGAGGCCGGGTCGAGCCTGCGCGAGGCTGGCCGCCGCTCAGTCGTCCTGCCCGGAACCGGCCGCGAGCCGTGTGAACTCGAGGTCGAACACTTCGTGCCCGAGTCTCTCGCCACGGCGCTCGAACTTGGTCGGCGGGCGCGAGGCGGGGCGTGGAACGAATCGGCCGTCCGGGGCGCGATTGGCGAAGTCCGTGCTAGCCGCCAGCACCTCGAGCATTTGTTCTGCATACGGCGTCCAGTCGGTGGCGAGACGGAAGACTCCGCCGGCCCTGAGCTTGCGCGCCACCAGCGCAACGAAGGCAGGCTGGACGATGCGCCGCTTGTGGTGGCGCTTCTTCGGCCACGGGTCCGGGAAGTACAGCAGCAGCTCGTCCAGGGACCCGTCCGGGATCTGCTTTTCCAGGACCTCCACTGCGTCGTGCGCGATCAGCCGGACGTTGGTGAGACCTTTAGCCTCGATGCCGAGCAGGCAGTGGCCGATGCCGGGTGGGTGCACCTCGACCCCGATGAAATCCGCCTCGGGTCGCCTGCAGGCCACCTCCAGCAACGTCTCGCCGTTGCCGATGCCCACCTCGAGGACCCGCGGCGCGGTCCGGCCGAACGTCGCATCGAGATCGAGCAGGTCGCGCCCGAAGTCGATGCCGTAGCGCGGCCACAGTTCCTCGAGCGCGCGCTGCTGCGCCCGTGTGATGCGGCCGGCGCGCTGCACGAAGCTGCGGACCGTGCGCGGCGCCGTCGGGCCAGCGGGTTCGTGGGCTGGCAAATCAGGATCCTGTGTAGGAGACTACGGGCCCGTCCACTCTAGCCTGCCTTGGGCCCGTCGTCCGGGCGGCGAAGGGGTCCTGCTCGCGGGGCGGACGGACACGCAGACAGTTCGGTGAACTCATCCCGGACTGACACCGTTCAACGAGGCTTCGCCGGGCTCCCGGCCGTCGGCTGGCGAGCGCCTCCAATTTGTGGGATGAATTCAGATGAAGACGCACGGACTCAATCTTGCGGGAAGGCTCGCCTCCGTACTTCTCCTGTCGTGCCTCGTGATGGCGGGCCACGCGGACCAGCAGCCCGAGAACGAGGGGCGCAAGCGCGGCGCCCGGGGTGGCGCGCTCATCGGCCTGACCATGGGCGCGCTCACCGGCGACGCCGGGCTTGCAGTGGCCGGCGCGGCGGCGGGCGCGGTGGCCGGCGGCGTGGCCGGCTCCTGGAAGGACTACGAGCAGGATCGCGAGGACTACCGGGCCGAGACCATGGCCGGCGCGATCGCCACCAAGGGCGGCGGTGGCGACGGTGAAGCACCCGACGGCTGGCACGACATCGACGCCTTCATCGGGCAGTGGTCCGTCACCGTGTGGCTGCTGGACCCGGAAGGCAACCGCATCGACGCGACCGCCGAGGCGGTCAGCAGCCTGGACACGACGCAGAGCGTGACCTTCAGGTTCTCCAACTTCCAGTCGGAGGACTTCGAGGAGCCGGTCACCGGATCCTCGACGATGCGATTCGAGCGCGACCGGGGCTTCGAGCTGCTGAACGACTTCTCGGTCGCGACCGAGGGCAACCGCTACGTCGGCCACTTCGACAACGCCGCTGGCAAGTACGAGTTCTTCTACGCCGGTTCCAACCAGGCTACCTACACGGGTTTCAAGCGGACCGACTATCGCCTGGAGATGCGCATGATCGGCCGCGACGTGATCGTCTGGGAAACCTTCCTGAGCGACGGCGGCACGGAAAGGAAGATCCAGAGCTACCGCCTGGCGCGCAAGGGGAACTAGGGGACATTCCTATTTTCCTTTTTCCCGCAAGTCAATGATTCTTCGGCTGACGAGGAGCATCTCCTCTTCTTCGTCCTCGCGCGCGTTGCCGAAATTCAGCAACTTGCGCAGGAAAGGAAAATAGGAATGTCCCCTATCGCGTTATCAGATCGGGCGTGAGGTCGGCGACGCTGCGGCAGCCGGTCAGCGCCAGCGTCCGGTCGAACTCGTCGCGCAGGATCTCGAGCGCGCGCGCGGCGCCGGCCTGTCCGCCCGCGCCGAGCCCGTAGACAGGCGCGCGGCCGAGCGCCACGGCGACCGCACCGCACGCCACGGCCTTGGCGATGTCCGACCCGCGCCGCACGCCGCCGTCCACGATCACGGTCGTGCGGCTGCCGAGGGCGGCGACGACCTCGGGCAGTGCGTCCATGCCGCTGACCGCACGGTCCATTTGCCTGCCGCCGTGATTGGAGAGCCAGACGCCGTCCACGCCGATCCCGACGGCGCGCTCCGCATCGTCTGCGCGAAGCACGCCCTTGAGCAGCAGCTTCCGTTTCCAGCGCTCCCGGAAGCGGGCGAGGTCGTCCCAGTTCAACGAAGGGTCGAACATCCCGTGGCCGACGAAGGCATTCACGTTTGCGCCGGGCTCGAGCTCGCGCTCGACGTTGACGAAGCGGGGCTTGCGGGTCGCCACCGTCAGCAGCCAGCCCGGGTGCAGCAGGATGTCGAGCTTGGTCGCGAGCGGGAACTCCTGTTTCGGCAGCAGCCCGCTTCGCAAGTCGCGTTCGCGCTTGCCCGCGGTGGGGAAGTCGCTGGTGATGATCAGCGCCTCGACGCCCGCGGCATCTGCGCGGTCGATCAGCCGGTCGGTGATCTGCCGCTCGCGGAACACGTATCCCTGCAGCCACAGGCGGCCGGAGGTCTCACGCACCAGGTCCTCGATGTAGCTCATCGAGACGGTGGACATCGCAAACGGCAGGCCGGCGCCCGCGGCGGCGCGAGCCATCTGCAGGTCACCGTCACGCCACTGGATGCCGTTCAGGCCGGTCGGGCCGACGATCGCCGGGAACGCGGCCGGCTGTCCGAGGATGCGCGTGGCAGTGTCACGCTTCGACACGTCGTTGAGCGTTCGCGGCCGGAAGCGCAGCTCTTCGAAGGACTCTCGGTTGCGACTCAGCGTCGCCTCGTCCTCTGCCCCGCCGTCGACGTAGTCGAAGGCGAAGCGGAAGCGCGGCAGCCGGCGCCTGGCGATCTCCCTAAGCTCGTCGATGTTGAGCGCGTTCTCGATGCGCCTCGTCATGCCATCCTCCCCGCGATCCTTCCACCGAAGATACAGCCGCCGAGGAACGTGCCCTCGAGGCCGCGCTTACCGTTCATGCCGCCGCCGCCGAAACCCGCCGCCTCGCCGGCCGCGAACAGTCCGGGGACGGGTCGCCCGCGCAGGTCGAGCACGCGCGACTCGAGATCGGTCTGCAACCCGCCCATGCTCTTGCGGCTGATGACGAACTCGCGGATCG
>LJNS01000101.1 GCA_001303245.1 Gammaproteobacteria bacterium SG8_30
GGCATCATCTATGCCAGCGAGGCACTGGTGCGGGACATGGATGAGAAGGTGCGCGAGCAGGTCTGCAACGTCGCGGCACTGCCGGGCATCGTCAGGGCCTCCTACGCCATGCCGGATGCCCACTGGGGTTACGGCTTCCCGATCGGCGGCGTCGCGGCATTCGATGCCGGCGCCGATGGCGTCATCTCCGCCGGCGGTGTCGGCTTTGACATATCCTGCGGTGTGCGCACCCTGCACACGGGTCTGGACCGCGCGGACATCGAACCGGTAGGCAAGCGCCTGGCCGATGCCCTGTTCCACTCCATTCCCGCTGGCGTCGGCAGCACCGGGCGCATACACCTGGATGAGGCCGGCATGGACGCCATGCTCGCCGGCGGCGCCCGCTGGGCCGTCAGCCGCGGCTGGGGCTGCCAGGAGGACCTGGACCGGGTCGAGGAGCACGGCTGCATGCAGGGCGCACGCCCCGAGTGTGTCTCGGCACAGGCCCGCAAGCGCCAGCGCAACGAGATGGGTACGCTGGGATCGGGCAACCACTACCTGGAGATCCAGGAGGTCAGCGAGATCTTCGATGCGGAGACCGCCACCGCCTTTGGCCTGTCCAGGGGCCGTATCGTGGTCAGCATCCACTGCGGATCGCGCGGCCTCGGCCACCAGATCGGCACCGAGTTCCTGCGCTCCATGGTCGTCGAGGCACAGCGCCACGGCATCCACCTGCCCGACCGGGAACTGGCCTGCGCGCCGATCCTGTCGGACACGGGCCAGGCCTACCTCGGCGCCATGCGTGCCGCGATCAACTGCGCGCTGGCGAACCGCCAGATCATCACGCACCTGACGCGGCGGGTGTTCGAACGCATACTGCCGGCGGCCTCGCTGGAACTGCTTTACGATGTCTCGCACAACACCTGCAAAATCGAGCGGCACGACATCGGCGGCCAGCCGCATGAACTCTACGTGCACCGCAAGGGTGCGACGCGTGCCTGGGGGCCCGGTCACCCCGGGCTGCCCGCCGAACTCAGCGAGTGGGGGCAGCCGGTGCTGATCGGCGGTTCCATGGGCACCGCCTCGCACATCCTCGCCGGTAACCGTCCCGACGGGGCGGCCTCGTTCGCCTCGGCCTGCCACGGCGCCGGCAGGGCGATGAGCCGTCGCCAGGCCAGCCGGCGGTGGCACGGCCGCGCCCTGGTCGATCAACTCGACGAGGCCGGCATCCTGATCCGCAGCCCCTCCTCCCGCGGCGTCGCCGAGGAGGCCCCCGGCGCCTACAAGGACGTGGACGCGGTCGTCGATGCGGCCGATGCCGCCGGCCTGGCCCGCAAGGTCGCCCGGCTCAAACCCCTGATCTGCATCAAGGGATGAACGGCTGGGCCCTGCAGGCACACTGCATTTGCTGATCCTCGTCATGGCAAGGACCGCGGTACGTGGTTATCCTGTAATCAGGAACCGGATACACGGGAGGCAGTTATGAGCATCCCACTGATTGTTGTGGCAGATCAGAGCAAGGCACGGTTTTTCACCGTCGATTCCCCGGAAGGCGAGCTGCAGGAAATCCACGCGCTTGAACATGACGTGGCGCGGCAGAAAGGCAGCGCGCTGGCCTCTGACCGTCCGGGCCGCAGCTTCGACAGCGGCGGCCAGGGCCGGCATGCAATGTCGACATCCGTCGAACCCCACGAGCAGGAGGCGATCCGCTTTGCCAAGCAGGTCGATGAAGAGGTCAACGCCAGCTGCCGCAAGGGCAGCTACAACCACCTGGTCGTGGTCGCGGGCAGTCATTTCCTTGGCCTGTTGCGCGAGGCGCTCACCAATCCGGAGAAGCTCAGGGTCACCGAGATTAACAAGAACCTGGGCCAGTACGACGCGAGGGAGATTCGCACCCACCTGCCTGCCCGGCTCTGATCCCGGACAGGCGGTTCGCAGAGGGGGCGGTTGCCGTCAGGCGTTCTATTGTGCCCGGAAAGGACTGTGAACCATGCAAAGCGTCAAGCCACTCTCTGCCGACGAACTCTACACGCGCTGCGACCCCCGGCTATTTGACTTCGAAACCACAGCCGACCTCGAGGCCCTGACCGAACCGCTCGGGCAGGAGCGCGCGGTCGATGCCATCCAGTTCGGCACCGAGATCCAGGCCAAGGGCTACAACCTCTACGTGCTGGGTCAGCAGGGCAGCGGCCGGCACACCGCCATCCGGCGCATTCTCACCGCCAGGTCCGCAACGTCACGGCGGGCGGACGACTGGTGCTATGTCAACAACTTCCAGGACCCGACCAAGCCCCGCGCACTGCGCCTGCCGCCCGGCGAGGGCACCGTGCTGCGCGACGACATCGGCCAGCTCATCGACGAGGCCCACACGGCCCTGACGGCGGCGTTCGAGAGCAACGAGTACCACACCCGTCATCACGCCATCGAGGAGGAACTGCAGGAATACCAGGAGAACACCTTCGAACGGCTGCAGGACTACGCGAAACAGCGCCGCATCAAGGTCATCCAGACCTCGACCGGCGTCGTGTTCGCGCCGACCCGGGATGACAAGACCATCAGCTCCGAGGAGTTCAAGAAGCTGCCGAAGGACGAGCAGGAGCGCATCGATGCCATGATCCGCGAGGTAACCGCCGAGTTCCAGCGCATCATGCAGTCGATCCCAGAAGAGGCGCGCAAGACACGCGGCAAGCTGCGGGAGCTGGACCGCGAGGTCTCCACGCTGGCGGTCGGCAGCCTGATCAACCAGCTGATCGAGAAATACCTGTCGCTGCCGCGCATCGTGGCCTACCTGCGCGACCTGCAGGCGGATATCGTCGAGAACGTCGAGATCTTCCTCAAGGGCAGCAGCGGCGAGGCCACCACGGCCATCAGCCTGCTGGGCGGGCGCGGCATCGGCCCGGACCGGGGCGAGTCGCCGGCCATGCGGCGCTATGCCGTCAACGTCCTGGTCAGCAACAGCGGCGAGGAAGGTGCGCCGGTGGTCTTCGAGAACCACCCGACCTTTCCGAACCTGATCGGCAAGATCGAGCACATGTCCGAAATGGGCACCCTGGTGACCAATTTCACCCTGATAAAATCGGGTGCCCTGCACCGCGCCAACGGCGGCTACCTGGTCATCGACACCGCCAAGCTGCTGGTGCAGCCGTTTGCCTGGGAGGGGCTGAAGCGCGCGTTGAAGTCACGCGAGATCCGCACCCAGTCGCTTGGCGAGGCACTCAGCCTGGTCAGCACCGTGTCGCTGGAACCCGAACCGATCCCGCTCGAGACCAAGGTCTTCCTGGTCGGCGACCGCCTGCTCTACTACCTGCTGCAGGTATACGACCCGGAGTTTACCGAGCTGTTCAAGGTGGCGGCCGACTTCGAGGACGAGTTCGACCGCACCCCGGATAACAGCCGCCTGTTCGCGCGCCTGCTTTCGATGATAGCCAGCCGGGAAAAACTCCGGCCGCTGGACCGTGCCGCGACGGCGCGGCTCATCGAGGCCTGCGTGCGCGAGGCGGGGGACGCGGAGAAGATATCCGCCAGCCTCATGAACGCCACCGATCTCGTGCGCGAGTCGGACTACCATGCCGCCCGCAACGGCAGGCATGTCATCGCCAGTGACGATGTACAGGAGGCACTCGATGCCCGCACGCGGCGTGCCAGCCGGGTGCGTGACCGGCTGCAGGAAGAGATCCTGCGCGGCACCCTGCTGATCGACACCGCGGGCGAGGTCACCGGCCAGGTCAACGGCCTGGCCATCGCCCAGCTCGGCGAGTTCGCCTTCGCCCATCCCAGCCGCATCACCGCCCGCGTGGCGCTGGGTTCCGGCGAGGTGGTCGACATCGAGCGCGAGGTGGAACTCGGCGGGCCGCTGCACTCCAAGGGCGTGCTGATCCTGTCGGGCTACCTGGCCTCGCGTTATGTCATCGACCGGCCGCTGTCGCTGTCCGCCAGCCTGGTGTTCGAGCAGACCTACAGCGGTGTCGAGGGCGACAGCGCCTCGGCCGCCGAACTGTGTGCCCTGCTCTCGGCCCTGTCGGGCGCACCGCTGCGCCAGGACCTTGCCATCACCGGCTCGGTCAACCAGCATGGCCGGATCCAGGCGATCGGCGGCGTCAACGAAAAGATCGAGGGCTTCTTCGACATCTGCAACCGGCGCGGCCTGAGCGGCACGCAGGGCGTGCTGATCCCCGCCGCCAACGTCAAGCACCTGATGCTGCGCAACGATGTCGTCGATGCGGTGCGTGAAGGGAACTTCAGCGTCTACCCTGTAGAGGACATTGACCAGTGCATGACGCTGCTGACCGGCAGGGAGGCCGGTGCCGCCGGCGAAGACGGACAGTTTGCCGAGGGCACGGTGAATGCGCAGGTGCGCGACCGGCTGCTGGCGTTTGCCGATCAGCGGCATGCCTTCGGCGCAAGCGACAAGAGTGACAGTTCCTGATGCCCGTAAAGACCGAGAGCCGGGTCCGCGTCACGGTCATGCTGGGCAACAGCCTGACCGACCGCGACACGCTTGCAGCACTGGAACTGCTGGGACCTGACCCGGCGGCGGAGGTGCTGGGCCTGTTCATCGAGGACAGCGAACTCCTGTCCCTGGCCGATATCCCGGTGGTCCGCGAATACTGCCGTCTGACGCAGGCCGGGCGCCCCCTGCAGGTCGATGAACTGGAGCGCCAGTTCCGGGTGCAGGCACGCCGGGCCGAACGCGACTTGGCGGAGATGGTGAACCCGCGCGGCTGTCCGTGGTCGTTCCGGGCGCTGCGCGGTGACCCGGTCGACCTGCTGCGCCAGACCCTGGCCGAGGTCGACCTGATGCTGCTTGGTTCCACGGCCGGCATGCCCCCCGGCATGGTCAGGCGCCAGGCTGCAGCGAAACGACCGGTCATGGCGATATTCGACCGCTCGGAGCCGGCAGACCGGGCTCTGCGGGTCGCCCTGCGTATGGCGGAGAGCAGCGGCGCGAGCCTGGTGGTCGTGCTGGCCCCGGACAGTCCCGAGGAGATGGATACCCTGCAAGAGCAGGCCCGGGGGATCGTCGGTGAACGCCCGGTGGATTACCTGGAGGCCAGCAGCGGCAGCATTGCCGCGACGCTGGAAGGCCTGCGCCGTCATCCGGCCGGGCAGCTGGTACTCGGCATGCCGGCCGAACCGCTCGACGACCACACCATCGCGCTGCTGCGCGGCCGCAGCAACTGCACGGTTATCCTGGTGAGGTAGACCGATCCATCGGGGGACAGAATTCAATTCTGTCCCCGGCCGGCCACGCAAGCCATAACTTCGAGCACGGCCTTGCCATACAGTGCCAGAACCCGCTGCCTGCTTCCACATAGACAACGATCAAGGGCCCCGGTCTGCGCGCATGCTCGCAAGCCATGTGGCCGCACACTGTCACATCCAACCGACCCATCATGCCGCGGTCACCCGCGGACAAATGCTTCCCATGCGACTGCCCAGGCGGCATCATGCTGACATGCTTGAAGCGTAACAGGCGAATCAGGAGACAGGACATGACAGACACAGCAACCCTGACGGTGGATGGCCAGGAGTACTCCCTGCCGATCATCGAGGGAACCGAGGGCGAGCGCGCGGTTGACATCCGCGCATTGCGGGCACAGAGCGGCCTGATCACGCTCGACCCGGGCTACGGCAACACCGGCAGCTGCGAGAGCGCCATCACCTACATCGACGGCGAACGCGGCATCCTGCGCTACCGCGGCATTCCGATCGAGCAGTTCGAGAACCAGCCGAACTTCGTCGAGGTCGCCTGGCTGCTGATGTTCGGTTCGCTGCCGGATGCCGCCGAATACGACCGCTTCAGCACCCTGCTGACGGACACCGCCAATATCGACGAGTCCATGAAGCACCACTTCCAGGGCTTTCCGCGAACGGCACCGCCGATGGCCATGCTCTCCGCCATGATCAACGCCCTGTCCTGCTTCCACCCGGAGTTCCAGGAACTCGACGACCTGAAGACCTTCGAGGGTGCGGCGGCACGCCTGATCAGCAAGGTCAGGACAATCGCCGCCTATGCCTACCGCCGCACGCACGGCATGCCCTACATCTACCCGGACCCGGAACTGCGCTACGTGCCGAACTTCCTCCACATGATGTTCTCGCAGCCCTACCGCCAGTATGTCTGCGACGATGCCGTGCGCGACGCCCTCAACCTGCTGCTGATCCTGCATGCCGACCACGAGCAGAACTGCAGCACCTCGACCGTGCGCATGGTCGGCTCCAGCCGGGCGAACCTGTTCGCCTCCTGTGCCGCCGGGGTCTGCGCGCTCTGGGGACCCCTGCACGGCGGCGCCAACGTCAAGGTGCTGCAGATGCTGGATGCCATCCACACGGGAAAGATGACGCCGGAGGAGTACGTCAAGCTGGCAAAGGACAAGTCCAGCAAGGTGCGGCTGATGGGCTTCGGCCACCGCGTCTACAAGAGTTTCGATCCGCGCGCCGTGGTGCTGCAGCGCATGGCCGAGCGCCTGCTCTCGGGCCGCAACGACCGCGACCCGCTGCTGGACATCGCGCGCAGGCTGGAGGAAATCGCGCTGAGCGACAGCTACTTCGTCGATCGCAACCTGTACCCGAACGTGGATTTCTACAGCGGCGTGATACTGCGGGCGATCGGCATCCCCGTCGACATGTTCACCGTGATATTCGCCATCGGCCGGCTGCCGGGCTGGATCGCCCAGTGGCGCGAGCAGAACGAGTCGCCGGACGCGCGCATATCGCGGCCGCGCCAGATCTACACGGGCAACCGCGAGACGGGCTACCGTTCCAGGCTGGGTTCAGCGAAAGCGGGTTAGGGTGAATGGCACTAACCTGAGTGATGTCATCCCCCATTGACCTCTGATTCGCCACGGAAGCACACAGAAAAACACGGAATATTCAGTAGCAATGTCGTTATTTTCCGTGTGATTCCGTGGCTATTTATCTGGATCAGGGCTTAAGTAAATGCCATTGGGGTTAGGGCTGCCCTGCCCCGCCGCAGGTGCTCAGGCGAGCACGGCGGCGCACACCGCCAGCAGGCCGCCCGGGAAGAGGCCGAGCGCCAGCACAGCGAGGCCGTTCAGGCTGACGGCGATCTGCATGTCGGTGCTGGCAGCCAGCGGCTGGTCGGTCTCGCTGGCGTCGAAGTACATCAGCTTGACGATGCGCAGGTAATAGAACGCGCCGATGATGGAGAAGAACACCGCGACCAGGGCCAGCCACACCATGTCGACGTGGATCCATTGAGAACATCAGGATCAGCATCATGAAGGCGAACCAGGGGCTGCGGTCGTTGAGGCCCTTGAAGTCGTCCAGCCGGTCTGCCTCGAAGCCGGCGCGGCTCAGCAGGATGACCATGCCGAAACCGCCGATCGCCATCAGCGCGTAGGTGATGGCATAGAACATGGCCGCCGAGTAGCCCTCGGCCGTGCCGGCCAGCAGGCCGAGCACCAGGAAACCGACATGCGAGATGGTCGAGTAGGCCAGCATGCGCTTGATGTTGGCCTGGGCGATGGCAATGATGTTGCCGACCGCCATGGACAGCACGGCCAGGATGGTCAGCATCTGCTGCCAGTCCGCCATCAGACCGCCCAGTGTTTCCTCGAGCAGGCCACATATGGAACGGCACGGCACCGAACTTGAAGGCCAGGCCGACGACGATAAAGCACAGCGCGAAGACCAGGATGATGCTGCGCTCGCCCTGCCCCGCCAGCACCTCCGAGACCTCTGCGATATCGAGGCTGCCGCTCGCGCCGTAGAGCATGGAGATGCCGTAGAGCAGCATGCCCGAGGCCAGCGCCCCCAGCACGAAGTATTTCATGGCGGCCTCGGAGGCATCGGCAGAGTCGCGGTTGAAGGCCACCATGGCGTACAGCGACAGCGACAGCAGCTCCAGTCCGAGGTAGAGCGTCAGCAGGCTGTGCGCGGATACCAGAACCTGCATGCCGAGGACGGCGAACAGCCCCAGCACGTAGTACTCGCCCTTGAAGATACCGCGCGCCACCAGGTAACTGCGCGAGTACATGAAGGCACCGAAGGTAATCAGGAAGATGCTGGTCTTCAGCAGTGCCGCCATCGGGTCGCTGACGAAGGTGCCGTGCATCACCACGACCGCCGCGTCATCGAGCATGCTCCAGCTGATCAGGGCCGCGGCCAGCAGTGTCAGCTGCGACAGCGTGTAGCTGACGACACGACGCTCGTCCGGCAGGAAGGCGTCCAGCACCAGGATGATGCAGGCCATGGCCAGCACGAACATCTCGGTCAGCAGCGGGGTGAATTCGGATAACGGCATGCTCATCTCTCCTACGGCGCGGTGCCTGACAGCGCCAGCCCCGTCTCGACCGGCAGCTTGCTGACCGAGACGTGTTCCAGCAGGTTGCCGACGCTGGCGTGCATGACCTCGGTCAGCGGCGCCGGCCAGATGCCGAACAGCAGCACCACGGCGGCGAGGCTCGCCAGCACCAGGAACTCGCGCTTGTTGATGTCCTCCAGCTGCATGACATTGTCGTTGGCAACGTCACCGAACAGCACGCGCTTGACCAGCCACAGGCTGTAGGCCGCACCCAGTATCAGGGTACCGGCGGCCAGGAAGGCAAACCACGGGTTGGCCTTGAAGCTGGCCAGGATCACCATGAACTCGCCGACGAAACCGGAGGTGCCGGGCAGCCCGGAGTTGGCCATGGCGAACAGCACCATGAAGGCGGCGAATACCGGCATGGTATTGGCGACGCCGCCGTAGTCGCTGATCTGGCGGCTGTGCAGCCGGTCATACAGCACGCCGACGCAGAGGAACAGCGCGCCGGAGATGAAGCCGTGCGAGATCATCTGGATGATGCCGCCTTCCATACCGAGGGCCGCGCCCTCGACGCTGCCGCTGTTGTCGAGCAGCGTGAACACCAGGAACACGCCCAGCGTCACGAACCCCATGTGGGCGATGGACGAGTAGGCAATCAGCTTCTTCATGTCCTCCTGCACCAGCGCGACGAAGCCGATGTAGACCACCGCCACCAGCGACATCAGGATGATCACCCAGTCGAGCGCGTTGCTCGCATCCGGGGTGATCGGCAGGCTGAAGCGCAGGAAACCGTAGCCGCCGATCTTCAGCATGATCGCCGCCAGAATGACGGAACCGCCGGTCGGCGCCTCGACGTGGGCATCGGGCAACCAGGTGTGCACCGGCCACATCGGCACCTTGACCGCGAAGGCCATCAGGAAGGCGATGAAGATCAGCACCTGCTCGGTCATGCCGAGCGGCAGGCGGTGGAAGTCCAGGATGCCGAAGCTGCCCGCCTCCAGGTACATGTAGATCAGCGCGACCAGCATGAACACCGAGCCGAAGAAGGTGTAGAGGAAGAACTTGATGGTCGCGTAGACGCGCCGCGGCCCGCCCCAGATGCCGATAATGAGGAACATCGGCACCAGCATGGCCTCCCAGAAGACGTAGAACAGCACGGCGTCGAGGGCGGCGAACACGCCGTTCATCAGGCCCTCCATGATCAGGAAGGCGGCCATGTACTGCCCGGTCTTGTTCTGGATGACCTCCCAGCCGGCGATCACCACCAGCACGGTGGTGAACGTGGTCAGGATGATCAGCGGCATGGAGATGCCGTCGACGCCAAGGTGGTAGTTGGCATCGATGGCGGCGATCCACGGCAGGTGTTCCTCGAACTGCATGGCCGCCGTGGTCATGTCGAAGTTCGTGTACAGCAGCAGGCTGAGCAGGAAGGTGACGATGGACACGATCAGTGCCATCTGGCGGCTGGCGGTGTTGCCCATGGCTTCCATGGCCAGCAGCGCCGCGCCGCCGGCAACCGGCAGCCAGATGAGCAGGCTGAGCAGCGGAAAATCGATCATGCCGCACCTCCCGACAGGAACACGAACCAGCCGAGCAGCAACAGCAGCCCGATGATCATGCTGAAGGCGTAGTGGTACAGGTAGCCCGTCTGGATGTTGCGCACGATGCCGGATACCCAGCCGACGAGCTTCGCGCTGCCGTTGACGATCAGGCCGTCGATGATCACGCTGTCACCGATCTTCCACAGCAGCCGCCCGACGCCGCGCGCACCGCCCGCGAAGACGAAGTCGTTGAACTCGTCGGCATAGTACTTGTTGATCAGCAGCTGATAGATGCCGCGGAAGCGCTGGCGGATATTGTCGGCGATGTCGGGCTGCTTCATGTAGATGTACCAGGCCATCACCACGCCGGCGATGGCCAGGTAGATGGCCGGGCCACCGAAGGCATGCAGCACGAAGCTGACCGGTCCGTGGTAGTGCTCGCCGATGCCGGACAGCACGTCGTTTTCGGGGTTCACGTGGATGACGCCGTTGAAGTAGTCGCCGAACACCACCGGGTCGATCAGGTAGCCGGACAGCACGGACGGAATCGCCAGCAGGATCAGCGGCACCGTCACCACCCACGGTGTCTCGTGCAGGTGCTCGCGGGTGTGATCATCCATGCGCGGCTTGCCGTGGAACACCAGGAAGTACATGCGGAAGCTGTACAGGGCGGTGATGAACACGCCCGCCAGCACCATCCAGTAGACCAGTCCGGCGTAAGGCAGCTGCGAGTGGTGCACCGCCTCGATAATGGTGTCCTTGGAGTAGAAACCGGCGAAGAACGGCGTGCCGATCAGCGCCAGCGAGCCTATCAGCGAGGTGATCCAGGTGATGGGCATGTACTTGCGCAGGCCGCCCATGTTGCGGATGTCCTGGTCGTGATGCATGGCGATGATCACCGAGCCGGCGCCGAGAAACAGCAGCGCCTTGAAGAAGGCATGCGTCATGAGGTGGAAGATGCCGGCGGCGTAGGCTGACACACCGAGTGCCACGGTCATGTAGCCGAGCTGCGAGAGCGTCGAGTAGGCGACGACACGCTTGATATCGTTCTGCACGATGCCGAGAAAGCCCATGAACAGCGCGGTGATGGCGCCGATGATCATGACGAAGACCAGCGCCGTGGTGGACATCTCGAACAGCGGCGACATGCGCGCCACCATGAAGATGCCGGCGGTGACCATGGTCGCCGCGTGGATCAGGGCCGAGATCGGCGTCGGGCCTTCCATGGAGTCCGGCAGCCAGACATGCAGCGGCACCTGCGCCGACTTGCCCATGGCACCGATGAACAGCAGGATACAGATCAGCGTCATCAGCGACCACTCGGTGCCACTGAAGATCTCGATGGTGGTATCGGCCATGGCGGGTGCCGCGGCGAACACCGTCGCGTAGTCCATGCTGTTGAAAAAGGCGTAGATGGCGCCGATGCCAAGCAGGAAACCGAAGTCGCCGACGCGGTTGACCAGGAAGGCCTTCAGGTTGGCGTAGATGGCCGTCGGCCGCGTGTACCAGAAACCGATCAGCAGGTAGGAGACCAGGCCGACCGCCTCCCAGCCGAAGAACAGCTGCAGGAAGTTGTTCGACATCACCAGCATCAGCATGGAGAAGGTAAACAGCGCGATGTAGCTGAAGAACCGCTGGTAGGACGAGGGTGCGCCGGCCTTGGAGTGCGCCGGCCAGTTGTGGTCATCATCCGCCATGTAGCCGATGGTGTAGATGTGCACCATCAGCGAGACGAAGGTCACCACGGTCATCATCAGTGCCGTGAGGTTGTCGACCAGGAAGCCGATCTCGAATTTCACACCGTCGGAGACCAGCCAGGTGTAGACGCTGCCGTTGAACGGCTCGCTCCCGTCGATGGCGAAGCGCTTGAGCATGACCACCGACAGCACGAAGGCCACGCCGACGCCGAGGATGGTGACGGTGTGCGCACCGGCGCGGCCGATCTGCCGGCCGAACAGTCCGGCGATGATCGCGCCGATCAGGGGTGCCAGCGGTATGGCAAGCAGCATGTTTTCCAGTGACATCGGCATCAGCCCTTCATGGTATCCAGGTCATCCACGTTGATGGTCTGCCGGTTGCGGAACAGCACCACCAGGATCGCCAGGCCGATGGCGGCCTCGGCGGCGGCGACGGTAAGGATGAAGAACACGAACACCTGCCCCGCCACGTCGCCGAGGAAATAGGAAAAGGCGATGAAGTTCATGTTCACCGCGAGCAGCATGAGCTCGATGGCCATCAACAGGATGATGACGTTCTTGCGGTTGAGGAAGATCCCCGCCACGCTCAGGCCGAACAGGATCGCGCCCAGTATCAGGTAGTCGGATAAGGCAATCATTGCAGGCATCCCTTGCTGTGGCCGCCATTCAGGATTTCACCGCAGAGGCGCAGAGGACGCGGAGAGATGAAAGAATAAAAAATGCCGGATCCAGAATGGCATTCGGTAGC